>JBFWMN010000097.1:0-3138 GCA_050251555.1 Pseudobdellovibrionaceae bacterium | reverse complement strand
GGTTATGTGCTTCGTGAACCCAAAGAAGCCGCTTCTTCAGGTAAGAAAATAGCCTCGGCTTAATGACAGACAGATTTAGGATATAAAAAAGAAAACCGGCTTCATGCGAGCCGGTTTTTTTATGGCCTATCCCAGTTGGATAAAGCGGCTGTGTTCGGCTTTGTTTTGCTTATCGACAAGACAGGCCAGCATGCGGGACGAATCTGCCTCATCTAGCTTGTGGCGGAAAGAGACTGTGAAACGGTCGCGCAGGCGCACCGAATAGTAATCCAATGCGGAGATTCCTGTTTCTTCAAGACAGGAATCTGTCATGCGTGTCTTTGCAGTTATCTGGCGTTGTGTCGCCCCGATGATTTGTCCGGGGTTGGGAAGGCTTTCCAATGTGCCTGTTGAAACAAGTTCGGACTGGAGTGTCGCGGCAACAGAGGCTTCGCGAATGGCCATACCGTCATGAATGAGCGTGCCGACGGTGGCTCCGAAGGCGCCGACGAGACCTAAAATTTTCAGGTCGGAGAGCAGGCTGTGTTGCTTGAGTGCATTTGACATGGATACAAGACATAATGCTTTTTTGGGGCGAGTTCAACGACTTTTTCATAATGCGCTGCAGCGAAGAAAAAAGACGTGGTAAATCAGTGTAAAGCCTTTGCAAAGGGTGTAAGTCTGCCTTTATAGTCAGAGACGTTTCTAAGACAGATTTTTTCGAGTTTCCAAAAGGGGAGAAGCGCATCCATGACGTCCTTGCCGAATCTGATTACGATTGGTCGTATCGCCCTTATTCCTTTGATTATTCTGCTCATGTATATCAGAGAGCCATGGGCCGCATGGACGGCACTGGCCTTCTATACGCTGGCGGCAGTCACCGATTTTCTTGACGGCTATCTGGCACGCCGCATGGATGACGTGTCCGATATCGGAAAATTCCTTGACCCGATTGCCGACAAAATCATGGTCGGCTCACTGCTTGTGGCATTGGCGGCGATTGACCGACTGGCAGGAATTTGGGTGATCCCTGCGATCATTATTCTGGTGCGTGAATTTCTGGTGGCGGGCCTTCGCGAATATCTCGGCCCCAAAAATATTACGCTTCCTGTCAGTAATCTCGCCAAATGGAAAACAGGGTTGCAGATGGTAGCGCTCGGCTTTCTCGTGGTCGGCCCTTATGGCGAATGGTTGGTGCGCGGCACGCTCATTATCGGACAGATCGGTCTGACCATTGCCGCAATTTTGACGGTGATGACAGGCTGGACCTACATGAAAACGGGTGTCGTTCATATGCTTGAGGCTTCGCGTGCCAAGCAGCGCGAAAAAGAACAGGGAGCTTCAGCCGATGTATAAAATCATCCGCCCGCTTCTTTTTAAAATCGATCCTGAAAAAGCCCACGGCAAAACTTTAAAGCTTCTCAAAAGCGTGTTTGCCCCGACCTATGACCGTATCAACGAGACAATTTTGCATACCGAGGTTGCCGGACTGTCCTTTGTGACGCCGATCGGTATGGCTGCAGGGTTTGATAAGGATGCCGAAGTGATTGAAGGGCTGTTCGGTTTGGGGTTTGGTTTCGTTGAGGTCGGGACGGTGACGCCAAAGCCGCAAGCAGGAAACCCTAAGCCGCGTATTTTTCGTGACGTCAAAAGCTCTTCCATCATCAATCGCATGGGATTTCCCAATGGCGGGCTGGCTGTTTTTAAACATAATTTGTTGCAGTACAGGCAAAAACATCATCACGCCCCCGGACCTGTCGGGGTCAATATCGGCATGAATAAGGATCAGGCCAATCCCGTTGAAGACTATATTACCCTGATTGAGGAACTCTCTGGACTGGCAAGCTATTTCACGGTCAATATTTCTTCTCCGAATACGCCAGGTTTGCGTGATCTTCAGGATCCGCAATATCTGAAACCACTGCTGGCCAAGTTGATTGAAGCCAGAAATTTACAAGAGCATAAACGCCCTCTTTTTGTGAAGCTTTCGCCTGATCTGACGGATAAACAGATTGACGATATTGCACCCGTATTGCTGGATGTCGGCATAGACGGCGTTATTCTGACCAACACGACATTGGCCCGTCCCGAAACGCTCTCCCAAGGGTTTGCTGCGGAGAAGGGGGGGTTGAGCGGGCCGCATGTACGTGACCGTTCGACAGTCGTGATCGGACGCTTTTTCACACTTTTACGCGGACAAATTCCCATTATCGGTGTCGGCGGTATTTCTTCGGCAAGTGATGCGTATGAGAAAATTGCAGCGGGCGCATCTCTGGTGCAACTGTACACGGGGCTTGTTTATGAAGGCCCGTCACTCCCAACAGATATTGCTCGTGACCTTCTTGAAATGCTGCAAACCTACAATATCAAAAACGTAAAAGATGCAGTCGGAATAGCGCATAAGAAGGGGGCTGCCTCCCATGCAGCTTAGCCTGTTTCGCATTCAAAAAGCTTTGAAGAGTGTCTGTATTGCTGCAGCATTTTGTCTAGCGGGCCTCACCTTTCTGAGCCTCTTTCTAAAACATGCCGATCATAGCGTTCTTGTTTCTGGCGTTGTGATGGTGTTTCTGGCTGGCGGTTTGTTGTTGGAGGTTTTACGCCGACATGCGCAACTCCGCCAAGTTCGTCGCCGCATTGAAAATGTCGAAGAGGCTGTTACCGCACTCTCTCGTTTTGAAGAGCGTGTCGTTCCATTCAAAGACGTGAAGGAAACGAAAGAGACGATGTCTCATCCTGTCAGCATAGCCGTGCCGTCCCAACCCAAGACAGTTGTGCAAATTCGCGATTCATTGACGCAGCACAAAGTCAGCGACGCGCAAGTGCGTACCCTGTTGAATACGGCGCGGAATGAGAACTGGATTGACCTTTTTGTACAGCCTGTTGTCTCACTGCCGCAGCGTCAAGCGCAATTTTATGAAGTGTTCGGACGTTTGCGGATGAATGATACAACCTATATCAGCGGTGCGCGTTACTTGCCTCTTGCGGAAGAGCGAGATATGACAACGGTACTGGATCGTATTCTTCTCATGCGGGCTCTGGATACGCTGCGCAAATTGCATATGAACGGGCGGGCGCGTCCCTATATGCTCAATATCGAAGCGGCGTCTTTGATCGATCAGACATTCATGAATGATTTGCTGCGATTTGTAAGCACCAATA
>JBFWMN010000096.1:0-3384 GCA_050251555.1 Pseudobdellovibrionaceae bacterium | reverse complement strand
CTTGGGAAGGAACATCCCCTAATTCGGCAGCCTCACTGAACAGCAAAATGGCTCGCTGCGGATTTTGTGCTATGCCGATACCGTCTCTTAAGGCATAGGCCAGTGTTCGCATGGCGGGCGGGTATTTTTGTGATGCGGCACGTTCGAGTAGGTTAACGGCCCACGCGTCATTGTCGGGTGTTTTGTCGCTATAGGCCTGACCGGCATAATAGGTAATGGCGTTTAACGTATAGTCATGCTGTTTGGCGCAAAACCCGTCAGGCTCGTTTACGCACCGGCTGAAATTTTCTTCGGCCTGCAGTAGGTCCTTTTTGTAGACGTGCCCCTCAAGATACAAAACGCCGATAATTTCATACGCGCCGGCATTTTCGGGCAGCAGCAATTTGGCAAGATCATAGGCGCGCTGATAGCTTTTCTCATGATAGATCAGGACTTGTGCGCGCCGAAGCATTGCGCCAGGAAACGTGTCTGTGAAGAAACGGTCAAATTTGTCCTGCTTCTCGGGGAATTTCTCGGTCAGAATTTTGTGAAGATAGCCTAGATTATTCAGCTTTTGTGTCGCGTTGCTGCGCATCTCGCGCACTTGTTTCGTGTTCCAGCTTTGGGTCGTCTCGGGCTGTGTTTTGGCAATGAAGGCCAAAAATTCTTCCTGATGTGTGAACATGAAGAAGAAAAAGACACCGCTGCAAACAAGTAAAACCAGAAGGAAGAGGCGAAATATCATTGAAAAAGGGATCCCCGTTGACCCGATCATGTGGGAAAAAATTTAAAAAGTCGAAAAGAAACACAGATTTTGTCCAAGCTTTGTTAGACTGCCTGCGTCTTATAGTTTGAGATGAGGAGATCCATTGCTCTCATGAATGCCCCGCGCATCGTATCTGATGAAGATGACGAGACACTTGCCCTGCAGGCAAAGGGTGGCTCGGCACGCGCATTCGAGGCGCTTATTGAACGCCACTACATGACGATCTACCGCTTTGCCTACCGTTATGCGGGTAATCAACGCGACGCCGAGGATGTGACTCAGGAGGTCTGTGTGAAGCTGGCAGGTGCGCTTGGCACATTTAAAGGCAACTCCAAATTTACAAGCTGGCTCTATACTGTGACAACTCGCACGGCGATTGATTGGTCTAGGGCTCAAGGGCGGCACGATAGGCGCGCCGTTGCCATTGATCCCGAGTTGACGGGAGAGGGGGCAAATGCCGAACGTGCCCTTCACTCCAAACAAATCCTCGAACGCTTGCAGGATTTGAAAGAGGATGAGAGGACAGCCCTCCTTCTGGTGTTTGTCGAAGAACTTTCTCACAAAGAGGCAGCACAGGTGATGGGTACGGCTGAATCCACTGTCTCATGGAAAATTCATGAAGCCCGCAAAGCCCTCAAGGCAGCGGGCCTTTTGACGGAAGGAGGTGTGTAATGCATCCCGATGACGATAAAGAAATGAAAGATTTACTCTCAAAAATCGACGTGCCCGAGCCTGATGAGAACGCCCGCAAAGTGGCGATGAATATGGCCTTGGCGGAATTTGAGAAAAAAAATAAAGAAAAGTCCCAAGGATTTTCGATCCTGTCCCGACTTATGGGTAGAACAACCCACGAGGGAAGGAGAAAACCCATGGCATTCGAAAACAAAAAACTCATTTACGGTGGTCTGGCCACAGCCTGTGTCGCAATTCTCGCGGTCACGGTCGCCTATGGTCCGATGACGCAACAAAGCGGAGATCTTGCCCCGACAACACAACTGGCTGTGCAAGGGCAAGTGGCACCACAATCGGATCAGGCTCCTGAAATGGAAATCGCGCTTCAGGATTTGAATAAAGTCCAACGGGAGCGCGGTGAGGCCGATGCATCAAGCTTTATTCCTGCTCCTGTCCCTGCACCTGTCGGTGCACCGCCCGTGGCTGCGATGAAAATGCAGATGGCTGAACAGAATTATGTAGCAGGTCGTGCGGCGTCTATTGCTGCAGAGCCCTCTATCATGCCTTATCCGATGCCGGTACCTGTCGATGCGTATGTCGAGATGGAAGCAGATCACAACCAGTATAAGAATGAGGACGCTTCACCCATTAAGGTGGTGGCGCAAGACCCTGTATCCACATTCTCGATTGATGTCGATACGTCTTCTTATGCGATGGTGCGCCGCTCTTTGAATGCAGGTCGTTTGCCGGTCAGTGACGCGGTGCGTATCGAGGAAATGATCAATTATTTCCCTTATGACTATCAAGGGCCAACAGACAAAGCCGAACCGTTCAAAGCCAATGTGACGGTAACACCATCCCCTTGGGCGACGGGTAAAAAGCTCGTTCATATCGGTATCAAAGGGTATGACATCGGTGAGACACGACCCCATGCAAACCTTGTGTTCCTGCTGGATGTCTCAGGTTCGATGAGTGCGCCTGACAAGCTGCCGCTGGTTAAGCAATCCATGGAGGTGTTGCTGACCACATTAAAGCCTGACGATACGGTCTCGATTGTGACTTATGCAGGCGGAACGGGTGTTGCGCTGGAACCGACCAAAGTCAAAGACAAAGCCAAGATTATTGGTGCTATGGATGCGCTTGGTGCGGGTGGCGGAACTGCCGGTGCGCAAGGGATTGAGGCCGCCTATGTTTTAGCTGAACAAAACTATTCGGATGAAGCGGTCAATCGCGTGATTTTGGCTACAGACGGGGATTTCAATATTGGTGTTTCCGACCCTGAAGCCTTGAAAAAACTTATCGAGAAAAAGCGTGACAGCGGGATTTTCTTGTCCGTCCTCGGGTTCGGGCAGGGCAATGTGAATGACCATATCATGCAGGAACTGGCCCAAAACGGAAATGGTGTTGCGGCCTATATCGACAGTGCGGCTGAGGCCCGCAAGGTGCTGGTTGATGAAGCCACCTCACAACTCTTCCCGATTGCCAAGGATGTTAAAGTCCAGGTCGAGTTTAATCCCGAGACGGTCGCCGAATATCGCCTTGTGGGCTATGAAACCCGCGCCTTGAAAAATGAGGATTTCAACAATGATAAGGTCGATGCGGGCGACATCGGGGCAGGGCATACGGTCACAGCCATTTATGAAGTGACACCCAAAGGCTCTCAAGCTGTCGCCAATGATCCGTCACGTTACACAAAAGCGGCAGCGCCTGCCAAAGTGGAGGATTCAAGCGACTTTGACGATGAGTTGGCTTTCTTGAAAATCCGTTACAAATTGCCGAATGAGAACACGTCCAAGCTGATCACAACCCCGATCAAGGCGTCTTCCGAAGAAGAATTGTCAGCCGAGGAAGATGATGTGCGCTTCTCGGTGGCTGTCGCAAGTTTCGGGCAGCTCCTCAAAGACAGCAAATATGTCGAGGATATGGATTTTGACGATGTGATTGATATGGCGCAAAAAGCCAAAGGT
>JBFWMN010000095.1:0-3611 GCA_050251555.1 Pseudobdellovibrionaceae bacterium | reverse complement strand
AATATTTTGCATATATGTTGATCAGATTTTTTTGAGTAGCCCATGACTTCCGCACGTCCTGAAGGTAAGCGTCCGCACTATATTATGGTCGGACGGGTGTCCCGCCCGATCGCGCAATTGATTGCCGAACGTTATAACCATCTGAATATTTTCCAGTCGCGTTTTTCGACATTCGGGGACGGGGAGTCCAGTTTCGAGATGTTTTTGGATGACAAGCTGGACGATCATCCTTTCGATCAGGAATTTTCCCAAGCTGAAAAAGAGCGCATCATGCGTGGCCTGAAAGGCGCTCATGTCACAATCGTTCATGCGATTTCAGGGCAGAATTCATCGTCACGCGCCATGAGCCTTCTCCACTGTCTGAAGCATTTGAAGAAGAATTGCGGCGTGGCAACGATCACGATTTTGGCCCCGCATACCGCCTATACGCGTCAGGACAGACCCTTTACCAAGGTTGTGCAGCGCGGCGATAAATTCTTGAGCGGCCCGCAGGAAAATGCGGTGTCCTGCTCGATCTTTGCCGTGCAATTACGTGAAGCCGGGGCGGACCGCTTTATCGGCGTGGATTTCCACTCTCTGGATGCCGAAGCCGTCTATAAGCGCGTCTTTTCACCCGGCTATATCATGGATAATTCCATCGGGCATCTGGAGCGCATGGCGCAAACGGCGCTGGATCGCGGCAATCTGGATGAGGCAGCCTTTCTGAGGCTGAAAGAAGATTTTCAGGAGGTTGCCGATACTTTACGCGGCACAAGCCCCTATAAGCAGGAGGCGCAATTCGTCTCCTCCGTCGATATTGTCGGCGATGCCATTCAGGACCAGTTTCCTTTACATCAATATGCAGGACAAATCGTCTTCGGTGCGCCTGACGGCGCGCAAAAGCAGGGCGATCTGGGGGTCGCACGCGCCCGTAATATCTGCGCCAGCTATTACGGTAAAACTTTTGCCGACACCGAATTGTCCGAACATCCTTACATGTTCGGGATCAACAAAGTTCGCCTGTCGCCATCCGAGACCACGATTGCCGAAGAGGGCAGCTATATCGATAATGTGAAGGGCAAAATCGCCTTCCTGATTGATGATATTGCCGCCAGCGGTTCGACCCAGCGTAAAGCCGCCGAATTTCTGAAACAACAAGGGGCGTCTAAGGTGATTGCTTATGCAACGGCAGGTGTTTTGACAGGCGACGCGCTGAAGAAATTTGCATCCGACCCCCATATTGATGAGTTCTGGATTTCGGATACGGTTCCAAGCGTTGAGGAAAAGCTGGAATTACTGTGTAACGCCAATGTCGATGTCTCGAAAATTCGCGTCGTGACCTCTGCCGTTTCGATCGTGAAGGAAATAGGACGTGATCACGCCGCCATTGACGATAATCTTGTGTGGGCGCACGAAACCTATAACGGGCGCGGCACGCCTGAGCACCATTTGAGCGCCAAAACGTCGGTTGTACCGATGGTTACAGGCAAGGCTGTTTCGGCAACCACAATGACAGGGCCAGTTGCGGCGTAACCCTTAGTTTTTGATGTAGATGTTGGACAGTTCCTTACTGATCGCGTTAAAGGCGTTCAGCAGGTCGGTCTGGGATGGTGCATCGTAATATTTGCTCTCATCGGACGCACACTCACGGTAATAATCCTTGGTGTTGTCGGAAATGCCTGAGGTAAAGGTTACGGTATAGATCAGAATGCCGTCATCCTTCATATTCTGGCAGGTTTCGGCAAAGCGATCATTCATCGTTGTGACAGATCTGACGGAGCTTTGCGTATAGCCGCCATAAGGCGTGTAGATATTATTCACGGTATTGTCACCATCCGTCATCATGACAACGGCTTTCCGCCATTTCGGATCATCGAACGCAACGCCCTCTTTAAAGGGAAATTCGGGCGAGATAACGCGGTAACCCCACACCATCCCGATATTGCCCGAGGTGTTTCCATCGGCCTTGAGTTTGGCAATTTCGTAGTTCAGCGCGTCTTTATCACTTGTCAGAGGGACGATATGCGCTTTGGGGCAATTCTCGTTGCGGCTGCCCTGTAAGTCGCTCCATTCCCAGTTATAGTAATATCCTGTGCAGCGCCCCCAGCGATCCGTACTTTTGCAGCGGCTTGAGAGCTGGCGATAATAATTGTTTTGCGCATAGCGATAGGTGTGACGGTAAGGTTCCCATGTCCAGCCGTCGGTGGAATCTTCCGTATCCTCGCTATAGTCATGCTCAAGAATGCAGCCGCGCCACTGGTTTTTATAGGAGCTTGAATTTTCAGAGACATTGGCCTGCGGATTATATTCCGGTGCTTGCGGGTTGTAATAGCTGAACCCTTCTTCATTGTGCACGAACGCCGTGTCATAAGGGTCTCCGTCCAGATCCAGCCCCAGACCGTAAGGCCCGACATTCACTGTGGTAGAGTAGGGGACCATGCCGATTTTGACCGTGTCATCATAAATCGAGCTGCTGAAAAGCAAATTGACGAAATTGGTCGAGGCCGTGCGCAACGTCTCGATATTCTTGATATAGCGACGTTGCTGGTCATCATAGTAAGCTGAGTCCATCGACCCCGTCACATCCAGCACCAGCACGACTTCCAGCCCGACAATATTGCGTGTAACCGTGGTTGATGTTGAGACCTCGAACTGTTTGATGCCCAGAAAGGTCGCAAACATCGTGTCGTAAGACGCCGATGCGCTGACATACAAATCATTACCGTTCGGTACGACCTTCACATCATGGACCTTGCCGATACTGTCATCCGGATAGTTCTGGTCAATGAACTGGTTCACTTTAGCGGTCAGGTCCTCGCCTTCGACTTCCGAGGCTGCGGCTGCCACGGCTGCGGCATCAAGAGCATGGGAAAGACGTTGTTTGATCAGATACCCAAAGCTCAAATCCACAGCCATCCCGACCGACCCCAGAACAACGGGGATCGTCAGCGCAAACACAAGGGCAGTGGCCCCTGCGGTGTGACGGATATAGCTGTGAAGTTGGGTGAACATTCTTTCTTTTACCTTAACACTCATTGTTCCAGGCCACAGTTGGTGTGCGGCGACCTCTTGTGAACGCCACTTCCTGCAAATGGAAATTATCGACGAAGAGCTGACTGAAGAAGGGGACATACTCATATTTGACCGTGACAACGATCATACCCTGACCTTCTTCGGCTTCAAGATCCTCAAGCGAGTCAATCGCGGTATCATTGGGCGCCATACCTTCGGTCCGACGTCCCAGAATACAGACCTCGCCATTTTCGACAAACTCGACACTGGCAATGTCGATGCCGAACCCGCTTGAGCTATAGGGGGCATAAGACAATCTCGCCGCCTCGACAATATTGTCGATATCGGCATCCGATACGGTTTTAACGCGACCCACAAGATCGGCAGCCACTTGCGAGGCCGTGATGGTTTTCTGGTCGATAATAATGCCTGTCCCCAGATCGAAAATGCCAAACAGGATCGTCATAAGCGAAGGGATGAGGAGGGCGGCTTCTGCTGCGGCAGTGGCCTCTGTCGACAGCAAATACCGACGCATCAAAAGGAACGGGGCGATAAGGGCACGTGTCACGATCATGACGCCTCCGACAAGGCATAAGGCTCGGTCTGGAAGATCACCGTCG
>JBFWMN010000094.1:0-3658 GCA_050251555.1 Pseudobdellovibrionaceae bacterium | reverse complement strand
GGCGGTCAGTTTTGTCGATACGTTGTGCGCGAAAGTGCAGGGACGTAAGGTGCCATCCTCTATGGGCGGCCTCAATCTCAATATTCAACTGACGGCGTCTTCAGGTTCCAAGAAAAAGAAGAAGAAAGACACCGGCCCCAAACAGTGGACCATCTTTATCGGACAGAACAAGAGCGGCGGCCTGCGCCAGATTGTGACCAAGGATGGTGAACTCGCGCTGACGCGTATCACGCCGATTGTCGAAAGCGATTCGGATGTCAGCCTGTGGGTGCATGATATCGTGCGTGAATACCGGGCCACGATGACCTATCTGTCGCGTTTCGGCTACACGCCCTCGGATCAGCTTAATTTGATTGTCATTGCCAATCCGAAATCCGAAGAAACGCTTGTTAAAGCCTTGTCGAGCGAAAATACCAAGTTGCATATTATGACGTTGTCGCAGGCTGGGTCCTATCTGGGAATTGCCGCGGATCCCGACACGGATCAGCGCGTTGCCGATCCGCTGCATATTGGCTGGATTGCAAAAAAAGCAAAAATGGCGATGCCGATTACCGGCTCGTCTCTGGATAAAATTCTTATTCCGCGCCGTAACGCCGTGATGGCGATTACCGTTTTGACGTGTGCATTGCTGGGCTCCGTTTATTATGCGGGAACTTCTTACATTGAATATAATAGAGTAAAGCAGGATATTGCCTCTTCAAATGCCGATCTAGCGCAGGTGACCAGCATTTATGACAGCGAGATTGAGCGTAAAGAGGCCCTTGGCATTGATGTGAAGCTCATCCAGAATTCCTTGTTTATTGCCGAGGAGCTGGATCAGAAGGATGTCAATATTTTCAACCTTCTGAAGAATATTCGTCGTGCACAGGGCGGACTTCTGCGTCTGGACCAGATTACGATTACGCGTCCCGAAAAAAAGGATGAGCAGCCGATGTATCAGGATCCTTCGCAATATGTCGATCCCAACGATCCTAATTTCCTTACGGCAGACACAGCGCGTGCGATAGTGACCTTAAAGCTGAGCTTTCCCGCTACAGCTAATGTTATTCAAGGGAATGCGGCGGTGGAATCCTTAAGCAAGCGTCTTGAAAAAGTACTTCCTAACGACAAGGTCGAAGTCACAAAAATTCTGAAAGACGTGTCTTATCGCGGCGAAATTCAAAGCGATCTTTCCGATACGGCGGAAGAAAATAAGAGTGATACGCGCCTTGAGGCGGAAATTCGTATTCTGCAACGCCCTTTAACGACGAATACGGTGACGCCGATATGATAGAAGCCATTGGAGTATCTCGCGCTATCTTTATCGGGTTGTTGCTCTTCCTGAATGTCGTACTTGCGGGCGGAACATATATGTATATGTCGGATGCCACGCTGCAGGCCTCGCGTGAGCTCATACAAGTGAGGGGAGCTGCCGAAACAAAACGTCAGGAGGTACTCTCTTTGCGCACCGAGTTCGATAAGCTTCAAGGACGCATTCGCGACTTTAAGCGCATGCAGATCAATGGCTTTTTTGACGACCAGAACCGTATTGAGGGATCAAACCGTGTGGACCAATTCCGCGCCAAAGCTAATTTGCTGAATGCGACACTGAATATTGAACCCGGTGAAATCGTTGAAAATCAGCGTCTGGTTGAAACCACGCATGTCTTCTTACAAAGCCCGATTAATATTAATATCGAAGCGCAGGATGATCTGGATGTGTATACCTTCATGAAGCTGATGGAGACGCAGTTCCCCGGCAAGATCATTCTGAAATCCTTTGATATCAAGCGCACCGGTAACATCAGTGATGTCGTGTTGCGTTCAATCGCGACAGGCACGCCAGTGCCGTTGGTTCAAGCCAGCGTTGTTTATGAATGGGTTTCGCTGCCCAGCAAGGAGGAGCTGCAATGAGACATTTCTCCTCCGTCTCTTTCTGGGTGGTTTTGATGGCTCTTGGTTTTGCTGGGGCGACAACGTCCGTTTTTGCTCAGGATGCGGGAACCGATGTGACGGTCGATACATCCGGGGAAACGCCCGGCTCGGATGAGCCTGTTACGCCTGTTGAAGGTGCGGAGGGGGGATTGCCCGCCGATGAGGCTTCCGCTTCTGCACCAACGGAAGTGCAAAATCCGGATGATGTCGTGCCGACATTCGATAATGATTTGTCCGACCTCGTACCTGTTGAAGACACGCAACCCGCTACCACAACAAATCCTGACGGAACGGTGAGTACAACGGCACAATCGCCCGCGAATGCGCAGCAACCATTGGGAAGCCTGACACCGGACCAGCTTGTGTCGCAGATCCTGACCGAAGAGCTGAACACGATTTACAGCGATGATGTTGTGGTTCTGCCCGACTTTCCCTCGTTGCTGTTTTTACCGGGCGAGCATAGCTCTCTGGAAGCGGCCAAGGCTACTTTTGTGGCCCGTCCTGTTACACCTGATGAAGTCGAAGACTCTCTGAAAGACGGTCTCGACGGAGAAGATGGTACGGGTGGCCCGCAACTTGTTCCCGCCATTCGCGAAATATCGTTGGGTGGTATCATGTATAATGCGCCCGATGACTGGATTATCTGGCTTAATAAGGAAAAGATCACGCCAGAAGCCTTGCCGGAAGAGGTCATGGGCGTGGATGTCCATAAGGATTATGTGGAATTGCGCTGGTTTGATAAACAAACCAACAAGATTTTCCCCGTACGCTTGCGTCCGAACCAGCGTTTCAATCTCGATGCGCTGTTGTTCTTGCCGGGATAATGAGCATTTGAAGAGGTAGATACTATGGCGACAAAAAAGACCCCAGCAAAGAAACCTGCAAAAGCAGCCACTAAAAAACCCGCGGCTAAGGCCTCTGCAACGAAGACACCTGCTGCCAAGAAGGCGACGGTAAAGACAAAACCTGTTGAGAAAGCCGCTCCTGCTAAAAAAGTGGCGGAGAAAAAGCCTGCTGAGAAAAAGCCGGCTCAGATGGCGTTGTCGGTCAATGATGTCGATGTCGGCTATAACGGTATTCCCGTCATACGCAATATCTCTTTACAAATTCCCCATGGGCAGACATTCGGGCTGATCGGCTTGAACGGGGTCGGGAAGACGACGCTGATCAAATCCATTCTGGGTTTGCGCGATACCTATAAAGGCCACATTGAGGTCTTTGGCATTCATTCATGGGAGCGTGCTGCCAGAAACGAGATTGCCTATCTGCCTGAACGCTTTGACCCACCATGGTTTTTGACGGGTTATGAATTTATCGAATTTTCCTCGCGTCTGTATAATCACAATGTGAAACGTAAGGATATCCACGATTTGTGCGACCGTCTCAATCTGGATCGTGAGGCGTTAAAGCGCCGCGCCAATACCTATTCCAAGGGGATGCGCCAGAAACTCGGATTGATTGCAACCGTGTTGACACCTTGCCGTATTCTGTTGCTGGATGAACCAATGTCGGGTCTTGACCCGATGGCGCGTGTCGCAGTCAAAGACGTGCTGATTTTGTGTAAGGAGAAGGGAAAGACCGTCTTCCTCTCCAGTCACATTCTGGCTGACCTTGACGAATTGTGTCAGGGCATCGCCGTGATGCATGGCGGTATGTTGCCTTATAAAGGGACGCCCGAAGGTCTGAAGCAGCAAACGGGTCACAAAACACTGGAACGTGCCTTTTTGCACCTGATTATGCCACC
>JBFWMN010000093.1:0-3741 GCA_050251555.1 Pseudobdellovibrionaceae bacterium | reverse complement strand
TTGAATGTCGCGTCGACAGAAAACTGCACACCGATGATCGCGCCGGGGGCAAGCCACGGGGATATGATCCTCTCGGATGAGGCTGAGGCCCGTGCCCGTGCCCTTGGTTTGGCTTAAGCGAGTTTACGATACTTAATGCGTTCAGGCGTATCGGCATCATGTCCGAGACGGCGTCTGCGGTCGGCTTCGTAATCTTCGTAATTACCTTCAAACCACACAACCTGTGAGTCGCCTTCAAAGGCGAGAATGTGTGTTGCCAGACGGTCAAGGAAAGCACGGTCGTGCGAGATGATAACGGCACATCCGGGGAAGCGTTCAATCGCTTCTTCGAGTGCGGCGAGTGTCTCGGTGTCCAGATCGTTGGTCGGTTCATCAAGCAGCAGGACGTTGGCTTCGTGACGCAGCATGCGGGCCAAGTGAACGCGGTTGCGCTCCCCACCTGATAAGTCACCGACGCGTTTTTGTTGGTCGGGGCCTTTGAAGTTAAATGCGCCGACATAGGCACGGGAGGCTTTTTCGATTTTGCCGAGTTTCAGGAAATCCTGTCCGTCGGAGATCGCTTCCCAGACATTCTTGTTATCATCCAGCGCATCGCGGTTCTGGTCGATATAGCCGAGCTGTACCGTTTCACCGATTTTAAATTCACCTGAATCCGGAGTTTCTTGCCCTGTAATCATTTTGAACAAGGTTGTCTTACCGGCACCGTTCGGTCCGATAATCCCGACAATACCCCCTGGCGGCAGGCGGAAAGACAGGTTTTCATACAAGAGCTTGTCGCCGAAGGCCTTGGAAATATTGTTGGCCTCGATGACCGTGCCGCCAAGACGTGGCGGTGTGGGGATAATGATTTGCGCATTGCCGACCATATCGGTTTGCGCATCCATAAGCATTTTTTCGTAAGAGGCAATACGCGCCTTGGATTTGGCACGACGTGCGGCAGGCGATTGTCCCATCCATTCGGCTTCGCGGGCGATTGTTTTCTGGCGGGTCGCATCTTCGCGGGCTTCTTGTTCCATACGCTTGCGCTTTTGCTCAAGATAGGCCGAGTAGTTGCCTTCGTAAGGAATGCCGCGTCCGCGGTCGATCTCGAGGATCCAGCCCGTGACGTTATCAAGGAAGTATCTATCGTGGGTGATCATCACAACCATGCCCGCATATTCGGACAGGTGGCGCTGCAGCCAAGCGTTACTTTCGGCATCCAAGTGGTTGGTCGGTTCATCAAGCAACAGAATATCGGGTTTTTGCAAAAGGAGGCGGGCCAGAGCCACACGGCGTTTTTCACCCCCTGACAGGTTTTTGACATCGGCATCCCCGGGAGGACAGCGTAAGGCATCCATGGCGACTTCGATAAAGCGGTCAAGCTCCCAGCCGTCGACGGCATCGATTTTTTCCTGCAAATCGCCCATTTCCGTCATCAGTGCATCAAAATCGGCATCGGGTTCAGCCATCAACTGGCCGATTGCGTTATAGCGATCCAGCATGGCCTTCATTTCGCCCAAGCCTTCGGTGACGTTTTCCTGAACGGTTTTGGTGGGATCAAGCTGCGGTTCTTGGGGCAGGTAGCCGACAGTTGCGCCATCGGCAGGCCAAGCTTCGCCCTGAAATTCCTTGTCTACGCCCGCCATGATTTTCATGAGGGTTGATTTACCCGCACCGTTGGGACCCAAAATCCCGATCTTTGCACCAGGCAAAAAGCTTAATGTAATGCCGTTCAGAACGGGTTTCCCGCCTGAATAGGATTTGGTGAGGCCGTTCATCACGTAAACATATTGATAGGCTGCCATGGTCTGTCCGTCTTTTCCGTTTGTCTTTAAAGCATGTGAATTTCGTGAGGCCGTTATAGAGCAGCAGACCTTTTCCTGCAAGGTTTTGCTTTATGTCTTTTCAGCGAACCAAAAATGCATTTGAAGCGTTTTACCCCTCGTATGGGACATCAACCTGAAACCGTCTTTCTGATTAATGCGCGTGCCGGTACTGTGATCAAGCAGGGAGAGGCGGCTTTGCGCACGCTTATTGATGATAATTTCGGCGCGCAACCCCATAAAATCATCTTCTGTGAACCCGATCACATGGAAGAGAATGTCAGTGAGATACATCAGAAAAACCCTGAGGCACGCATTGTGATTGGCGGCGGGGACGGGACCTTGATGCATCTGGCCCCGTTTTTTATCAATCACGATATTGCAATGGGCGTATTGCCGCTGGGTACGATGAATTTTTACGCTAAAGATATCGGCTTATCACCTGATCTGGCTCAGGCCGTGTCGCAAAGCCGTAACCTGAAGCCACGCGTGATTGATGTGGGCTGCCTTGGTGAGCATATTTTTCTGTACTGCGTGTCGATAGGGTTGATCCCCGAGGCCTCGAAAGTGCGTGAGGAAATGCGTGATGCCCCCCTTATCGTGACACGAATGGTGATGATCAAAACCTTGTTTCAGGAATTGAAAAATCTGCGGCACCGCTCGTTAAAGCTTATTCCTGATAAGGGCGGGAAACCCCATAAATGCAAAGCCGTTGTGATTTCCAACAATTCATTGAAGGGCGACGGGCTAGGCTTTAGTGACGGTTTTAAGCATACGGATTTAAGTGACGGCGTTCTGGAGGCCAACATGACCTCTCCCTTAAAGGTCACTTCGTTTTTACGCATCTGCTTTTCCATCTTGATCGGGAAATGGAAGGCGCATCCGCTGATACGAACCTTATCGTGCCAACGCTTTAGCCTGCACTCCCCCCACGATAAGCTGTTAGTTGCCGTTGATGGGGAAACAATGACGCTTTCAACCCCGCTTTCTTTTACCATCAGGCCCAAAGCACTTAAAATCTGGGGACCATCATATCCGATTTAACCTTTTCTTCTGAACTGACTTGGCATACTTTAAGAAGCAATGAGCGATATCAAATCCAATCAATCCATGGCTGAGGCCACCCGCACGCGGGCCGATTTTTCCGGGCGGGGTGCGGCAAAAGGTGCGGCAGGCTATGTGAATCCGAGTGATGTCTCGGGCAAATACGACTTCATTTCCCGTTCAGGCGAAACCATGTCTTTGTCGCCACCCGAGGGCGGCTTTACCAAAATTCGCATCGGTGCCGCATGGGACGTGCAAAAGGTCAAAACCAAGGCTTTGTTCGGTTTTATTACCAAGACGCAAAAGCAGAAGATTGACCTTGATCTTGGCTGCCTTTACGAACTCAAAGACGGTACGCGTGGAGCCATTCAGGCCTTTGGCGATATGTTTGGCAATTTGCAGGAACCTCCCTATATGCGCCTCTCAGGTGATGAGCGCACAGGCGAATCCGATGGTGAAGACGAATATATCATCGTTAACGGTGCCAAATGGCCTGAGATCAAACGCCTATTAATTTATGTCTATATTTATAAGGGTGCGCTGGACTGGGCGCAGGTTCAGCCGCAAATTCAGGTGCGTTTGCCGAACGAACAACCGCTGATTGTGACTTTGTCTGCGCACATGAAAGATCTGGGCCTGTGTGTGATTGCGGGCATGGAAAACGTACGTGACGGCATTGTTGTCACGAACTACACCGAATATTTCCCGGGGCATAATGAGATGGATCGCGCCTACGGATTTGGCTTGCAATGGGCGGATGGTGTAAAATCGTAAACGGATTTGAATAAAGAAATGAGTGAACAGCAAAACCCACAGACACTAACAGGTGCGGTAACTATCGAAAACGCTGAAAAAGCGCGTTTGAGCGGCAATGACGGTGCCGAGCGTTTCAACC
>JBFWMN010000092.1:0-3819 GCA_050251555.1 Pseudobdellovibrionaceae bacterium | reverse complement strand
TGTCTATGCAGACCGGCAGAAAAAGCCGCTTCCAGCTTATATGCGTACCTCATGTGAAGCGGAGTTTGAGCAGCGTTACAGCTATTTACTTCACCAAAAAGGTGTGATTTATCCGCCCGTGCTGGACGTTCAACGTCTCAATTTCTTTGAAGAATATCAGGTTGGTGACATTAAATTCTCAGGCTTTCCGATGGCCCACGGCGAGATTGAATCATGCGGGTTCCGTATAGGAAATACGGCCTATGCACTGGATATGCGCTATCTGACAGACCCCAAAAGTTTTGAAGCCTTACAAGGCATTGAAACACTGATAATTGATGCCGCAGGTTATCATTATCCGTCCAATCCTGTGCATGCGACATTGGAAGATGTTTATGCGTATCAGGCGAAGATTGGCGCTAAACGTGTGATCTTAAGCGTGCTGTCCGTCGCGATGGATTATAAGACCGTCCAGAATGAAATCCCTGAAGGCTACGAAGTTGCATATGATGGCTTAAGCTTTAAGGGCGTTTGCTAAGCCCCCTCACTGAATACCTCATATATTATTTTACATAATATACATTATCACATATATATCTGACAATCTCATATGCGCCTATTCTATTGATAAATAACCGGTTTTTCCTAGTTTTTTGCAAAGCTCCAACGGCTTTCTTTAAAATAGACAGCAAGAGAGAAATTTTTTATAAGGGGGAAGAAATATGCCGCAAGATCCAAATATGGCGCCAATTAGGGTTACCATGAATGACACAAACCGTGATGGGAATGTTGATCGCGTGAATTTGGAAATCGGGCCGGCAAATAACCGCATCAGCGTTGCCGCTACAATTGAGGAAATGCCTCGTGAGGACGCCCTTGCCCTCAAATCCTCATGGGAAAATGCCGCCGCTCACCCTCAGGCAGACCGTGAAAAAGGACTCTCTGCCGCCCAAGTCGGACGTAGCTTGAATGGTGGGGACATTTATGACAGATATATGGACTCCAGCATTACAGGATATGCCTCATGGCCTGTTGTACGAACACGTATGGTAAGAGAACTGGAAATTACCGGTAATGAAATGTTGGATGACATGCATAGCGATGCCAATTTGGACATCAAAGTAGTCACTTTCACCCCTATGGGATGATAGTCGGGCGATTTGTTACTAACAGGCTTATACACACATACCGGAATCAGGCTTCTTGCACGTACGATCTCGCATTAAAATATTATAAGCCATTGATTATGTGTAAATTTATAAGCAGCGTTTTAACTAAGACGCTGCTTTTTCTTTGGCACAAATTCTTCGGATTCACGGTTATTCTACCTATGTTAATGTGGACAACCCGCCTTATTAACACGCTCCCAACGAACGTAACTGACTTAACACCCGCTCTTTCTGGAATTTTTTGACGAATGGGAAGCCACTCTCAATTTTATTCCCCACCATCCCAAAACTTTTTTAAAAAAATTTCCCACTTTTTTTAAAAAACTCTCTTTCCGGATTCCCTCTTTCTTTTTGTTGGAGAGTGAGACAGACTTGCAGGATGAACCAGACAGCCATAAACACGTCCGCCCCCTCTTCTCTCACACGCTTGCTCGAGGTCATGACCCGTTTACGTGACCCGAAAACGGGCTGCCCGTGGGATATCGAGCAGAACTTTCAAACGATTGCGCCCTACACAATTGAGGAAGCTTACGAGGTTGCTGATGCGATTGAGCGCGGGGATATGACGGACCTTAAGCAAGAATTGGGTGATTTGTTACTACAAGTCATATTCCATTCCCAGATGGCTAAAGAAGAAAATCTCTTTGATTTTCATGATGTTACGGAAGAATTAACCGAGAAATTGATATCACGTCATCCCCATGTCTTTGGCGATGCTGAGGCCTCAAAGGCTTCGGATGTTCTTACTATCTGGGAAGCACGCAAAGATGCCGAGAAAGCAGAAAAATCCCCTCAGGATGGCCCCGATCATATGCTCAATCACATTACAAAAGGCCTCCCTTCCCTTATGCGCGCCCATAAAATACAAGCGAAAGCCGCCAAGACAGGTTTTGACTGGACTCGTATCGAAGACATTCTGGATAAGGTCGATGAGGAATTACAGGAGTTGAAAGACGCTATAGCCAGCCAAGATCGCGCTCATATTGAGGAAGAATTCGGCGATTTGCTGTTTGTACTGGCCAATATCGGACGAAATATGGATATTCCTGCTGAAGATGCCTTACGCAAAGCCAACGAAAAATTTATAAGACGTTTCAATGGGATGGAAAAAGATTCTTACAAAGATGGTAAGGAATTTTCAGCACTTTCGCTTGACGAAATGAACGCCTACTGGGAAAAGCAAAAAGCTAAGAAGTGATCTACTTCAATATATTACCATAGTTTTTTAAGAATTTACTTTCATTTTCCGGTGACAATTTCACATCCAGAACCCATCCTTCGCCGTTATCCTGCGCGGATTCACTCATGATATCCGCATGATCGAAAAGCCATGCCCGCGCTTTGGCTTGCGCATAAGGGATATCATAGCGTCGGCGCACGTAATTTTGCTGCAGTTTGACAGAAATTTTTTCAAGGAGCAGATTAAGATTTTCACCGTGCAAAGCCGAAATTCCTACTGACGTTGCCCCTTCCATACGCGGAAGCGTATCAGGATCAATCAAATCGACTTTATTATGCGCTTCAATGACCCGCGGGTCGTGCACATAATCGATACCGAGGGACTTGAGGACATGTATCACATCCTTTTTTTGTGCGTCAGAATCTTCTGCGGCGATATCACGCACATGAACAATCACATCGGCCTCAGTCACAGACTCAAGCGTGGCTTTAAAGGCTTCCACCAAGTGGGTTGGCAGATCGGTGATAAAGCCGACAGTGTCGGAGAGAATAATTTCCTCACCGCTGGTTAGGCGTAAAGCGCGAGACGTCGTATCAAGTGTTGCAAAGGGCAAATCCTCGGCAAAAACATTTGCATCGGTCAGCGTATTAAAAAGCGTCGATTTACCGGCATTGGTGTAGCCGACAAGTGCCACAAGCGGATAGGGTTTGGCATCGCGTTTGCGCTTTTGCAAATGGCGGGTTTTTTGCACTTTTTCGAGCTGCAATTTAAGACGGGCAATCTTGTCATCAATGATACGGCGGTCCAGCTCAATCTGCGTTTCCCCCGGGCCGCCCATGAAACCTGCACCACCGCGCTGCCGTTCAAGGTGCGTCCATGAGCGCACAAGCCGTGAGCGCTGATAGGACAATGCTGCAAGGTCAACCTGAATGCGCCCTTCCCGTGTCTGCGCCCTTTCTCCAAAAATCTCCAGGATCAGACCTGTCCTATCAATGACTTTTGTTTTCCAGAAATTTTCAAGATTGCGCTGCTGAACCGGCGAAAGTTGCGTATTCAGAATAATGAGATCGGGGGGCACGATATCGCCATGCGCATCACGAAACCCCTCCTGAATGCGTTCAGCCACACCTTTACCGATATAGGTTGCAGGTACGACTTTAGAGAGCGTGACGGCCTCATAGCCTATAACACCCAAGGCGATTGCCTCAGCAAGGCCTCGAGCCTCCTCCTCGACGCGTTCCGCCGAGCGATAAGGTGCAGAAGCCCCTTCCCCGCCTGTCTTTAAAGACGGGGTGAGGATAAAACAGGTTGATTTGGGTTGGTCGATCTCGAACAGTGGTCTTATGCGTCCGCTGAGCCTTCGCCGTCATCCCCTTTGTCACCCTCGTACAATTGCACAGGGCCTGAAGGCATGATGGTGGAGATGGCATGCTTATAAACGAGCTGGACATGTGAGTCCCGCTTGAGCAGTAAAGAGAAATTGTCGAACCA
>JBFWMN010000091.1:0-3943 GCA_050251555.1 Pseudobdellovibrionaceae bacterium | reverse complement strand
GTCGGTGCCTCGGCGGAACTCAGCAATGTCGTGCGTTTTTCAGATGCGATGTTCCTGTCCATGGGTATTCCCAATATTATCGGTCTTTACCTGTTAGCGCCTGAGATCAAAAAGGATCTGGATGCCTATATGCGCAAATTCTTTCCCAAGACTAAGCCACCTGTTGCAAAAACACCTGCGCCAAGTGCGCCTGTGGTGAAAGAAACGGTTAAAGAAGCAGAAAAAGCGCCTGCCGCTAAACCTGCCAAGGCACAGCCGAAGAAAAATGCCGCTAAGAAACCTGTCGCAAAAAAGCCTGCCGCGACAGCCAAACCTAAGGCAAAGGTGAAGGCGAAGACAGCAGCAAAACCAAAAACGACAGGTTCAAAAACCAAAACGGCGAGCACCAAACCCAAGGGGAAACCAAAGACAAAAGGCGCGTGACAAACGCGTGTCTTTTGTTAAACTCCTTTTAATATTGGGCTTTTAAGATAAAGCTGAATAAATCAAAGTCGTCGTTTTCCAAACGATCCTTACCCTTTAGGGCGTGTCTATGGCAAAAACCAAATTCTGTGCCGGTTTGTCCGATATTTCTGACAGCTACATGGCTATGATCTTCGATCAGGGCATGGTTTTGCATGACGGAGAAAACGCCTATGACGGTGTTGTTGATTGCTTGAAAGAGCTGCGCAACCGTAAAAAGATCATCCTTCTCATGTCCAATTCGCCTTTGCGCGAAAAGGACAATAAAGAGCTTCTCAAAAAAGTTGGGATTGGCCCAAGCCTCTATGACCGCATTTTCACGGTCGGGGAATTTATTGCATCGGGCATTGAAAAGCGTGATGCCGAGCCATTTAAAAGCATGGGCAAAAACATGTTCAGCTTCCATGCGGGAGAGCCCCATGGCTTCTTAAACGGGCTGGATATTTCCACCGTTGACGATGTCAATGATGCGGATTTCGTTCTAGTAACAGGATGGGATGTTTTATCCAAACCTGTTCCTGCCTATGATACGGAGCTTCGCGTCATCATTAAAAAAGGCATGAAAGTGGTCTTTGCAATGCCCGACAGCCGAGCGCTTCTTTCCCCCAATTATTTCATGGGGCCGGGGCTTTTGATCCGCAAATTGCGCGATTACGGCGCAGTCGTCTATTCCGTCGGTAAGCCTTATAAGCCCATTTTTCAGGCGGCGATTTCCTTTTTGCAGGAAAAAGAGATTTTTCCGGGGCAAACCGTGATGGTTGGTGACACGATGGCGCACGATATGGTCGGTGCGCAAATGTCCGAGATCGATTCCTGCTTTGTCGTTTCAGGCATGCACGCAGGCGCTTTCAGGAATGTCAAAGGCCCTGCTGACGTTGATGCGGCCCTGAATATTCTGATTGCCCAATATAGTATGCGCCCAACTTATCTGGTGGAGCGTGTGCGCTGGGGCAAGGCTTTGCCTGACCGCAAACACCGTCGCCGCTTACAACCCGGTGAGCGCACGGATCGCCGTATCCGCCGCCGCCGTCTTCGTCGCTCATCCGATGAGGATTAAAATTCTCCCTTATCTTGCAAAAGGGCTGAGTTTGCCCCCATATTCAAACCCATGACAACACCTCCGCAAAGCAGAGCCGGAACCAACCTGCAAATCATCAAACGTCTGGTCGGGGCTTATCTGAAGCCCTACACCGCGCAATTGATGATCACCCTCTTTTTTATGCTGGTTTCAGCAGGGGCCACCGCCACTTTTGCCAAGCTTTTGCAGCCCATCTTGGATAAGGCGCTGATCGGCGTGCAGGAATCTGCCGCGAATATGGATATCGTGTGGGAGCTCTCAGGCATGATTTTCCTGACCTTTATCGTCAACGGGATTGCCACCTATATCCATACGACGCGAATGAACAAAATTTCGCAGCGTATTGTTGGTGATATTCAAAAGGATGTGTTTCGTCACTTCATGAAACTCGATCTCGCGTTCTTCCACGCGCACCCCAGCGGTCAGCTTGTTTCGCGCATTACCAACGACGTGAATGTGATGCGTACAGCCGTTGCCGATTCCATTACAGGCATCGGCTCCAATATGTTCACGCTCGTCTTTCTGATTGGCGTGATGGTTTGGCAGGATTGGCGCCTGTCGCTTTTGACACTTCTGGTATTTCCGCCTGCAGCCCTTCTGATTTCCAAAATCGGCAAGAAGTTGCGCCGTATGTCTCACGCGATGCAATCCGAAAATGCCTCGCTCATGGAAACGCTGATCGGCATTTTTCAAGGGATTCGTCAGGTGCAAGCCTATGGCATGGAAAATCAGGAGGCGTCACGTGCCTCTATCGCTGTCGATAAGGTGAGGGGATTGAACATCAACGCCGTTAAAGTCGGCAACCTTTCGACCCCTATTAATGAGACAATGGTCGGCCTCGTTGTCTCAATGGTGATTATTTACGGGGCGTGGCAAATCTCGCAAGGCATGCTCACGCCAGGCAAACTCATATCTTTCATTGCGGCTTTCTCGCTTGCATATGAACCCTTAAAGAAGCTCGCAAAATTGAATAACGCGCTACAGATAGGGTTAGGGGCGGCGGACCGCGTTTTAAATATGCTCGATTTGAAGCCGCAAATTACCTCGCCTGAAAAGGCCGTTATCTTTGAGGGTAAGAAAGCCCACATCCGTTTTGAGGATGTCTCTTTTTCCTATGTTGATAGTGAAGAAAAGGCGCTGCATCATGTTTCGATTGATTTACAACCCGGCAAAGTCACCGCTCTGGTCGGCCCTTCGGGTGGCGGTAAGACAACGGTTCTCAACCTGATCCCGCGCTTTTATGATGTGACAGGTGGTGCGATTACTGTAAATGGCACGGATGTGCGTGATTTTGATATCACCTCACTGCGTCGCCATATTGCGCTGGTCTCACAAGATATTACGATTTTTGATGACAGTTTTGCTGCGAATATTCGTTACGGCGATCCTGATGCGGATATGGAAGCCGTCAAGGCCGCTGCCAAGGCTGCTGCTGCCGATACATTTATCGAGGCAATGCCCGAAGGATACGAAACACGTCTTGGCGAAAACGGGGTGAAGCTCTCGGGTGGACAAAAACAGCGTATTGCCATTGCCCGCGCTATTTTACGAGATGCGCCGATCCTGCTGCTCGATGAAGCCACATCTGCCCTTGATAATGAGTCCGAAAAACTTATCCAGTCGACGCTCAAAGAATTGCAAAAGGGGCGCACAACGCTTGTGATTGCCCACCGCTTAAGCACTATTCAGGACGCCGACCAGATTATTGTTTTGGAAAGCGGACGCGTTATTGAAACGGGTACACATGATGTTCTCCTCAATCAAAGCGGGGCCTATCAGCGCCTCCACTCTCTGGGTGAGCAGAAATAGATGCGCAAGTTTTTAAAAATTCTCGGCATTTGCGCCATCCTTTTTGTGCTGTTTTACACGTCTTCGGTTGTGATGCTATATACGCAACAACGTACACTCATGTATAAGCCGCCCGCTGATTTACAAACGCCTGATTCTGTATATGAACAGGTTCTTATTCCGACCAAGGGCGCGCCCGACTTACCCAGCTATTATAAGCCTGCACGGAGTAAGAAACCGACCATTCTTGCCTTTCACGGGAATGGTGAGAATGCAGGCAATCAGGCAGGGTATCTGACCTTTATCCAAGAGGCAGGATACGGTCTTTTGTTGGCGGAGTATCGCGGCTATGGCGGAAATAAGGGCGAAACAACGAAAGACGGCATTTATAAAGATGCGCAAGCTGCTCTCACATGGTTGAACGGGCAGGGGATTGGTAACAAGGATATTATCGTGTTGGGTCTGTCACTCGGTTCGGCACCGGCATCCTATCTGGCTGGAACGCACGCCGATTTGTTGGGAGGCATTTTCATCGTTCCCTTTTCCAGTATGGGCGCGCTGGCCCAAAGCTACTATCCACTCGTACCTTTTATGTCGGCTTTATTAAAAGATAGC
>JBFWMN010000090.1:0-4110 GCA_050251555.1 Pseudobdellovibrionaceae bacterium | reverse complement strand
GTTTATAACCTCTTTTCAAATGCCGTGAAATTTACCGAAGATAATGGTGCGATCTCGATTGATTGTGGACTGAATAACCGTGGTGAAATGTGTCTGGCGATTTCTGACTCCGGTGTGGGGATGAGCCCCGAAGAGCTGGAACGCGCAACAAAACCGTTCGACCTTGTGCAGGGCGAACACTCACGCGCCAATTATGGAATCGGTCTGGGATTAACGCTTGTTCAAATGCTGATTCAGCTTCACGGTGGGCGTCTAGAGATCATGTCACAAAAAGGACAGGGCACATGTGCCACATTGATCTTCCCGAATAACCGCGTGCGCTCCAAACGCAAGGCTGAAGCCCCTGTGACAGTTGCGCCTGAAGTCGAAGCACAAAAAAATGAAGAGCAGCAAAAGCAGGAAAATATTGCAGCAAAATCAGCCGAGAATGCTGACCCCAAACCTTTTGAAAAACCGAAAAGCGTTCACTAATTCACAGCGCTTTTTTTGCGCCAGCTTACGTGTTTAAAAAATCATCTGAAAATTGATAGGTGTTTTCCAGATAGGCTTCGGCTTGAGAGGCATCCATTTCCAATACGGATGCGGAGATTTCATACGAAAACCCCTGACGGGCGAGACCACCCAGTGTCTTTTGCTGCGCCTCATAATCTTCCGCGTCTTTCGCAAAAGGACCTTTGCGTTTCTTCTGAAGATAGGTTAGCGCGGCACGCTTTTCAGCCGTCCCGTCAATCGTTTCCAGAAGCGGATTTTTAAGTTCTTCAGGGATACCTTTTTCATAGAGCTTGGCAGCAATTTTGGCCTTTGAAGATCCGCGATTTTTGAGAGAGCGGGTCAACCCCTTCGCATAGGCAGGGTCATTCAGATAGCCGAGATCGCACAAACGTGTGATGAGTTCTTCTAGCCAGTCATGCGCCTCATCAAACGTAGGCGTTTTGTGATGCGTGATCGATTTTTTGATTTTCATGCGCATCACGCGGCGGAAATTGGCAACCGAGCTCGGGAATCGCTGCAAATAATAAAGCCCGCTATTTTCCAAATAAGAAGCGGAAATCTTCTTTGGAACCTTCACGGTTTTTTTTAATTTGGCAGGGGGTGACATTTCGCCCATCTGTGCTATCTCGCTCGTCACGTGATATAAAACCTTGTAAATAGAAGATAACTGCCCGATAAGAGGGCAAGTGACCTTAACGTCATTAGAAAGTAACACATGAGCGAAACACAGCAAACCGCAAGCTTCGAGCTGCGACAATTCGGGCGCTTTAACTGGATCGGCCTTTATACCTTTGTACGAAAAGAAGTGGCGCGCTTTCTGGCAGTCTATATGCAGACGCTGGTCGCCCCCGTTATTACCATGGCTCTTTACTATGTCGTGTTTGCGTTGGCGCTCGGAGGACAGGGGCGCGAAGTTCTGGGGTTGAATTTCATGAATTTTCTGGCCCCCGGTCTCATTATCATGACCATGTCGCAAAACGCGTTCGCCAATACATCCTCTTCCATCGTGATTGCCAAGGTGCAGGGGAATATTGTTGATATTCTGATGCCGCCGCTCTCTGCGCTCGAAATTTATTTGGGCTATATTCTGGGCTCCGTTATTCGCGCTCTCATGATTGGCTTTTTAAGCTATGCCGTGCTTTGGACCTTTACCGATGAGGGGCTTTATAACGCATTGTATCTCGTTCTCTTTGGAATTTTGGGCGCAATGATGCTCGGCACGCTTGGCCTGATCGGCGGGATCTGGTCGGATAAGTTCGATCATATCGCTGCGGTCACCAACTTTGTCATTACGCCGCTGGCCTTTTTGTCAGGCACGTTTTATTCGTTGGAAGCGCTGCCGTCATTCTGGAAGTTGCTTGCCAACCTCAACCCGTTCTTTCATATGATTAACGGTTTCCGCTATGGCGCGACCGGTGTAACCGAAGCCATCATCCCTGTCAGCATTCTGTTTCTTGTGATTGTGAATGCGGCCTTAAGTTGGGTGGCCTGGAAAATGCTGGTTACAGGTTATAAGCTGAAATCCTGAATATATAAAAAGACAGACAGAAAATGAGCGACACGAAAGATCAGGATATCGTCGACTTCCCCATGCCGGAGGATAATATCGTCCAGACCTTCCAGTTGGAGATATCCTCTTTACGCGGACGTGTACTGAAACTGGGCAGCATTCTTGATGATATTCTTATTCCGCACAACTATCCTGCGCCGATTGACCGGCTGACGGGCGAGGTTGCGGTGCTGGCCTTATTGCTGTCATCTATCTTGAAATATGAAGGGATTTTCACGTTGCAGGTTCAAGGTGACGGCCCGTTAAGCATGCTGGTTGCCGATGTGGACTCGGATTTGAATGTCAGAGCGTGTGCGCATTATAAAGCCGATGAATTTGCCAAGCTGAAATCACCTGAGAAAGCGACTCTCACTGAGCTGTTCGGGAAAGGCTATATCGCTTTTACCGTGGATCAGGGCTCGCATATGGAGCGTTATCAGGGGATTGTCGGGCTGGACGGCGAAACCTTGGAAGACAGTATTGCCCATTATTTCCAGCAATCCGAACAATTGCAGACGCAGCTTCATATGACTGTTGCGAAGAAGCGCGGCACATGGCGCGCAGGCGGGATCATGCTGCAACGCATGCCCCTTGATGCCAAGGTCGTACAAGAAGAAATCAGAGAGCGTGTGGATGAGGATTGGTCTCGCGCCAAAATGCTTCTGGATACTGTTAAGCCCGAAGAGCTGCTGGATCCGAAACTTCACGAGAATACGCTTTTGATGCGTCTTTTCCACGAAGAAGGCGTGCGCGTCTATTCCCCAAAGCCCGTGACAAAGGGGTGTCGTTGCTCAATCGAGAAATTGGAGGGTGTATTACAGACCTTGCCGCAAGATGATATTGAACACATCACGGTCGATGGTAAGATTGAAGTGATTTGCGAGTTCTGTTCAAAGACCTTCTCGCTTGATCCGCCGCAAAAATAGGAGTTCTAAGTATGTTGAAGCTGCGCCAATCCGCCCTTGTTCTTCTGGCCCTCACCGCGACGTCCTGCGCGGGCAACGAAGCCAACACCGTTCCGCTTTTAAGCTTTGAAAATTATCCGCCGATGACATTGTCGATTGGCGGCATTGATACGCAAGCGATCGCCGCAGCCGATAAAAGCAATCCCGAGAGCATCTCGCAGTTTCCTGAGCGTCCTGCCGAAGTCTGGCGTACTTACTTGAGCCGACGCTTCACAACCGACCCGAACCAGAGCGGCCTCTTAAGCTTTGCCTTTGACTCGATTGATGCAAGCGCGGTTGAAAACAAGGAAACCGATCCGAACTTCGCTGAAAAAATGGCGCAGCCATTTACCGGCACAACCGATTATACCCTAAAAGGTGTTTTGCGGATGACAACGTCGAACTGCAATGTGACAGGGCATGGACGTTCGCAAACTGTGTCTTTTTCCAAAATGCAGACCATTCCGAATTATATTTCTTTGAACGAGCGCGATATGCGTATCTTACGTATGTATGAGGAAATGATGAACCAGCTTGATCCTGTGGTGTCACAGGTCGCACAGGATATGGCCTCTGCATGTACCCAATAAGGCGGTGCGTGTCTCTTAGGCGCGTTTCCAGAAATCGGGCAGGATCAGTACGAAAAAGGTGAAAAGCTCAAGGCGACCCAGCATCATGCCGCCTGCCAAAACCCATTTGGCGCTGTCGGGCAATGAGGCAAAGTTGGTGGCGGGGCCGATTTCTTGCCCTAAACCCGGGCCGACATTACAAAGGGCTGTTGCCGCGCCAGACAAGGCTGTCACAGGATCCAGACCGCATAAGAACAGCAGCATCGCCATCACCAGATAGGTCATAAAGAACAGGAAGACGAACCCTGCAACGGATAAGGGAATTTCCTTATCCATACTGCGTCCGTTATACATGGTCAGGAAGACGCCTCTGGGATGAATAAGCTTATAAAGCTGCGCCTTAAGGAGCTGGTATAGCACCTGATAACGGAAGACTTTGATGGAACAGGTGGTCGACCCCGCGCATCCCCCGATAAACATGAGGCAGAACATCAAAAGCACGGGGAAGCTGCCCCATTCTTCGAAATCGTGCAGCCCGTAACCTGTCCCCAGATCG
>JBFWMN010000089.1:0-4118 GCA_050251555.1 Pseudobdellovibrionaceae bacterium | reverse complement strand
GGGCGAAGATACCTCGAGGCGATAGGCCGAAGAAATCGGGTCTTCAACGTCCAAAAGGGCGGAAAACTCGCGGGACAATCCGGCGCACTGGTCCAGATTAATAAGGCCTGTTGCCGGATCTTCTGCCAAAATCTGCAAAAGCGGCATGGAGCCTTCCTGACCCAATTGCACGGCAACGACGCGAAATCCCGATTGCTCGGCGACGGGTGCCAGAAGGGCCTTAATCTTTTTCTCAAGCGGTGTGTGTGCCATTGTAAACCAAATAAAAAAGGCGGGCCTTTTTGGGGCCCACCCCCGATTAAATCCAGAGATGTATATTACTTATTGAGGAAGGTTTTATACCCCTCAAGCCTTATATTCAAGCACTTTTTTTACGAAACAGAAGGTAAACTTGCCTACGCCCGACATCAGCACCTTTTTGTTCGTAACGGGTCGTCAGCCAGTCTTTGGGGGCTGTGTACCAGTCCGCAGAGGAGTTTGCCGTCCACTCAAAGCTGCCATGACGCATGGCCTCTGTTGCCATCCATTCGGCAAGCTCGGCTACATCCGTTGTCATGGTCAGTGCCCCACCGGGTTTTAAGACCCTTGCCATCTTATCCAGATTGTCCTGCACAATCATCCGGCGCTTATGATGGCGGGTTTTCGGCCACGGGTCGGGGTTCAGCACGAAAATGCCGTCCAGACTATTATCTTGCAAGGAATCCAGAATATCGCGTGCATCATCCATATAGAGGCGCGCCGGTGCAAGCTCCGCGCCATATGTTTCTGATAGCTTTAAAAGCAATGACGACATGCCGTTAATGAAAGGCTCAGCCGCGATATAGCCGTTTTCAGGATATCGTTGTAGTTGGTCGCATAAGAATTCACCCGAACCAAAGCCGATTTCCAGGAAGAGACGCGCGCGTGCCGTTTGAAAGAGCGTGTGCGGGTTAAGCGTGCCATCTTGCGGCAGGTCGCTCTCTTCCAGCCCATATAAAGGATAGAATTTGTCCAGCGCGTCAGAACGCGCATGACGTAAGGGGCGCCCGAGACGGCGACCATGAACCTTGCGGATATGGGGATCTGAATTCATAGGGAAGGGGTTTAAATCAGGATAGCGCCGTTTTCAAGGCATCAACGAGATCGGTTTTTTCCCATGAGAAGCCGCCATCATCGTCTGGTTTGCGCCCAAAATGCCCGTAAGCCGAGGTTCTGGCGTAAATCGGACGGTTCAGCTTCAGATGCTGGCGGATACCACGCGGAGACAAATCCATAACATTCTGAATGGCTTCAGCGAGCCTTTCCTCATCGACATTTCCCGTACCATGCGTATTCACATAGAGAGAGATGGGTCTGGATATTCCAATCGCATAAGAGACCTGTATCGTGCATTTTTCAGCAAAGCCTGCTGCAACGATATTTTTGGCAACATAACGTGAGGCATAGGCAGCTGATCGGTCAACCTTGGTCGGGTCTTTACCTGAGAAAGCCCCGCCCCCGTGAAGAGCGGCACCGCCATAGGTGTCGACAATGATTTTTCGCCCCGTTAATCCTGCATCGCCGACGGGGCCGCCAATCACAAAGCGACCTGTCGGGTTAACGTACAGAAGCTCGTCTTCACACATCCACCCCTCAGGGAGTACACCCTCAATATAGGGGCGTACGATTTCACGCACGTCATTTTGGCTTAAACCCTCTTTGTGCTGGGTAGATAAGACAATGGCTTTTGCGCCGACGGGCTTTCCATCAACATATTTCAATGTTACCTGAGACTTAGCGTCAGGTTCTAACATTTTAAGTGAGCCATCTTTTCGTGCATCTGCCAATGTTTTGAGAATTTTATGCGCGTAATAAATGGGTGCGGGCATTAAATCCTCTGTCTCGGTGCACGCGTACCCGAACATGATACCCTGATCACCGGCGCCTTCATCCTTGTCGCCGGAAGCGTCAACACCCATAGCAATATCCGCCGATTGTGAGTGAACGCGAATATCCATCTTTGCACTCTTCCAGCTAAAGCCGCGCTGATCATAACCGATATCCTTAATGGCTTTACGGGCCAGATCTTCAAGAACTTGCGCGGTAATGGTATCGGGACCGCGAGCTTCCCCAAGAATACAAACAAAATCCGTTGTCACGGCTGTTTCAATGGCGCAGCGTGCTTCAGGGTCATTCGCGAGATAGTGGTCAACAATCGTATCGGAGATACGGTCACAGACCTTATCAGGGTGTCCTTCGGACACAGATTCACTGGTGAAATAAAATTTGCTCATAAATCCTCTTCAAGATGATGCTGACGAATACGCCGTAAGGGCCGACGTTCAGAGTAACGCAGCACGGCAAAAAGGGAAAGAGGTGAAGGCGTTTAAAAAGCGTTATTTAGCTTTCGTCAAATGCGTGAGGGCCTTGAGATAATCCTTACGGCGTTTGGGGTCTTCCTCACTGAAATAGACCTTGAGAAGGCGGCGTTCTTCTTTCAGGCGGTCATTATCGACATGATCGTTACTACCTTGCATAGAGAAGGTCGCTTGCTTGTTATCAGAAAGACCTTTTTTGTCATCGGATTTCGTGGCGGGCACATCCTCAATGGCAAAGCCTTCAAAGAAATAATCGACGGGGACGCCCAGCAATATTGCAAACTGGTACAGACGGGATGCGCTGATACGGTTCTTGGCGGTTTCGTATTTTTGAACTTGCTGGAAAGTGACGTTTGTTGCTTCAGCCAATTTTTCCTGCGAAAGCCCCATACGCATTCTGCGCTCACGCAATTTCTGCCCGACATGTATATCAATCGGGTTGGGGAAGATGTCGCTGTTGAAAATGGGTGATTTTAAAATCTCTTTTTTACGCATCAAAAATACTCTTCTTTAAAAATGTTTTGCCTAAAAAACACCAAGACGTAGTGATAAAACAACCATCCCAAAGTATTATAATTTATAAAAATAGCAAGTGTGCTATCCTCTTTTCCTGAAAGCGCACCAGAGCACTGTTGCTAAGCTTATGAATAAGAACAGAAAATAGGCAAACTCCCCAAATTGTGAGTAAAGCGTACGCCCTTTGTATGGTTTGGGGATATACCCTTCTATCATAGCAGTGTTGCCCAGCTTTTCCTGCGCCAGAATACGACCGTAAGAATCAGAAATGAGGCTGATCCCCGTATTTGCAGAACGGATCACGGGTACACCTTCCTCGATTGCACGGTAGCGTGCCATCAACATATGTTGGTAAGGGCCGGGAGCATCCCCATACCAAGCGTCATTTGTAATATTAATGAGCACTTCGGGACGGGGGCCTATCTTTTCGGGCAGGATCACATGCCCCGGGAACAGGACTTCGTAGCAAATCAAAGGACCGAACGGCAAAAGAGGCGGTGAAATCAAAGTCTCGAGCCCACTTCCTGCCTGAAAGCCTGAAAACTTCACGAACTGGCTGATCGGCAGATACTCGTCCAACGGCATATATTCCCCAAAGGGAACAAGGTGAAATTTGTTAAAGACGGCAACGATATCGCGTTGACTATCCAAAAGGAGTGAGCTGTTAAAATAGACGCGCTTAAAGTCATCGCCTTCGGGGACGATATCCGAGCGCAAATAGCCCGTATAGACGAAATTCGGATAAGGGCGCTTATCAATGACCTTAAAGGCTTTTGTCAGGCTCTCGGCGCCAATGGGGGAAGCCACCATCTCCTCATTCATCGCCGTTTCAGGCAGGATGGTCAGAAGACTGTCGGGTGTCTCGTTTTTGGAAAAATCGGTCTCCTCAGCCAGCAAATCCGCCATTTTGACAATTTGTGCATCATAGGTTGACGCATCCCATTTTTCAGCCTGCGGAATATTCGGCTGGATAACGCGTACGGCTGCCCGCGTAAACTCTGTCGGGCTGGTGTGTAAACGTACCATGCCGCTGATCTGGAAGCAGGCAAACAAAGTTGCCATGAAAAGCGACGCGATGAGGGCTGCTTTTTTATGCACTTCAAACAGGCAGAGTGTAGCAAACCCATACAAAAGAAGTGTCAGCAAGGTCAGGAAATACGGTCCGATCAGTGCCAGAACCTGCAGAATGGAGAGTGAAAAGCTCCAGTTATAAGCGGGCAGATTCCATGGAAACCCCGTAAACCAGTGACCGCGTGCCCATTCTGA
>JBFWMN010000088.1:0-4433 GCA_050251555.1 Pseudobdellovibrionaceae bacterium | reverse complement strand
CAAGTGTATAAACGACTCCGCGCTCATATTCCTTGACGAAACGTAAGGATGCCATCAGCAAAATAACAATCCCGAAAAGAACAATTCCGATAAAAGGCATGGATTAAACTCCTTCTCATGCTTTCTTTTTTAAAAAAAATTAAAATTCGATGGTTTTTTTAACGGTGAGCGTCAGTTTCTTGGCCCCCGTAATTTCAACATGCTGATCAGGGGTGAAGTTTTCGGGTTCATCCGAGACGGCCTGCCACATTTCGCCCTGAATGCGCACTTTTCCCTTTTTGCCCGACCATTCGATAATCTGTGCCGTTTCACCGATCAGCGATTCTTGGCCTGATGTGTTAGGGCCTTTGAGGGATTTTTGAAAATAGAAGAAGAAAAGACCTGTAATCAAAAGGGCCAGAACGCCTGCTCCCCATACCAAAGACGGCTCGAAAAGACCTGCCTGCAACTCGGGATGCGCATTGAGGATATTGACGCCCAGAATAAAGACAACGATGCCGATAAGCGCCAAAAGACCGAAAGCGGGAACGATGATCTCGGCGAGGATCAGGAGGATACCGATACCGAGATAGACTTGCATTTGAAGTTCGGGGCTCATGGGCGGCGTGTCTCTTTCTGTGTCAGTTTGAAGTCGCGATAGGTTTGTAAAAGGGTGGGGTCGAATGCGCCCTCATATTTTTTGTCTTCCCCAAGAGCCGCCATACGGTCGAGCGCTTCTTCAGGTGTTCTGCCATGGTCCTGATGGGCACGGGGAATTCTGTCGCCGTCAAAGACATCGACAAGAATGGCAACCTGCATGACAAGGCCCAATGTGTCCTTTTCGCGCTTATAAGGGCCTGTGCCGTCCAGTCGTTCATGATGGAAGCACATGAGAGAGGGGATGACGAGCGCAATATGCGGATGATCCTTGATATGCATGGTCTGATTCTCGACATACATTTCGATGACTTCAGGGCCTAAGCCCGGGTGCAAACGCTTTTCCTGACGTTCCTCGTCTGTCGGGCGATGGGGCAAGGACCAGATCGCAGGATCATAACGGTCATGGATTTTGCCCAAATCGCTGAGGATATAGGCATCAGCAAAATTGTAAGCGACATGCTCAGGTTGGCCCAAATGCAAAAGAAAGGCATGTCCATCCTCGGCAATACGCTGTAAATGCGGCAAAAGCTGCTTTTGTCCGTAGGCGGCTCCTTCGCGATCATAAGAGGCGATAGCGCCCAGTATGCGCGTATGGAGGGCAGGCCAGTCGGGTTTAAGAAGGGGATCATTGCGCACATCATATGACGCAATCAGTTGATCAAGATTGCGTCCGCTCGGCAAAGTCTTTATATCAGCCCCCATAGAGCCTTTTTAGCAAAAAACAAAAAGGCTTCCTATGATAAAAACTATTGACATAATGTGTAAACTTATGGCATTTTCCATGTCCATAAGGAGTGAGGAGAATATGATGCGTTTAAGTAAAGCAATTTTTGGTCTCGCTGCGGGCTCTGCCGCCGCACTGATGACATCGGCCTGCTCTGAGCAAGTGCCCGTTTCGACAGCTTTTTGCACCAACACAGGCGACGGGATCGCCATTGTCGCCGCACCTCAACAAGATGCAGATGGCAAAATGGTCTCGGAGGTCGCATATGACACATATGGTGACGAAATCACCCCGACCCCCGGTATTGACGAGCGCAATGTCCGTTTCGTAAACAGCATGGGTGGTTTGGTTGTTAGCCCGTCAATGACATTGACAGTCTATGGTGATGACGATGGCAATATCACAAAATGTCGTATTGCGAGTGACAGTGATGGAGAGCAGCATTTTTATGCATACAAAGATGCGGATGAAGCTGGTATCGACAGTTTTGTTTCGCTTGACGCACAGGCGCAAGAACTGAACCCGTCTTTCGCCCCTTAAGAGGGTAAGCACTAACACAAAAAAAACCCGCCGGTCTGGCGGGTTTTTTTATGTTCCTATACGGTGCGTATAGGTGAAATCTCTTATTTTTTGGCTTCTTTTGTCTCGATGCCGTGACCGCTTGTGCGCTCAACGATACGAGCAGCTTTACCGCGCAGGTCGCGCAGGTAGTAAAGCTTGGCACGACGTACCGATCCGCGACGGATCAATTCGATTGAGTCGATACGGGGTGACAGGAGAGGGAATGTTCTCTCAACACCTTCACCAAAGCTGATTTTACGGACTGTGAAAGAGGCTTGCATGCCAGAGCCTTTGCGGCGGATGCAAACACCTTCGTAAGCCTGAACACGCTCACGTGAGCCTTCACGGATTTTCACATTTACTTTCAATGTGTCACCGGGGCTGAATTCCGGAATGTTTTTGTTGCCTTCGAGGGCAGCGGCCTGTTTGGCCTCGTATTTTTGAACGCTGTTCATGGTTATCATCCTTTAAGTCGTTGTTTCTTATTTAAAACCCATACGGGACACTCCCGGCGGTTTCTTATCTTTTTTACAAAACAGATGGGTTATACAGGGGAAGTCAGCCCTTTTGCAAGCCCTTTTTTTCCTTATTTTCCAAGAGTTCGGGGCGTCTTGCCTGCGTCAACTCAAGAGATTGTTCGTGCCGCCATTTCGCGACATTGGCATGATGCCCGCTTTTAAGAATTTCGGGAACGCTATGGGTAACCCCGTTAGCATCCGTCCACGGGTCAGGCTTGGTGTAATGCGGGTATTCTAAAAGCCCGTCGGAAAAGCTTTCCTCACCTGCCGTATTTTCATTTCCCATGACACCGTCAAGAAGGCGGATCACGGCATCCATTAGAATAAGCGCAGCAGGTTCACCACCCGAAAGCACATAATCGCCGATTGAGACTTCCTCGAAGTCGTGGGCATCGAGAACACGCTGATCCACGCCTTCATAGCGTCCGCACAGGATGGTGAGTGTGTCTTCGGCAGCGAGTTCCTGTACAAGGGCCTGATCAAGGACGCGGCCTCTCGGGCTCATATAGATTTTACGACCCGCTTTGGGGAGCGAGAGAAGGGCGGCCTCTATGATATCGGCACGCATCACCATGCCCGCACCACCGCCAAAGGGCGTGTCATCGACTGTTTTGTGTTTATCCTGCGCAAAGTCACGAATATTGACGGCCTCATAACTCCAGGTTCCTTTTTCAAGCGCACGCCCGCTTAAGGAAAGGCCGAGTGTTGAGGGGAACATTTCAGGGAAAAGAGTCAGAAGATTGACGTGCCAGCCAGCCATTTAAGCCATCTCCTGATAATCTTCAAAGCCCATCACAACAATAGTTTTGGCATTTAAATCGACGTCACCCACATGGGCTTCGCGGAAAGGAAGGTAAAAGGATTTGCCATTTACGGGCTTGATCTCAAGCATGTCACCTGCACCAAACTCGGCAATGGCAATGACTTTACCGACGGGCTCGCCCTTGTCATTTATGGCCTGCAAGCCGACCAGATCCTTGTGGTAATAGCCGTCTTCTTCGGGGTCGAGATTGGGGAGATCGCTCTCATTCACATAGAGAAGCTGATTGCGTAAGGCTTCGGCGCCGTTACGTTCGGTCACGCCCTCGATTTCGGCAAGCCAGAATCCCTTGATCGGGTTTTTGAGCGCCAAAGTAAGGGGGGAGCCGTCTTCGCGCTGTAAATCATACTCTTCAAGCGAATAAGCGTCTTCGGCATAGATCTTCAGCTTCACAAGGCCTTTAATGCCATGTGCGCCGGTGATTTTTGCCATGATAATGCGTTTATCTTCTGTCATTTTTTCAGTGCTCAAAAAAGCCCCGAGGAAAATCTCCCTCAGGGCTTTTAAAAACGGGATAAAAGCCCCGATTACTCGGCTTTGGCTTCTTCTTCAGCAGGTGCTTCAGGAGCGGCTTCTTCAGCAGCAGGAGCTTCTGTTGTTGCTTCTTCTGCGGGTGTTTCAGCAGCGGCTTCCTCGGCAGGAGCTTCTTCAGCAGGTGCAGGAGCGGCAGCAGCTTCGGCGGCAGCTTCAGCAGCGGCTTTGGCTTTTTCTTCCTTGTCCTTGATCATCTGTTGGGCTTTTGCCTTAGGCTGAGCTTTCTGCGGGTTGTTACCTTGTGCGGGCATCGGTGCAAGACCGGCTTTACCCAAGAAAATGGCAACACGGTCAGAAGGCTGTGCGCCCTGTGAGAGCCAGTAAGAAACGCGCTCACCGTTCAGGGTAACGCGGGCTTCGTCGTCTTTTTTCAGAAGAGGGTTGTATGTGCCAACCTTCTCGATGAAACGACCATCGCGGGCATTACGGGAATCCGTAACAACGATGGAGTAGTACGGTCTGTTTTTACGTCCGCCGCGAGACATTCTGATTGCAAGTGCCATGATGTGTTTTCTCCTTTGGTTTTAATGCAATGTCAGTTGAACTTTAAAAAATCGAAATCTTACTTCTTTTTGCGGTTTTTCTTGGTGCCGCCGCGCATCGGTTGTCCGGGGAAGCCCCCTAAGCCCAGCATGCA
>JBFWMN010000087.1:0-4569 GCA_050251555.1 Pseudobdellovibrionaceae bacterium | reverse complement strand
TGAAAGATACGCTGATTATCGATGATCTGGTGGATACGGGCACGACGCTGAAATTCATCAAACCGATGACGGAAAATTGCTATTTTCTGGCGGTTTTTGCCAAACCGCAGGGCGAGCCGATGCTTGCACATGACGATCGAACAGGATAAATGGGTGATGTTCCCTTGGGATACGCGTCGCCAATATGTCGATCCTGTGAGCGCTGCCTAAATACTTTTTTTCAAGTTCTGATTAGGGTAACCTGCATACCCTATGGCAACGATTTCATTCGAATTTTTTCCGCCCAAAACCGAAGCTTCCGGTGCTTCGTTTTTCGAGACTGCCGCGCTTTTAAAAACCTATGACCCTGCCTTTATGACGGTGACTTACGGAGCGGGCGGCGCAACCAAGGAAGGCACGTTCGAGGCTGTCACACGGTTGCAAAATGAAACGGGTGTGCCCGCAGCCGCGCATATCACCTTTATCAATACCGATATTGCACATCTGAAAGAATACACTGATATGCTATGGAATGCGGGCATCAAGCGCCTAATTGCGTTGCGTGGCGATATGCCTGATGATTTGCAGTGGCCCTTGGATCCTGACGGGAGTTATTTCCAGTTTACCTCCGATTTCGTAGAAGCTTTGAAAAGCTGGCATGATTTCGACATATCGGTGGGTGCTTACCCTGAGGTGCATCCCGATGCACCCTCTCTGGCGGCCGATCTCAAAGCATTGAAACTGAAATGTGAGGCAGGTGCAGACCGCGCCATTACCCAATTCTTCTTTGAAAACGAGACGTTTTTCCGTTTCCGTGATGCGGTGGAAAAAATGGGTATTCAAACCCCTCTAGTTCCGGGGCTTTTACCGATCCATGATCTGGCCCGCCTGCAAAGTTTCGCGGCACGCTGCAAGGCCTCTGTCCCGCAAAGCCTGATTGAGGCTTTTGACGGTATCGATCCCGAAGGAGATGAGGCTCTGGCTCTTGCCGAGGACCTCCTTGCCGCGCAGGTTGAAGGGCTGGTTGCGGCAGGTGTTGACCATATTCATTTCTATACGCTCAACAAGCCGACACTGCTTGGAAAGGCTTGCATGGTCGCCAAAAACGCGGCTTAATCACCTACAATATCACGAAGGAGAAAATTATGGTTCTGGCAACAAATCTGGGGTTTCCGCGCATCGGTTCGCACCGTGAGCTTAAAAAAGCGACCGAGAGTTACTGGAAGGGCAATCTCACCCGCGAAGAATTGCTGACAGAGGGCGCAAATTTGCGCAAACGTCATTGGGAATTGCAAAAGAAAGCGGGTCTGGACCATATCCCTTCAAACGATTTTTCCTATTACGACACGATGCTTGATACCTCCTGCCTCTTGGGATGTGTGCCTGAACGCTATGGCTGGACGGGCGGCGACATTGATCTCGACCTTTACTTTGCAATGGCACGCGGTTCCCAGAAAAACGGGCGCGATGTGATTGCCTGTGAAATGACCAAATGGTTTGATACGAATTACCACTATATCGTTCCGGAATTTGCCGACCATCAGGTCTTTACCCTCTCCTCAACCAAAATCTTCGACGAGTTCAAAGAAGCCATGGATATGGGCATTGCCACGCGCCCAGTGCTGGTTGGTCCGATCACCTATTTGGCGCTTGGAAAATGTAAGGACGGCACGGACCCGATGGCGCTTTTGCCGAAAATTCTGCCTGTTTATGAAGAGATTATCCGTAAGTTGGACAAGATGGGCGCAGGCTGGCTGCAACTGGATGAACCGCTTCTGGCGATGGATCTGACGCCTGCACAAAAAGACGCATTCAAGATCGCATACCCTGCTCTTAATCTTGCTAGAGGTGACATGAAATTGCTGGTCACCAGCTATTTTGAATCGCTACGTGACAATACCGCGCTGGCCCTGTCTCTGCCTGTCCAAGGGCTGCATCTTGATCTGCGCCGCGGACCAGAACAGCTTGACGCTGTTCTTGATAAAGTCCCCGACACAATGACCTTGTCCTTGGGCCTGGTTGACGGGCGTTACATCTGGAAAAACGATTTGTCCGCCTCTCTCGATAGCCTTGAAAAAGCGGCTGCGAAGCTTGGTAAAGACCGCATCATGGTCGCGCCTTCATGCTCCATGCTGCACGTGCCGATTGATTTATCTTTGGAAGACAAAATGGATTCCGAAATCAAAGGCTGGATGGCTTTCGCAACACAAAAGCTGGCAGAGATCGTGACGCTGAAAAAGGGATTGGCTGAGGGGCGTGGCGCAATCGTAACCGAACTTGCTGCCAGCGATGCAACGGTGAAAGCGCGTCAAACCTCACCGCGCATTCATAATCAGGCTGTCGGGACACGTCTGGCGGCGGTGACATCTGATATGTCATCGCGCACATCACCCTTTGCCAAGCGCCGCGAGGCACAAGTTGATGCCTATAATTTGCCCGCCTATCCGACCACGACAATCGGCTCTTTCCCGCAAACGCAGGAGATCCGACTGGCGCGTGCCGCCTATAAAAAGGGCACGCTTCCTGAGGCCGACTATGAAGAGGCCATGAAAAAAGAGATCGCCGAGGTCGTGAAATACCAGGAAGAGATCGACATGGATGTTCTGGTGCACGGCGAAGCTGAGCGTAACGATATGGTTGAATATTTCGGCGAGCAGTTGGAAGGCTATGTCTTTTCGAAACTCGGTTGGGTGCAGTCTTACGGCTCACGTTGTGTCAAACCGCCGATCATTTTCGGTGATGTGTCGCGCCCCGAACCGATGACGGTTGCTTGGTCTGCCTATGCGCAAAGCCTGACAGACAAACCGATGAAAGCCATGTTGACCGGCCCGATCACCATTCTTTTCTGGTCGTTCAAACGTGATGATGTCAGCCTTGAAACGTCATGCCGCCAGATTGCACTTGCGATCCGTGATGAGGTTGCAGACCTTGAAAAGGCAGGCATTACCTTCATTCAGGTCGATGAACCCGCTATTCGTGAAGGCTTGCCGCTTCGTGCAGCGGATCGTGCCGCCTATCTGGATTGGGCGGTGGACAGCTTCAAACTCTCCACCTGTTGTGTTGCGGATACGACGCAAATCCACACGCATATGTGCTACTCCGAATTTAACGACATTATCAAAGCGATTGCGGCGCTGGATGCCGATGTGATTTCGATTGAAACATCGCGTTCACAGATGGAGTTGCTGGACGCGTTCGTATCGTTTAATTACCCGAACGAGATCGGCCCCGGTGTCTATGACATTCACTCACCGCGTATTCCGAGTATGGACGAAATGAAAGCCCTTCTTGAAAAGGCGGCCCGCGTCATTCCCGAAGAGCATCTCTGGGTCAATCCTGATTGCGGCTTGAAAACACGCGGCTGGGCCGAGGTGAAACCTGCCCTTGAGCATATGATCGCAGCAGCCAAAGCCATGCGCGCACGTAAGGCCAAGACGGCGGTTGCCTGATAAACCCTCTGTTTTTTTAAATAAAACCCCCGTTTTTCCTTGATCGGTACGGGGGTTTTTCCTATAAGTTTATGGAAAGAGCGGATTTTAAAAAAAATCCGACAAAAAACAGGGACATTGCTGGTGAAACTTCCAAAAGCTCTAAAACAACCGTTTTTTGCCGTTGCCGCCTCCGTGAGTGTCACGGGCGTTGTCGCCGGCGGCTTTGCTGCATGGAATGTTTATAGTCAACCGCGCACGGCAGCACCTGCGGCACCAGTTAAATTTACCGGTGAAACGGAAGCGCCTGAAACCCCGCCCAACTACAGAATTGCCCATGTCGAGAGTTTTTCCGACGATTTTAATACGCCGCTCGCCGAACAACGAAACAAGTTTTATTCACGCCATGCCGAGACAGCAGCCCAGATTCTAACGGATTCCTATACGGGCGAAGTTTCTGCCCGTTCTGAAGATGTCGGCTATGTGAACCGCAATTTCTGCGACATGAACAAAATGCGCATGTTCTATGAGCATATTGATGTGATGAGTGTTTCGATGGTCTCACGTTGCCCGTCGGAAGAGAGTACGCAGAGCCTGGTTGATTTTTGGCAGAACCGTTCTCCGACAATTCTATTCAAAGCAGCAGGAAATGCAGGTCGTAACCGCATAACGGCCTATTCAAATCTCTGGGTCAATCCTACGGATTACATGGATACGCGTATCTATGTCGGTGAGGCGGCAGAAGATAAGAAAACATATTTCCACTCTTCGATTGAAGCGGACATTATGGCGGTTAATCCCTTCGATCAGGGATTTGCCTTTCCGTACTACCCGACGGCTGAAGAGACGCAGGAGGCCATTACTTATTACAAATTACCTGCCTTTAATTCGGAAAGAGTGTCGCCTGAAGCAGGGAGTTTAAAAGAAAATGGCACAGGTACATCTTTCTCTGCACCTCGAGCTGCGGGAGATTACGGGGCTCTTATTCTTGAAAAAAGAGCGGCAGGGTATTCGTCTTACACCATATGGGCGGCAATACTTGCCTCAGCTAACCCTGTTGAGCTTAAGCCCCAATGTGATTTGCCTGTCACAAATGCACGAGGGTTCCCCTATGATTCGCGTTGCCACGGCTTTGGCTTTATGGATAGCCACCAGATCGGAA
>JBFWMN010000086.1:0-4652 GCA_050251555.1 Pseudobdellovibrionaceae bacterium | reverse complement strand
GCAGTTTTCTGTCGACGCGACATTCAAGGTCAGACAGGCAGGGCCAGTTGCTGCAAGCCACTGATCCATCAGTTCCGACATTTCGGCAGGGTTTGCTGTTTCAAAACCCTGAAAGCCGTAGACCTCGAACAATCTGGTCAGTGAGAGCTTTGATCCCGGGAAAGCACTCTGACTTTTGCGGCCTTCATGAAAACGGTCCTGCCACTGGCGCACCATTCCCATCCAGTCATTGTTTAAAATCAGGACTTTGACGGACAACCCTTCAGCCGCTGCCGTTTCGGCTTCTTGCGTCATCATGCGGATCGAGGCGTCCCCTGTGACCAGAATAACGGGTTTATAGGAATTGGCGCGTGCCGCGCCGATTGCCGCAGGCAGGCCGTAACCCATCGTTCCCAAACCACCTGAAGTTAAAAACTGGTGAGTTCTGGTAAAAGGCAGATATTGCGCCGCCCACATCTGGTGCTGTCCAACATCGGTCGCGATAATAAAGTCATCCATGGCTTTCAGGCGCTCCGCCAAGGCTTGCATGGCATTTTGCGGGCGGATCATTTCATGGTCGGTCTGCGTTTTTAAACACGCAACTTCACGCCACTGACCGATTTGTTTATACCAGTTTTCAAGACGTTTATTTTGCGTCTCACTCCCTTGCCAGCGCGCTATAAGCTGCTCTATCCCGTTTTTTGCATCGGTTTGAATACCAATATCCGCCTTAATGATTTTATTGATCTCGGCACGATCAATATCCATATGAATGATCTTGGCGTTGGGTGCAAACCGATCAGGTTCACCCGTCACGCGGTCATCAAAACGTGCCCCGATTGCCAGAATAAGATCGGCCTCATGCATCGCCTTATTGGCTTCAAAAGTACCGTGCATGCCCAGCATCCCCAAAAATTGTGGGTCGTCATGCTTCATCGTGCCCAACCCCATCAAGGTTGAGGTGACAGGAAAGCCTGTCGCACGGGCCAGCGCTCGTAAACGCGCAGAGGCCTCCTCACCGCTTGCGGGGATGCCTCCGCCCGTATAGATGACGGGGCGCGCCGCCTTTTGCATCAAGGCAATCGCCCCATCAAATTGATCGGAAGAAGGGGATGAGGCAGTAGGACGTGCGGAAGGCTTATTTTCAAAAGCCAAATGGCGATAGGCCGTTGTCGCTTGCTGGACATCCTTGGGAATATCAACGTAGACAGGGCCTGGGCGTCCCTCACGTGTCAGGCGGTAGGCTTTAATGATTGTTTCTTCGAGCTTTTCAGGATTTGTGACCAAAAAATTATGCTTCGTAATCTGGCGTGTCACACCGCACATATCAGCTTCCTGAAATGCATCTGTCCCGAGTTTGGTGGAAGGGACCTGACCCGCCAACACCAGAAGCGGTGTGGAATCCGCATTGGCATCGGCAATGGCTGTCACCGTGTTGGTCGCCCCTGGACCGGATGTGACCAGAACAACACCTGTTTTCCCTGTCGAGCGCGCATAGCCTTCGGCAGCATGACCCGCACCTTGTTCATGACGAACCAGCGTATGGCGGATCTTAGGCTGACCCGTCTCGTCGGTAAACTGGTCCAGAGCATCATACATTGGAAGGGCTGCACCACCCGGATAACCGAACATTTCACGAATGCCCAAATCATAAAGCGTACGCATCACCAGCTCCGCACCACTTATGGCATGGGGCACAGGGACAATTGTCGCCTCATGTGCTGGTATTTGCCGATGCGCGTTTTGTGTCGGCGCATAATCTTGCGTAATGGCGTGTTGCTGGAGCATTGTCTTTTAAGTCCTCTATTTGTTTTTCGAGTTTGCGTTTTGGTTAAAAAGCACAAAAAAACGCCCGGACTTTCATCTTCGGGCGTTTGACTGTCTTTTTTCTCTTCGTGAAGTTTTTTATGAGATCAGACGGCTCAAACACCCTTTTTCAAGGACGATCACCACATTCACCACCACAAGCACCACAACAACGCCCGCAAAAACTGCGGCGCTCTCAAAGGTTTTTATCGTGTTCGAAATCTGTGTCATCGTCATTTTTAAAGGTTGTTTCAGCAAAAACTGATTTCAGGACACTATCTTTCGCATATGCAAGATATTTTGCAATAAAAAAATGTCCTTTTTTTAAGTGCAAAAGTTGGCATTTCAAAAGGGGCTCATGGTAAAATTACTTAGAAATTAAATAAAATTTTATCTATTTCCCTTAACATTGGGGAAAAAGAGGATGTGAAACAGACGTGAGCTCCGTCTATCTCAAACCCGCAAACATCGCGAAATTCGCGGTTTTGCCCGGAATCTTTCCCCGGCTGAAACACCTTTTCGGTGGGTTTAACTACATCCCCTTCCTCATGGCACAGGTTTTCGGACTTTTCGGACTTTTGCCGCCCGCTCACCCTTATTTGCAAAATGCCAATATCGGTCGCTACGGAATTGCCAAACTGATGGCGGTTTCCGCACAATCTTTCGAGTGGAACAGGAACAATACCGACAAGATCGTACTGTATCTGACGGCGGTGATCGGCATGGCGATTATTGCCCTGATGGGCATTGCGGGCGTCTTATATTTGAGTGCGTTGCCTGTCTGGGCCTCCAGCCTGTTTATCACACCGAACCCGAATACGGATATTGCCTTTCACATCCTCAACCGCGTGATCGGCGTTCCGGGCATTTACGGCAACGCGCTTGCTGCGCCCGACCCGTTCCATAGCGGCATTCACGCCATGCTGCGCATGTATAGCAGCGCCCTGTTTGCCTTCGCCTTTGTTTATCTCATCTATTATATTTTCTCGATTATCGGCGAAACCGCGATTACGGGAACGCCGTTCGGCAAACGCTTCCACAAAGTCTATGGTCCGTTCCGCCTGATTACGGCAATCGGCCTTTTGATGCCTTTTGGCACATATGGATTGAACAGTGCCCAATATATCATTTTGTATGCCGCTAAATACGGTTCGGGCCTTGCCACCAATGCGTGGATTGAATTCAATCAGGTCAGCGCCCAGCCCTTCGGTTACGGCACAAGCTATACGGCGGACTTCCCGCAATATGTCGAACTGGACGAAAGTCTTAATCCCACATTACATAGCCCTGGTCAGTATTCATCACGCGGATTGATGGCTGTCCCTCGTGTGCCTGACGCAGGCGCACTGGGCAGCATGATTAACGTCATTCAGACCTGTCAGCTCCTTTATAAGGCTTACAAACCGCAGATGGACGGCAAGGATACGGATATCAAACCCTATATGATCAAGCCGAATCCCAATACTGCCGTTGAGTTTCTGGGCAAGTCTTTTGATGAAGCCGAAGATTTTTACAAAAACTCCGACATTGTCGTTTATTTCGGTCAGCAAAATGATGCGTACACAAATACGGGGCATGTGAATCCCGTTTGCGGGAGTATCAGCATCCCGATTACCCGTGCGAAATACACAGGTATCCGTGAGCTGCGAGAGGTGTATTACAACCTCATTCAAACAGCTTTCACGCAAGCCAATACGCCTCTTTACCGTGCCGGGCGCGGTTTCGCCGAACATATTGTCGCGGTCAATGCCACCGATCAGGAAACATACCCATACGGAAGTTGCGCCTCAAACAGTCCGACAGTCGGTCAGTTCCCCAAACCCGCCGGCGCCGATTACCCTGTTTCGGGTGAATGTGACAAAGAGGTGAATGTGAATAATCACATCGCCTATTTCAAATCGCAGCTCAATGCAGAGATTGCGCGCAACATGTACCCTGCGATTGCCAAAGTCATACAAAAGCAGGAACTCTTTGAAATTCCTGACGAAGTCTATGATTACGGCTGGGGCGGCGCGGGTATCTGGTTCAACCGTATTTCTGAACTGAACAGCGACGTGTTCCAGTCCTTACATAAACTGCCCCAATTAAATGAGACGCCTCCCCTTTTGGAGCAGGCACTGGGTGGCGGCAGCACAATTGCGCAGGGTCTGACCATGTTGACCTCGATGTTTGGCGACCCGACCCAAGTCAGAGAAAGACGGAACAGCGACCCGCGTGACAGCCAGATGTCCGACATTTTAATGCGCACATATAATTATTGGGCCAGCGAGGAAACCAATAACCGTCCCTCTACCAACGGAACGGATAATGCCTTTATTCAGGCAATTGCCTATGTGTTTGGCGCGTCCCCCATCCTGACCATTCGTGATGATACGGGCGTTCACCCCTTCGCGCAGTTGACGGCGATCGGGAAAGGGTTGATTGAGAAAGCGATTACAGCGCTGACCCTTGCAGGGGGTCTCTCATTCGGCGAAGGGATGATTTCCTCTATTCCCGACAGCAAATATCATGCTCTTGCCGGCTTTTTCAAAGGGAAGGCAGGCCTTTTGAAAGCCATTGCCTTTACGGGTCTGACGGCGGGCTTCATTATGTATTACATCATTCCGTTTATGCCGTTTCTGTACTTCTTTTTTGCGGTCAGCGGCTGGGTGAAATCAATTTTCGAGGCATTGGTCGGTGCGCCGCTCTGGGCTTTGGCGCATATGCGTCTTGAAGGGGAAAGCTTCCTCTCCAAGCAGTCTTTGTCGGGCTATTACATGACGCTGGAAATTTTCATCCGACCCATCCTTATTCTGTTCGGCTTACTTGCCTCCTCCAGCCTGTTTGCCTCTTTGGTACTGGTCTTGAACATGATGTTTGACCTTGTG
>JBFWMN010000085.1:0-4775 GCA_050251555.1 Pseudobdellovibrionaceae bacterium | reverse complement strand
CTCTGCGAACTCTTTAAGGGTCGCCAGCAAACGGCTTTGCAGAAGAAGCTGGTAGAAGGCGGCCTGATCAGGTGTGCGTGATGTTTGTACATGCTCGATTTCAGCAGCTTCGGAGGCAAAAAGATTAGCCAGAAAATCATCGGAGCGACGGTAATCTTTGGCAAGCGCATCATAGGCGGATAATTTTTTCTGCATATCGCCGATCTCGAGACTGAGATCCTCAAGCAGGCTCATGTCGAAGAGGCTGTCGTCTTCGAAGGTTTCTGTGGCATCCAGGAAGAAAAGAGGCTCTTCGCCGATCATGGTGCAGCGAACAGGCTGTGCATTGTTGAGGGTGTAAGCCACACGACAACCCGGATTGGGTGTCAGACTTAAAATCACTTCTTTATCTGTTGGACCGTTCATTTTTCCCTAGACCCGTTATAAAACTTGGTTTTCCCCGTATTTTTGGTCGTAAGTGGGACTTATCTCTCGTGCCTATGTGATATGTAACCCCTTACATTTTCCATTTTAGGCCGTGAATGGTTAAGGGAATCCTACCAAGTAGGAAAAAATTGCCTTGTTTACCAATAATTTACATAATATTAGTCAATGCTTTTGAAATATTTCGCTTTTTTGTTTGAAAAAAATTTCAAAAAAGTGCGGAGGGTGCGGAAAACCTATAGTTTATGGTAAGTTCTGACCCAGAAAGAGGGAGGTATCAGGGTCTAAAGATTTTCTTTTGCCCAAGCCTGATACATCAGAACGCTCCAGAGCTTGACTGCGGTATTTCTGCGTCCTGTTTTAAGGTCTTCCCATGCGCGTATCACAGGGGCAAGGTTAAGCCCGTTTTCCGTTAGAGCTTGCGGGGCCAAAAGCTCCTCGGCCCAACCTCTGAGGTCGCTCAGCAGCCAGTCTTTGACAGGTGGCGAAAAGCCTTTTTTAGGGCGATTGGTCAGTTCTTCAGGAACGTGTTGGTTAAGGACTTGTCTGAGTAACCATTTCCCTGTTTTGCCCTTTACCTTAACTGATTGCTGTAAGCCCCAGGCATATTCAAACAGGCGGCGATCCAGTAGCGGCGCGCGGGCCTCCAGAGAGACAGCCATTGAGGCGCGGTCAACCTTAACCAGAATATCATTGGGAAGATAAGTGACAGCATCGCGCGCCATGAGCTCTTCGGCAAAGGTAAGATTGGGCGGCAAGGGTTGGGCCAATTCAAGCGGATCTGACGAAACGGGAGCTTCACCTGCTGCCCAAAATCCGAGGAGGAAGTCATGGGCCTCAGCCGTGTTCCCTGCCGCCAGAAGTCCGGCCAGCTTATCAATGGAGTCAGAAGGGTGTGCAATACCCAGCCCTTCCACCAGATTGACAAGTTGAGGAGGGAGTGCGCTTAAGCTTGCTGCCGCCACATGCCGAAGCGGCGCGGGCATTAATGCGATCTTGCGCCACAAAGGCGGGATGAGTGTGTGGCGTCTGTAGCCGCCCAATAGCTCGTCGCCGCCGTCACCCGACAAGGCGACCGTCACATGTTCCCTTGCAAAACGCGCCACCAGATAGGTCGGGATTTGGCTGATATCTGCAAATGGCTCGTCATAAATTTGGGGGAGATGGGGCACCACATCCAGCGCGTCTTTGGCGCTTAAGTACATCTCATGATGTTCGGTTCCCAGATGTTTTGCCACGGCCTTTGCATGCTCGGCTTCATTAAATCCTTCGACATCAAACCCGATAGAGAAGGTTTTAACGGGCTTTGTGCTTTGTTTTTGCATCAGTGCCGTGACAGCCGAAGAATCGATCCCGCCCGATAAGAAAGCCCCCAAAGGCACATCCGAGATCATACGTTCACGTACGGAAGTTTCGAAAAGTTCGGTAAAGTCCGCTAAGGCCTCTTCCTCACTTACGGGATTTTGGCGCTTTTCCGTTCCTGTGGCGACGGCGTCCAGCGCACTCCAGTAACTTTGCATGTGTGCAGACAGGTCGTATCCTGCTGCGAAATTTTGAAGCGGAATATCCAAGATGGAGCCCGGCATCATCTGCCAAACATTCTCGTAGATGGCGTGAGGTGCGGGGACACAGGCATAGCGAAAATAAAGCCCTTGGGCCGCACGGCTGATGCGCGGTGTAAAGGCGGGGTGGGCGCGGAACGCCTTTAATTCCGAAGCCATCACAAGGGCGGGCCCTGCCCAGCCGACATAAAGCGGCTTTTTACCTAAGAAATCACGAATGAGTGTAAGGCGTTTTTCCTGTCTGTCCCAAAGCAAAATGGCGAACATGCCGCTGATTTTGGAGAGTGTCTCGCGGATACCCCAGCTTTCAAAACCCGCCAGCAAAACTTCCGTGTCGGAATGGCCTTTAAAATTGTGACCTTCTTTTTCTAAGGGTCCGCGCAGATCGAGATAGTTATAGATCTCACCGTTGTAGCTCATGACATAGCGGCCCGAATGGGATTGCATCGGCTGATGCCCGGCTTCGGAGAGATCAATGATTGCGAGGCGGCGATGCCCCAAGGCAACTCCATGTTCGGCATCGTTCCAGAATCCGTCGCCGTCAGGCCCACGATAGGAAATCGCCCCGTTAACGGCCCTGATATCTGTTTGCGGGGATGTTTTTCCGCTGGGATCAAAAATGCCGCTTATGCCGCACATGGGACAAAATCTTTCAAAAAAAGAAAATATGGAACATATTGAATTATCAGAAAGTTTATCTAATTCAATAGAGTAGGCAAGTCAGATCAATAAACTAACAAACCCTTTGAGAGGATTATAACCGATGTCGAGTGAAAATTATATGAGCGGGCAAGCCAACAAAAAGATTGTCGAGGGCCTTGGCAAAGTGCTTGCCGAAACATTTGTTCTTTATTTCAAAACGCACACATTCCACTGGAATGTGGAAGGGCCGCATTTCAAGCCCCTTCACGAATTGTTTGAAACACAGTACACCGAGCTGTGGGAAGCAACCGACGAAATTGCGGAGCGTATCCGTGCGCTGGATTCATATGCCCCAACCTCGTTGGCGGGCTTTTTGAAAGATGCCTCATTAGCTGAGCAAGCCAAAATCCTTAAAGCTGACGTTATGGTGAAAGAGCTCGCGAACGATAACACCAAGATCGTCGAGGTGCTCTATAAGGTTTTGCGCGAAGCTGAGGATGCTGGCGATGAAGTCACCGTCGATATGCTGATCGGGCGCATCACCGTGCATGAAAAGGCAGCTTGGATGCTGCGCTCATCCGTCAAATAGGACTGCGCGCATTTTAAAGTTTCAGGGCAGGGTCGGTTTGCGGTGATGCGGACCGGCCCTCTCCTTTATTTGCTTCTGCATTACGTGCAGGTAAACTGCGCGGGTTTGCAAGTTCACCATGTTCAATGGCAAGGGCTGCCAGCTTGCCTTCAGGAGAGGATGCCCCTTTTTGTGCAAGCAGCGCATTTAAGAATTCATAATCTTCGCGGTCGCCCTCAATCTGCAGCAAGGCGTAGGCAACTGCCCTTAAGAAACCCTCAGCCCCCAAAAGCTGGAAACGGTCGGCGCGCTGGACGGCGCGGGCGATAAAACACTCGCCATTGCGCCCCGAATGGACTTGTACGGCATAAAGAAGCTGTTCGCGAAGAGCTTTCGGAAGCTCCGGTGTTTCCGCTGCCAGAAAGTCACGTAACAGACCAAAACTTAAGACCGCATGTGGGACTTTGATGGCGGGCTCAAGACCTGCCTCGTCAAAATGGGCCTCAAGCAAGCGCCCCATATCGTGCCAGAGCGAAGCAATCAGAAAGAAGCGCTTGTAGCCAGTCACTTGCCCTTCTTCAGCAAAGCGCAGCGCCTCAGCCATATCCTTGACCAGCATATGTCGCAAATCATGGGCAGGGGCAACCATGTGCCCGTATTGTTGGAAATACGCGATGCTGGCATCGACAAGGTGGTTGAATGTCGCCTCACCTTCGGGGGTCATGGCCCATTTCTCAATGGGGCGCAAATCTGCAGGGATATATTGGGCAAGCTGCTCCATGCTTACCTGATGCCCGATATCAAAGGGCAGGTCGGTGTAAACGCCCCCTGCTGCGAAATGATGGGATTGTAAGGTGCGCTCAGCAACAAGGCGGCGCGAAACGGCGCGGTAAACGTCAATATTGGCAGGCGATGTAAAAAGTCGCGTGGTAAACATTATGGCAAGTATTTAGCAGATGACCACACAAAAGGACAGTAAAAAAACAAGCTTACTCTTTCGGCGCGGTGGATTGCTCACGGCGGATTTTGCGCCAGTTGGCGCGGTTGGCTTCATGTTCTTTGAGAGTTTTGGAAAAGACGTGTCCGCCCGTGCCGTCAGCGACAAAGAACAGATACTCGTTTTCTTCAGGGTGAAGGGCGGCCTCAATGGAAGCCAGACCCGGATTGCAGATCGGTCCGGGCGGCAATCCTGCGTAAAGATACGTATTATAAGGAGAGTCAATCTTCAGATCTTTTAACAGAAGCCTGCGCCCGAGCGGCCCCATACCTTCATTCTTTTCGCGGCCCTTGGTAATCGCATAAATTACGGTCGGGTCGGTTTGTAGCGGCATACTTTCTCTCAAACGATTGGTAAAAACGCCGGCAATACGGGTGCGCTCTTCAGGTTTGGCGGTTTCCTTTTCAATGACGGATGCCAGAACAAGAGCTTCCTCGCGTGTGGTAAAGGGCAAATCTTGGGAGCGTTTTGCCCAAGCCTGATCAAGTGCTTTGATCATCGCTTCTTGCATTTCCGCAATCATATCGGCGGTACTTTGCCCTTTTTCAAAACGATAGGTGCCGGGCAGAAGAGCGCCCTCTGC
>JBFWMN010000084.1:0-4983 GCA_050251555.1 Pseudobdellovibrionaceae bacterium | reverse complement strand
CGATCTAGTTGATCTTCCAGAAATTCGTTGCTGTGTCCAAAGGGCGGGACCTGCGTGTCTTTATTGTCGATGGTGAAGTTCTGGCCTGTATGGAGCGCCGCGCCAAAGAGGGCGACTTTAAAGCCAACTACTCGCAAGGCGGCTCCGTCCGGAAATACGATCTGGACGAAGATACACGCAAACTCGCACTCAAGACCGCCGAAGTTTTAGGCCTGCAGGTGGCTGGGATTGATCTTCTCTTTAAAGAAGAGGGCGGGTTCACGATTTGTGAAGCCAATACGTTCCCGGGCTTTAAGGGACTGGAGCAAGCTTGCGGCGTTAATGTCCCCGAAGCCATCTTCAAATCCATGCAGCGTGACCTCAAACGCGGTCACATGCGTGTTGACAGCACAACCATTGCCCCGAAACAAAAGCGTTCAGGCTGGAAGCTGATCCTGACAGGTATCAGACATCTGGTTGATGGCGTTTTCGGTAAGATTAAGGGCGCGGTCGCACAAAGCTGAGTGCGGCATCTTCGCGGACAATCGTCGTTCCGTTTTGAATTTGCAAAACAGACAGCGAGCGGTCAATCAGACCGTCGCTACGAAAACGGAAAATACCGTCCAGCCCCGAAAACCCGTTCGGGTTCACAAGCTGATCCGCGCTTGGGCGCGCATTTCTTTTCGCTAGGGTCAGAACCAGTGCTGTCGCATCATAGCCGAGCGAGGCAATGCGCGGCGGCGTATTCCCGTAAATGGAGCGGTACTTATTTTCAAAGCTGGATTTGAAGGTCGGGGTCGGCCCTGCATAAATCGCATTGTTCAACTGAGGGAGGGAGGCGGTTTTTTCGTCATCCCACAATCCTGTCCCGTATATCTGGGGAAGGTGTGTGCCCATATTCTGTGCGGTTGAAACAAGCTCTGCCGATTGTGAACCGCCCAAAGCCATTAACACGCCATCAAAATTATTCGTGCCTGATGCATAGAGTTTCTGTGTCATGGTATTAGCGGTTTGCGAAGCGCCCGCATAGGTCACAATCTCAGCAGGGGGAAGGCCATGGCCTTTCAAGAAACGCTGTCCTGCCGAAGCCACAAGCGAACCATAGGCATCATTATTGACAACAAACATGAAACGCTGACCACCACCTTGAACGGCGTAAGCCAGAGCGCGCTCAACCTGCGCATGCGGCAAAAAGCCCATCACGAAAGTTGTGCCCGTTGCCGCTGTCCAGTCATTTGTAAAGCCGACCACGGGTTTTGTGGGCGTGGAAAGGCGCGAAACCTGACGCACATCTTCAGCAAAAAGCGGCCCGAGAATAATATCGGCCCCTTCCGCTAAAGCAGCGCGTCCTGCCTCATAAGCGCCTTGCGGCGTCCCTTTTGTGTCACGGGGAAGCAGCTCGACACCTGTGTGCGGCATATCAAAGATCGCAAGCTGGGCGGCGTTGACCAAAGCTTGGCCTGTGTCAGCCCCTTGTCCGCTTAAGGGGGCCAGAAAGCCGATTTTAATCGCGCGACCCTGCGGCATGGCAGGTGCGGCACTTGTTGTATCAACCGTTGTCTGGTCAAGTTGCTGCGGCGCGCTTGTTGCCGTGTTTTTCGCATAGCCCCAGTCATTGGCACAGCCCGACAAGAGAAGCAGCAAGGGCATGATAAGAAGGAAGGGACGGATACGGGGAAAAAGAGGCTTCACTTGTTACTCCTCACTCACTACACTTTGCAACCAGATGAAACGCGATCACCCTACACAATCTGACCTGACAAAACCAGAGGCTTTTTCCCTGACCCTTCATGTGGAAAAACAAAAGCTTGAGGCAGGTCTTTATCTGATCGGAACGCCGATTGGTAACTTGAAAGATATCACGCTGCGCGCCCTTGAAACGCTTGCGTCGCTGGATCGCCTGTATTGCGAGGATACGCGTGTGACAGGCAAGCTTTTAAAACATTACGGTATATCCTGCCCTTTATCGGTTTATACCGACCATGCGGATGAGGCCACTCGCCGGAATATTGTCGAGCAAGTCAGAAGCGGTAAAGCCGTGGGGCTTGCGTCCGATGCAGGGCTGCCTCTTGTCTCCGATCCCGGGTTCAAATTGGCGCGTGATCTTGTGCAAGGTGACGTGCAACTCATTTCCATTCCGGGGCCGTCTGCGGCCCTTACGGCCTTGCAAATATCAGGGTTACCGTCCGATGCCTTTACTTTTGCGGGCTTTATTCCCCATAAGGACGGCGCTAGAAGGCAGCTTTTCGAAACATATCGCGCTACTCCCTCCACATTAATTTTTTATGAAACGGCAACCCGTATGGAAAAGTCGCTTGCCGCGATCTCAGCGACATTGGGTGAGCGTCAATGCGTAATTGCCCGCGAACTGACCAAAAAATTCGAGGAGGTCTTAAGGGGCACGCCCGCAGAACTGACCTCTAAAATTACAGGCCACGCTACTTTTAAAGGCGAGATGGTTTTGCTGGTTGCAGGGGCGGAAGAGGTAACGGCACATAAAGAAGATGTTGAGGCTCTTCTTCGTTCAGCACTGTTAAAAATGAGCCTCAAAGATGCCGCCGCCGAAGTGGCAAGCGTGACAGGGCGTAAGCGCAAAGAGGTTTACGCATTGGCGCTGACGCTGAAAGGGTAGGGTAATGGTGACGCGGACAAGTTATCAGGATGGGCTTCGCGCTGAAAAGATTGCCGCTATTTTGATGCGGTTGAAAGGCTATAAAATTCTCGCCACGCGCTTTAAAACGCCTGTGGGAGAAATTGATCTGGTGGCAAAGCGCGGCAACACGCTCGTTTTTACCGAGGTAAAGCTGCGTAAAGATAAAGATGCGGCAGCTTACGCCATTTCTGAACAAGGGAAACAAAGGATTTCAAGGGCGGCTGCGTATTATCTGTCAGGTCGTCCTGACATGCAGCATATGGCCTGTCGTTTTGATGCTATCCTCATAGTCCCGCCTTTTTTTGTCAGGCATCTGGACAATGTGTGGACGGTATCTTCATACTAGTTTCATAAGAATCAACGAAACGGACATCACGGGAACCCCCTCATGCTGAAAACTGGTCGTTTGAACCTCATCTCTTCTTTTCTGGCTCTTTCACTTTTTGCCGCACTTCCTGCATGCGCACCCGCCGCGGTCGGTGCAGGGGCAACAGTCGGTATGGCATCCGCGCAAGAAGGCGGTGTGCCGGGGGCTGTTACTGATTTATCGATCCAGACTCAGATTAATAATTTATGGTTTCAACAATCGGTCGAGATTTTCAGAAAGCTGGACCTGACCGTCAAACAGGGTCGCGTATTGATCACCGGTGTCGTTCAGAATCCGCAGGATCGTGTGGATGCCGTGCGTCTGGCTTGGCAGGCCAAAGGGGTGAAACAGGTGATCAATGAAATCCGTATTGCCAAAAGCGAGGGTGTGCCGGGTTATGCCCGCGACCTCTGGATTACTGGCGAACTCAGAACCCGCATGATCTTCAGTAAAAATATCCAGTCGATCAATTATTCGATCGATACGGTGCAGGGCGTTGTCTATCTGATGGGCGTTGCACAAAATCAGGTGGAGCTGAACCGCGTCATTGATGTCGCTCGCGGTATTTCAGGCGTGAAACAGGTCGTGTCTTACGTGAAATTTGCAGGGCAACCTTTGACCGAAGCCGAAATGGAAAAACGTATCGGTACGGAAGCTGGCGGCACGACCTATAATAATCCTGCCCCTTACAACAATACCGAAACCTATGTCGCACCTCAGGAAAGCACCTATTCGGGCCCTTATGACAGCTCGACGGGGCTCGGACGTGCCGAAGTGCAGGGCACACCTTTGCCGCCCGCCAATTCGGGATATTAGAAAAGGGGACCTTTGAACGCCTCACACACACAAGACAGTGCTACCGAAACCCTCAAGCGTCTGGGCGCGATGGAGGAGGATGCGCTTGATCCCGCAGAAGCCGCCCTTGCCTTGGCTTCATTCTCACATAAAGGGCGACTGGCTGAGCGCTATACCCATCATCTGGAACGTCTCGTTGAAGAGGTCGAGGAGCGCTACAAAATCCTTGTCAAAAGCGGTGCGACTGAAGGGGCGGGAACGCAACTGGCAGCGCTGAAACATATCATTCACGATAAAGAAGGCTATCACGGCAACACGGAAAATTACGACGATCTGCAAAATGCCGATCTGATGGCGGTGATTGATCGCAGGAAAGGCCTGCCTGTCGCCCTCTCCATTCTGCATATTCATATTGCCCGAAAATTGGGCTGGGATGTCGAGGCACTCAATTTTCCAGGCCACGTCTTTAATCGTATCACCTATGGGCGCGATCGCCTGATTTACGACCCGTTTCAAGATTGCCGTATCATGGAAGCCCATGATTTACGCGAACATCTGAAAGCTGCAGCAGGAGACAAGGCCGAACTGGACTCACGCTATTTTGAGCCGATGCTGGCAAGGGACGTGGTTTTACGTCTGCAAAACAACATCAAGTCGCGCCAGATTATGATGGAAGATTATGATGGTGCGCTGGAAACGATTGCGCTTATGCGTTTGATTGCACCCGCCGAATCACGTCTGGTTTTTGAGGCAGGGGTTTTACAGGCACGTATCGGTTTGCGCGAAAGGGCGATTGAGACGCTGGAAGTGTTTTTGACGATGCAGACACACCCTGATGCAAGGCACGATGCGCTTCTCCTGCTGAATGAACTGCGCGAATAGCGAACAGCCCTGATCACTCAAGGGCTTATACACATATTTATTTCGCTCAAGGCGACCTGCCTCCCTTGTTTTTTTCAAGAAGCAATTTATGTTTGTTCCCACATTTCCCGATTCGAACACGGGGAACTCACTTATTCAAATTGGAGCAAATCACATGGCCTATCGTTTACTTATGATGTTCGCTGCCCTCTTGCTCGTTACGGCCTGTGGCGGTGACGGAGAAGATGCAGTAACCACATCGCAATATGACACAACAACATCCAACATGCCTGGTTATGACGGCACGGGTACAGCAGGCGTTAACGGC
>JBFWMN010000083.1:0-5035 GCA_050251555.1 Pseudobdellovibrionaceae bacterium | reverse complement strand
GATGATAAAGAACATGCGGAAGATATCGTTCTTCAATTCCGTGATGGTTTTATCCAAGCCCCGCGCCAACTTGGTCACAGAAAGCACGGCGATGACCTTCCCGTCACGAGTAAGCGGAAGCGCGCTCGAAAAAACAAGCTGGGAGGGTGCGCCCGACCAGACGGAGACATGCGCTCGCCCGTTCATGGCATCTGGTACGCCGGGGTAAGTTGTCGGGTCGTATCCTTCAGTATCAGGGTAGCGCGGCAGATTATAATTCACGGCAAAAAGCTGATAAAAAATACTCAGCATTTTTTCGGTCAGTCGCTCGCGCAGATTATCTTGTTTATATAAAATGCGGTTGACCTCGGGATCGTCCTTCCAGCTATCTGCCAATAGATTTCCGTCCGCTCCAAAGAGAATAAGGCGTGATCCGCTTTTGGCGGGCGCTGTTTTGAATATGATTTGTGTCGCATCCTGCATGGCTGTTTCGGGGTGCGTGTCTGCGGATTTGGCGACGGCCTCGCGAATAAGAACCGCATAAAGCTCGCTTTGTGTTTGCAGAAGTTGCAGCTCTGAGGCAATCAGGTTGGTACGGTACTGCCCTAAAAAGATCAGGGCGAAAACGAGTAGCAGAAGCGGGATAAGATTGGCACCCATAATCAACAGCAGCAACCGTGCAGGGTGGTAGCTGCGTTTTTTAGGTGCTGCAAAAGGCGTGCTGATCAGGGCGGGGCGTCCGTAAACAGGTAAGCCCTTTCCTAAACTGCGAACCTTATTCAGCAGGGTCTTTGTATTTGTATCCGACACCGTAAAGCGTTTCTATCTGGTTGAAGGTGGGGTCAACATCTCGGAATTTTTTACGCAGGCGCTTGATGTGGGAATCAATAGTGCGGTCATCGACATAAGTGCTCTCGCCATAAGCGGCATCAATCAGTTGATCGCGTGATTTGACGTGCCCAGGATTTTCCGAAAGCGTGCGGATAAGAATATATTCGGTAACAGTGAGGTTGAGACGCTCATTCCGCCAGCTACAAATATGACGGTCGTCATCCAGCGTAAGAGGGCCGCGTATATGGGTATTGCCTTCGCCATTGTTCGTCTCTTTTGTGTCTTCGGAAGGCTTCATCAATTCCTGACGGCGCAAAAGCGTCTTAATGCGTTCCATGAGAAGGCGCTGGGAAAAGGGCTTGGTCACATAATCATCGGCGCCCATACGCAGGCCGATAATTTCATCAATCTCGTCATCCTTAGAGGTCAGAAAAATAATCGGAAATGCATAGTCCTTGCGTAATTTCTGGACCAATTCAATCCCGTCCATCTTCGGCATTTTAATGTCGAGAATGGCAAGATCGGGAATATTGGATTTAATGCCCGCCAAACCTTCCTCCCCGTCATTATATACCTGAACCTGAAAACCTTCGGCTTTCAAGGCCATAGCAACGGAGGTGGTGATATTGCGATCGTCGTCAACAAGTGTGATTTTGGGTGCAGCCATGCTGCCTAGTCTAACATGATTGTGTCAGAGAAAAAGAGCTATTCGGATGTTGTATAACGCCCCAAAAGATCGCCGATCAGGTAGAGCGATCCGCATACTAAGGCGCGGGATGGGACCTCAGTTTGTGCGCCGATTGCTTCCAGCGCCGACTTTGTATCGGGCGCTGCGTGAATGATCAGCGCAGGGAATTCTTTGCGCAACAGGGCGCGCAGCTCTTCACCCGAAAGAGATGAAGCTTCGTGAGGAACAGGCACGCAGGTGATGGAATCCAGTTTGTCGGCAAGCGGTCTGACAAAGCTGACCGGATCTTTGCGGGCCAGCATGCCCAGTACCAGATGGATGGGTTTTTGCGGTTCGCGCTTTTTCCAGATATGCAGCTCATGCTTCAGCATTTTGGCGGCGTTTTCATTGTGTCCGCCATCCAGATAAATCTCCGAAAAATCAGGAAGGACTTCATTCAAAGCCGTTTCCGTCAGGCGTTGCAAACGTCCTGCCCAACGTGTTTGTTGAATACCTTTTTGCAAATCAGCCAGCGAGGCAATGTCTTGCCCTTTTTGTTTTTCGATGGCGCGCAAAGCCATAATGGCAGTTGCGGCATTATCAATCTGATGGCGTCCATAAAGGGCAGGCTTGGGAAAATCTTCGATTTTATCGCCGTGAATCAGACGGAAGCCGAGCGGCGTTTCCTCGACAAACCAGTCTCGCCCATACAGATAAAGCGGCGCCCCTACGGAAAGCGCCTTGCTGATGAAGACATCATTGACGCCGCCTTTAAGGGCTTCATAGGTTTGCGGGCCAACCACACAAGGGACGCCCGCTTTGATAATGCCGGCTTTTTCAGCAGCAATATCACGAAGCGTACGCCCCAGAAATTCCATGTGATCATAGCCGATAGCGGTAATCACACTCGTCGCCGGTTGAGGGACGATATTTGTAGCATCCAGCCTGCCACCCAAACCTGTTTCCAAAAGACAGTAATCGGCTTGATGTCTTGAGAAAGCCAGAAATGTCGCAGCCGTTGCCACCTCGAAATAAGTGATGGGCGCACCCGCATTCACGGCATCGCACTCATCGAGAAGGGATAAGAGTTCGGCATCGGTAATTTCACGTCCCGCCAAAACGATGCGCTCATTAAAACGCACCAAATGCGGTGAGATGGTTGCGTGAACCTTTGCGCCTGTGGCTTCAAGACAGGCCCGCAAATTGGCGGTAACCGATCCCTTGCCATTTGTGCCTGCGACATGAATGACAGGCGGCAGCTTCAAGTGCGGATTATCGAGTTGAGCCAAAAAACGCTCAATACGCTCTAATGAAAGATCAATGAGTTTGGGATAAAGCGCGGACAGGCGTTCGGAAATGGCAAACAGCCGTCCTTCGATATCCTGATGATTTGTCTGTTGAGCAGGCTTTTCGGCCTGCTGCGCCGCGCTTCCCATAGAAATGGCGTCCCTATTCATTGTGCCCTGTTAGGACTTTTTCGTTTTGGCCTTTTTGTCAGCCTTTGTCGCTTTCTTATCGGCCTTGTCAGCTTTTTTAGGCGCTTTCGGGGCGTCGTCAGTATCGGCATCGTTAGCGACTTTGCTTAAACGCGAGCCTTTATTCATCAACAAATCAAGAACGCGGCCCAGTGTCGCATTGAGCGCGGTGCGCTTAACAACCATATCGACCATACCGTGGGCCAGCAGATATTCGGCTGTCTGGAAATCATCAGGCAATTCTTCACGGATTGTTTCCTGAATGACACGCTTTCCGGCAAAGCCGATTGTGGCACCCGGCTCTGCAACATGCACATCACCCACCATCGCGAACGAAGCGGATACACCACCCGTTGTCGGGTTGGTGAGAAGAACGATATAGGGAAGGCCCGCATCTTTTACCATTTGTGTTGCAATGATGGTGCGCGGCATCTGCATCAGGGATACGGCGCCTTCTTGCATGCGTGCGCCACCCGAGGCCGGCACAACAATCAGTGCGGATTTTGTCTCAACAGCTTTTTCTGCAGCGCGGACAATACCTTCACCTACGGCAGCACCCATTGAGCCACCCATAAAGGCGAAATTGAAGGCAGCAACGACAGCATTTTGTCCGCCGATTTTGCCTTCACCGACAACAATCGCATCGGTTTCGCGGGTCTTGGCACGGCTGTCCTTCAAGCGATCCGCATATTTTTTCTTATCTTTGAACTTCAAGGGGTCTTCGGCAACTTTGGGCAGAGACACACGTGTCCATTTCTGATTATCAAACAGAATATCCATACGCTTCAAAACAGGCAGGATCAGGTGATGACCGCAATGGTGGCAAACATTCCAGTTGTCTTCCAGCTCACGGTGGAAGAGCATGCCATCGCATTTTTCGCATTTTTGCCAGAGATTTTCAGGAACATCCTTTTGTTCACCGACAATGGAGCGAATTTTCGGACGAATATAATTTGAAATCCAGTTCATAGGCTTTCTCGAGTTTAAAAATTATTTTAAGGCACCATTCAGAGCGCGGACTTGTGCGCAGACATCCTGAACGATATGGGCTTGCCGTTCCTTTTTATCGGGCAGACCTGCATACTTTTCAACCGTGGCGACAATCGCCGAACCGACTATAACAGCTTCGCATGATTGTTTTAAGGCTGCGACCTGTTCGGGCGTCTTTATACCGAATCCAATACCTATCGGTAAACTGGTTTTTGTACGAAGGCGGGCAACGGCTTCGGATAAGTCATCCTGGGAGCTTTTCGTGCCCGCACCGGTGACACCTGTCATTGACACATAATAGATAAATCCACCCGCATGTTCGGCAATAATACCAAGGCGTTTATCATCCGATACCGGCGTGGCAAGGCGGATCATGTGAATGCCAGTGCGGACGGCCTCGGCGCGGGCCTCTTCATCTTCTTCGGGAGGAAGATCAACGATAATCAGCCCATCAACGCCCGACTTTTTGGCTTCATCGAAAAAGGCGGGTAACCCGAAAGCATAAACGGGATTGGCGTAGCCCATCAGAATGATCGGCGTGCCGTCATTTTTAACGCGGAAATCGGCAACCATTTCCAAAACGGCGCGCAACGTCATCCCTGCCGCAAGAGCGCGTTCACCAGCCGTTTGAATAGTCGGGCCATCCGCCATCGGATCGGCAAACGGCATGCCCAGCTCAATCAAATCGGCACCTGCTTCTGGGAGTTTTTCCAAAAGTGCGGCACACGTCTCACGGTCGGGATCGCCGCCCATAATGAAGGTGACGAGCCCTGCGCGCCCTTCTTTTTTTAAGTCAGCAAAGCGGGCATCAATCCGGTTCATGCACTCTCCTTGAGGGATACATAAATCTTAGCTTCGCGTTTTGCGGGGTCAAAAAATTCAGGCCCGTAAATTTCCATATCGACGTTATAGGCGCGGGGCATGTCTGACCCCCAGATTTCGCCCCATGTCTCAATGACGGCTTTTGGCTGTTCGCCCGCAGCTTTGGCAACAGCATATGTCATCTCGGGAACATGGATGAGGGAGAAGTTCTCGGGGATCGCGGAATCGTCTTTGACGCGGCAGCCAAGGGTGACGATATAAGGCTCTTCAT
>JBFWMN010000082.1:0-5049 GCA_050251555.1 Pseudobdellovibrionaceae bacterium | reverse complement strand
CCGCCTTTAGGACCGGGGCGGTGGCCCATATTGCCGCCGTCATACATGGTGTCAGTGTTGTAAGGGCCTTCTTCGCCATCAATCTCGTAAGCCATTTTGTTTTGCGATGTGGAATATCTGACATCGTCAAAGACAAAGAATTCGGCTTCGGGACCGAAAGAGGCGGTATCGGCAATGCCTGTCGATTTCAGATAGGCTTCGGCTTTTTTACCGATGGAGCGCGGGTCGCGACCGTATGGTTCATTAGTAATGGGGTCGAAGACATCACAGAAAACCTGCAGTGTCGGTTGTGCTGCAAAAGGATCGATGCAGATTTTGTTCAGGTCGGGGACCAAGTTCATGTCGGATTCGTTGATCGCCTTCCAGCCCAGGATGGATGATCCGTCAAAATAAATCCCTTGTTCAACCATGTCCTTATCCAGCGTCGAAATATGCTGGTATGTGCTTTGGCGCTTTGAGCGCAGATCGGTGAATGTGAATTTCACATACTCGATATTGTGGGCTTCGCAGATTTTCAGGAAGTCTGCGGCGTTTTTCGCTTTTGTGACGGGAGGTGTCGCGGTCATGGTGAGTTGGATCCTTTGTTTTTTGCAATGCAGCTATGTAAATAGTGAAACAACACCATGCAACTTTTGCATGGAATACTGCCTGAATTAGCATACGCAAAAAATCAAGTCGAGGGTATTTCCTGCAAATGGATCAATTTTTTCGGTGGACAAGTGGACAGGCTTTGGGCATAAGCTGTGTCGTTCTTTTTTGTGGCGGCTGTAGCTCAGTTGGTAGAGCGCTCGGTTGTGGTCCGGGTTGTCGCGGGTTCAAGTCCCGTCAGTCGCCCCATTTTCCCTTTTTCCTGTTTCCTTTCCCGATGAATCGCTTAAGATATTCCCCATCATGTCCGGGGGAAATCTACGCGAGAACAGTTCTGACCTTTTTGCCAGCTTGCTTGTCGGCAAAAGCGGCGCTGCGCATAAATATGCCTATGGCTGCGGTCTGATTGTGACAGGCACGATGACAGGGGCATCCATTCTGGCAGGGAAAGCGGCGCTGCGCTGCGGAATCGGTTTGCTGGTGATGGCCTGTGATGCGAGAAACCAGCCGATCTATCAGGCAACATTGACCGAAGCGCTGTCTTTGCGCGGTCGTTTGAAAGCGGATTTTCAAAGCATTCTGGATCAGAAAAAACCCGATCATATTTTGATCGGGCAGGGGTTTGGACGCGAGAATGATGTCGCCTTAAAAACGCAAGTGCTGGAGCTGGCGCACTGGACGAAACAGAATAAATGCACGCTGATTCTTGATGCCGATGCGATCAGTGTGTTTGAAGACGATCAGGACATCTTTTTAAAGGCCCTTCATAAACGGTGCGTTCTGACCCCGCATGAAGGGGAATTCTCACGCGTGTTCGGGGAGGTGGGTGGTGACCGTGTTGCATCCCTTCATCGCGCACTCGAAGTCATCGAGGCGACCATCATCTTAAAAGGTGAAAACACGCTGATCGGTGCGGCGGGCCGTCCGACCCTTATTAATTACAAGGCCTCACCTTGGCTTGCGACAGGCGGGACGGGCGATGTGCTGGCAGGGACGATTCTGGGATTGGCGGGCCTGGCGGGTCATGAAACCCATCCGCAAATCGCCGCAGGGGCCGCCGTATGGCTGCATGGCAGCGCCTCGCTTTTGAAGGGGCCGGGGCTGATTGCAACCGACCTTCCCGAGCTTTACCCCGAGATTTTACGCGAGTTTGCAGGCGAAGCTTTTTAAAGGAAAACGCAGACTCGCTTTTTCTTTCGAAAAACCCCATGACATTTGAAAAAATCTGCGCTAAACCTTGCATCCGCGTGTTAAACGCGAATGATCCGTGCGGGTGTGGCGAAATTGGTAGACGCACCAGATTTAGGTTCTGGCGCCGCGAGGCGTGGGGGTTCAAGTCCCTCCACCCGCACCACTTACAAAATAAAGATAGATTGACGAACGACTTTTTAGATAAGGCAGAAGAGAAACATGCAAGTTAAAGAATTGAAATCCTCGGGTCTCACACATTCATATGAGGTGAATATTCCGGCTAACGATATCGCCCAAATGGTGGATGAGGAGCTGTTGAATATCGGTCAGACCGTTAAAATCGCAGGTTTCCGCCCCGGCAAAGTGCCTCTGGCTGTTTTGAAACAGAAATACTCGCGTCACGTTCTGGCTGACGTTCTGGAAAAGGCCGTGAATAAAGGCTCCAGCAAAGTCATCACAGATAAAGGTCTGCGTCCTGCCATGCAGCCGAAAATCGAAGTCAAATCCTTTGACGAAGGTAAAGACCTGACATTCACAATGGATGTTGATGTTCTGCCCGAGATCAAACTCATGGATATGAAGAAGATCGAAGTTGAAAACCCGATTGCCAAAGTTGATGCGAAAGCTGTCAATGAGGTTCTGGACAATATCGCTTCGAACAACCGTAACTTCAAACCGATCGAAGCCAAGCGCGCTGCCAAAAAAGGTGATGTCGTGCTGATTGATTTCCACGGTGTCCGCGAAGACGGTGTTGAATTTGACGGTATGCACGGTCATGACCACAATCTGGAGCTGGGTTCAAACCAGTTTATCCCCGGTTTCGAAGACCAGTTGATCGGCACGAAAGCCGGTGACCACGTCCACGTCAATGTGACATTCCCTGAAAATTACGGCATGAAGGATCTTGCCGGTCGCGGTGCAACATTCCACGTGGATGTTAAAGCCATTCAGGAAGCTGCCAAAACGGAAGTGAATGACGATCTGGCTAAGAAAATGGGGCTGGAAAGCCTTGATGCTTTGAAAGACGCCATTAAAGAGCAAATTTCTTCGGATTACGCGCAATACTCACGTATGAAGCTGAAGAAGAACCTCCTGGATGTTCTGGATGTGAACCACAAATTCGACCTGCCCGAAGGTATGGTCAAGCAAGAGCATGAACATATCGTTGCCCAGCTTGAACGTGAAGAAGGCAAGGAAGCCGGTACAATGTCCGATAAAGAGAAGAAAGAACTTCTGCCTTTGGCTGAGCGTCGTGTTCGCCTCGGTATCGTTCTGGCTGAAATCGGTCGCGATCGCAAAGTCGAGGTCACACAAGCCGAACTGCAGCAAGCCGTTATCTCTGAGGCCCGTAAATATCCGGGTCAGGAGAAAATGGTATTCGAATACTACCAGAAGAACCCGCAGGTTCTCGATTCACTTCGCGCTCCGATCTATGAAGATAAAGTCATCGACGCGATTCTGGCTGATGCGAAAGTCACCGAGAAATCCGTTTCCGTTGACGATCTCATGAAGGAAGACGACGAGATTCCCGGTGCTGAGAAAAAAGAAGCGGCCCCTAAGAAAGCGGCTGCGAAGAAAAAAGCGTAAAGGCCTTGATCTTGCGCTAAGCCCGATATAGGGTTTTAAGAAATGAAGCCTCGCACGAATTTACGAGCGGGGCTTTTTTCTAATCTAAGAGTTATTCAACAACGTCATTCAAACGACACTTTCCAAGGAAAAAGAGCCCTGTAACATGAGCGACCTTATCGACACTTACGCCAATTACCTCGTTCCCACAGTTATCGAACAAACGAACCGCGGCGAACGCGCTTTTGATATTTATTCGCGCCTTTTGAAGGAGCGTATCATCTTCCTGACAGGCCCTGTGAATGACGGTGTCTCCTCGCTGATCTGTGCGCAGCTTCTGTTTCTGGAATCAGAAAATCCGAAGAAAGACATTTCCTTCTACATCAACTCACCCGGCGGTGTTGTGACCTCAGGTCTCGCCATGTACGACACAATGCAATACATCCAGTGTGATGTGTCTACCGTGTGTATCGGTCAGGCCGCGTCCATGGGTTCGCTGCTGCTGACAGCAGGTGCAGCGGGCAAGCGGTACATTCTGCCGAACGCACGTGTGATGGTTCACCAGCCTTCAGGCGGTGCGCAAGGTCAGGCCACAGATATCGAAATTCAGGCACGCGAAATTCTCAACTTGCGTAAACGCCTGAACGACATTTACGTCCAGCACACAGGCCGCAAGCTGAAAGAGATCGAAGACGCGCTGGAACGCGATACCTTCATGTCTGCCGAGCAAGCTCAGAAATGGGGACTTGTCGACCACGTGGTCAATTCACGTGCCGAAATTACGGGCGGCGATAAAGACAAGAAATAATTGAGTTCACAAAGTTTGGAAAAGGGCGGTCTTCCGATCAGGGTGACCGCCTTTTTTTTGCCGCGAAAAGATAGTTTGAAATCAAAGAAATCTTAACTATTTGGTTAGAGAGTTAGGATCATAGTGGGAGAAGGAGCTTTTTTTATCTTTGTGACGGTTAAGTGCTTGCCCAAACCTTCACATGCCCCTTCAATCGCATTATATTAGGAATTTAAGGCCTGCAGTGTTTCTTTCACTGCCCTGAAACGGGTCTTATATATAAAGAAAACCATTTTAAGGACATCTCATGCTTTCATCTTTCGGGACGCCGACTTCTTCACGCCGCCTGCCGATTTTGCCTTTACGCGACATTGTTGTTTTTCCGCACATGATTGTGCCACTCTTTGTCGGACGTGAAAAATCGGTTCATGCGCTGGAAAAGGTCATGAAGGATGAAAAGAAGATCATTCTTCTGACCCAGAAATCCCCGAATGTCGATGATCCCCAAGGCGACGATTTGTATGAAATCGGCGTGGAAGGCTCGATCCTTCAGCTTTTGAAATTGCCTGACGGAACCGTGAAGGTTCTTGTTGAAGGTCTGCACCGTATTTCGGTGACGGATATTAATGAGCGCGAAGACGGATATCTGGTTGGCGACTGCGAAGCGCTGGACGATGGCTCGACATGGAACGATGAGTTGCAGGCTTTGGCGCGTGCGGCTCTGACGCAGTTCGAGCAGTATGTGAAACTGAATAAGAAAATCCCACCAGAAGTCATTGTCTCGCTCCAGCAAATCAGCGAGCCTACCAAGCTTGCTGACACGATTGCCTCACATCTTGTCCTCAAAATTGAAGATAAGCAGAAGATTCTTGAGGCAGGGAATACGGAAGACCGCTTGGAACTGATCTATTCCTTCA
>JBFWMN010000081.1:0-5050 GCA_050251555.1 Pseudobdellovibrionaceae bacterium | reverse complement strand
GTGTGGTATTTCCTGCTTTTTTATTCCGATTTCATCCCATTCCGTGCATGGAAAACCGATCATTCCCCCTACCATGCCCTTTTCAGGGCGTTTTTCGGTATAGATATTCCCCTTCCCGTCCAGTATCAGGAAGACATAGGCTGATTTATGCGGCAAGGCTTTCTTGGGGCTGCGCTTAGGATAATCGTTTTGCGTGCCCGCCTGATAAGCTGTGCAGCCTTCACGAACGGGGCATTCGCCGCATAACGGGGTTTTAGGGCGGCAAATCGTTGCGCCGAGCTCCATCAGGGCTTGCGTATAGTCGCCGTGTCGCCCCTCATAATCGCCAATAAAGCTTTCGGCGTGGTCGCGAGCCAGTTTTTTCCCTTCAGGATAAGGTGTCTCAATGGCAAAATAACGGGCCATGACGCGCTCTACATTGCCGTCTGCCGCGTTGGCGGGGATATTGTAGGCAATTGAGGCAATTGCTGCGGCTGTGTAAGGTCCGATCCCGGGTAAGGCTTGTAATCCTTCACCGTTACGGGGAAATATGCCGCCTTGAGCGACAATCTCTTTGGCGCATGCCAATAGGTTTCTGGCCCGTGAATAATAGCCAAGTCCTGCCCACTCCCTGTTCACATCGTCTTGGCTGGCTGCTGCCAAATCCTGAATGGTCGGCCACTTTGCCAGAAACTTCAGATAATAAGGAATAACGGCCTGTACGGTCGTTTGCTGAAGCATGACTTCGGAGAGCCAGATTTTATATGGGTCGGGTGACGTATTGGCGGGAACGCGCCACGGCAAAGCGCGGGCCTGACTGTCGTACCAGTCCAGTAATTTTTCACGAAAAATGGGAATCTGAAGATGCATGGCTTAACACCATAGCCAAAAGCCTTTATGGTTTGAAGCCATGTCAGGATTAAAACATTTGGGTGAAGGAATACGCTCCATCAGCGGCAAAACTTTTGAGAAAAAGTTTGTGGCTTTGGGCCGTCTTCTTGAATATTGGCCCTCCGTGATAGGCGAAGCCTTCGCAGCGGATGTTCAGCCTGTCAAAATCCGCACGCAAAAACGGAAAAGCGAGATGTATCGCATTCTGGTAGTCGGCGTACCCCCTGCCCGTTCGACGCTGATCCATTATCAAAAAGGCCTCATTCTGGAACGCATCTACCGCATCATGGGTCCCGATTTCGTGCATGACATTGAATTTGTGGAGAGTATCGGAAGCGCAAAGGCGCAAGCTGCATCTAAAAAAGAGCCTGAAATCATGCTCTCCGAAGAGCAAACCGAGGGGCTGGAGACACTTCTTGCCGATATTGAGGACGAAGAGTTGAAAGCAAGCTTGAAGAACCTTGGAAAATCTGTATTAAAAGAGCACGAGAAACATAATCAGGGTTCCTGACACGCGAACCCGCTTTAAGAATAAAGAAGTGAATTCCCATGAAAGTGAACGCAATCACCCTTAAAAACGGTAATATCATCGAGCATGAAGGCCGTTTGTTTTCCATCATTTCGGGCGATATTTCGCAGCCCGGTAAAGGCGGTTCCTATATTAACGTGACCATGCGTGACGTTGAAAACGGCAACAAAACGGTTGTGCGTTTCCGTACGCAAGAGTCTGTTGAGCGCGTGCGCCTTGATCAGGAAGATTACCAGTATCTCTATCAGGATGATGACAATGTCACGCTGATGCATACCGAAACCTACGAGCAGGTTTTGGTCCCCCGTGATGTTTTCGGTGATCCCGTCAGATTTTTGCAAGACGGTATGGTTGTTGAGCTTGAGACCTATGAAGGTAAAGCTTTGGCAGCAACCCTTCCTGACACGGCGGTTTTTGAAATTATCGAAGCCGAGCCTGTGATTAAGGGGCAAACGGCAACCACATCTTACAAGCCCGCCATTCTGGATAATGGTGTGCGTGTGATGGTTCCCCCGCATATCGGTGTCGGCATCAAGATTGTTGTCAAGACCGAAGACGGCTCCTATGTCGAGCGTTACAAAGACTAATCCTATAAAAAAGAAAAAGCAGTTCAATTATGGCACTCCGTTCCCCCGACCTCAATGTTATGATCAAGGCAGCAGAAGCTGCTTCCAAAAGCCTCTTACGTGATTTTGGCGAGGTTGAGCAATTGCAGGTCTCGCGTAAAGGTCCCGCCGATTTTGTGTCGGCTGCAGATCGTCGTGCTGAACAGATTCTTCACCGCGAGCTCTCCAAGGCGCGTCCCTCCTATTCATTCCTCATGGAAGAAAGTGGCGCGATCAAAGGTGAGGACCCTGAGAACATCTTTATTATTGATCCACTGGATGGAACGACAAACTTCCTGCACGGCATACCGCAATGGTGCATCAGCATCGCCCTTGAGCGTAAGGGTGAGATTGTTGCAGGTCTGATTTACGATCCCGTTCAGGATGAGATGTTTACGGCTGAAAAAGGCACGGGCGCCTTTATGCGTAACCGTCGTATGCGCGTGTCAGGCCGTACGAAGCTGGAAGGCGCACTGGTTATGGGCGGCTCACCTGTTTCCGCCCGTTCATGGCACAAGCGCTACATGGGACAACTTTCCCAAGTACTTGATACCGATATTTCCTTCCGCCGTATGGGATCTGCCGCACTGGATCTGGCTTATGTGGCTTGCGGTCGTGCCGATGCTTTCTGGGAAGAGGGCTTAAATGCATGGGATGTGGCTGCGGGCGCTCTGATCGTCAAAGAAGCGGGCGGCACGATTGTCTCGACCGATAAAAGCGAAACAGACCCTGTTCGCTCAGGCGCACTGATTGCGTCGAATACACATATTCATCCTCTCATTGAAAAACTGGTGGATTATAAAGCGTGAGTTTGAGCGACGGGCACAAACGGAGACAAAACCTTCTCCGCTTGGCGGTCGGAGCTTTTTTGCTTCTGGCAACATCGCACGTTGAAGCCCAAACGCTACAAAATTACACGCCGCCTCCGATGTTTGGCGGAACGGCCCCCGCACAGGCTCCAGCGCCTGTTGCGCCAAAGGCTGCTCCGACCCCTGCTCCATCTGCCCCTGCGCGCTTGATGGCCCCGATCACACAAGGCGACCCACTGAATAAGCAAAAGCGCGTTCAAGCAAAAGCGCCCGTAAAACCCAAAGTAAGCAAACAACAGATTTTACAGGTTCCCGTTCATGAGCCTTCCAAACCGCAAGTGATAGCAACGCACGCTTCGGAAACGATCCCGCGCCCTACACCCAAACCTGCCGTGCCTGTGATCGCTAAGGAAGAGCCGATTGAAGACATTGTTGAGGACGTTCAGGTGACTGCTACGAACCTAACGCCTACACCTGCCCCTGAAGATATTATAGAGCCTGAAATTGAAGAGACAGCGCCAGTTGTTGCCACGCCAAAGGCCTCGCAGGACGTGCGTGTGCCCGATGATGATTTTATGATGCCGTCGATGGCAGCAACACCTGCCAGACCGGAGCGCATTGTCGATGTGATAAAGCCTGTTCAGCTTTTGCCTGAAAAGGATGTGACCTGTGTCTATAATGAGGACACGCAAGCCATGTTACTACCGCCTGCCCCGATAGTCGGCGAGGATATGTCGGATGGTCGCCGTATTTACGGCTCCCCCAAACCTGCCCTGAAGCCTTTAAAAGACGAGTTGTTCCTAAAGCCTTATATTGAGGCGAATGCACCGCCACCTGTTGAAATTAAGGGAGAGCAGATCAAAAAGGCAGGCTATGCAGACGTTGAAGCCGAACCTTTGCCGATTACAGCGGCAGATATTAAGCGCTTTGAAGCTCTCTCTTGTCCTCTTGTACCGATGGATGCCGAAAAGACGCGTGTGACTTTCCCGGCCGGTGAAACGGTGACGGCGGATGGATCCGAGGAAGTAATGGCTTCGGTTGTTAAAACGATGCAGGAACACGGCACGGCGAAACTCTTTATCCGCGCCTATGCGTCCAAAGCCCAAGGTCAGGAAGAAATTGATGCGCGCCGCCTGTCATTGGCACGCGGACTGGCTGTACGGGCATGGATCATGAAGCAGGGTATTTTCCCTTCCCGCATTGAAATCAAGGCCATGGGCTCGATGTCGGGTGAGGCGCAGTCTGATTTCGTTGATTTGATTGTGAGCGATTAAAGATAAAAAAGCCGCTTAAAACGTGGATAAAGCGGTGAAACAGCAAGAAATCAACTGGCATCTGGAAAAATACGTCTGCTAGTATAGCTTTCTATTTCAGATAGAAATGATCAACCCGCCCTGACAGGTTTATGCCTGTTAGCGGCTTATAACAGTCTTTTGGATAAAGGAAAGAACATGGCTGACTCTGAAAAGAAATCCGGTTTAGGTGCGGTGGCGATTGCTGCGATTATTATTGTTTTGATGGCGGTTGGATATTTCACCTATGCCGCAACCAAAAACATGAGCGGTTCAAAAACAGAACAAACCCAAACCGCTGAAGAAGGCACACTGATTGTCGGTGATGCGGAGCCCGCCCCTGCCACTGAAGAGGCAAGCGAAACACCTGCAACCGATACGGCATCCGAAGCCGCACAAGGTGATGATGAGAGCGTTGTTCGCGATACCAAAGTCGTTGAAGTGCCTTCCGAGCAGCCTGCTGCGGAAAAAATAGTGACCTTGCCGACCCGCTCACTGGGCAGCGAGACCGCACCGATTACGGTTACGGAGTTCAGCTCTTTGACATGCAGTCACTGTGCAAGTTTCCACACAGAAACATTTCCTGAGATCCGCAAAAACTATATCGATACAGGTAAAGTCCGTTTTATCTTCCGCGAGTTGCCGTTAAACAAACCTGCTTTGGATGCCAGCCAGATTTTGCGCTGCTTGCCTGAAGACCAGTATGTCAGCTTCATGCAGCTTTTGTTCGAAACACAGGACAAATGGGCGTTCGAAGACAATTACATGGATAAGCTGAAGCAAAATGCCAAGCTTGCCGGTATGTCGGATGAAGCTTTTGACAAATGCATGGGTGACGAAAATATTCGTGCGGGCCTGATGACCAACATTCAGGAAGCCGGAAAGCTTTACCAGATTAACTCTACACCAAGCTTCCTGATCAACGGCAGCGACGAGAAACTGATC
>JBFWMN010000080.1:0-5134 GCA_050251555.1 Pseudobdellovibrionaceae bacterium | reverse complement strand
CCCGGAATTGATCGCCCGCTTTTTGAGGCTGAAGAATTTGCACGTTATATCGCCGAAGAGGTCAAGGTCGAGCTGGACACGCCAGTGACCGAAAATGGACAAAAGAAAATCCGCGGTCACATCAAATCTGTCGAAGATAAACAGATTACGGTGATTTGCGACGGTCAGGAATTCACCTTTAATGATGACAACATTGCCAAAGCCAAACTGGTCTTGACGGATAATCTGATCAAGAACACCCGTAAAGCTGCCGCGAACGAAGTTTAATTTAACCCCCTTTAACTCGAAGGAAATAAGGAAAGAGAAACCATGGAACTGCTTCAAGTTGCTGATAGTGTCGCCAGAGAGAAAAATATCGATCGCGAAATCGTGATCGAGGCGATTGAAGAGGCTATTCAAAAGGCCGGACGTTCGAAATACGGTTTTGACCACGATATTCGTGCGAAAATCGACCGTAAGGACGGTCACCTTGAGCTGAAACGCTATCGCACAGTAACTGCGCCCGAAGAGATTGAGAATGAATCTGCGCAAATCACTGTTGAGCAAGCCAAGCGTGAAAAGCCTGACGCCACTCTCGGCGATGTGCTTGTCGATGAGCTGCCCCCCATGGATTACGGTCGTATCGCCGCACAAACCGCGAAACAGGTTATCCTGCAAAAGGTTCGTGAAGCCGAGCGTGAGCGCCAGTATAATGAGTTTAAAGACCGTATCGGTGAAGTCATTACAGGTATCATCAAGCGTGTCGAGTTTGGCAACGTCACCATTGATTTGGGTAAGGCTGAGGCCTATATGAGACGTGATGAGGGCATTCCTCGTGAAAACCTCAAAACAGGCGACCGCATCAAGGCCTATATCTATGACGTACGTCGTGAGGTCCGTGGCCCGCAAATCTTTATTTCGCGTTCTCACCCGCAATTCCTGGCGCACCTGTTCGAGCAGGAAGTGCCCGAAATTTACGAAGGCGTTATCGAGATCAAATCCGTTGCCCGTGACCCTGGTTCACGCGCTAAGATTACCGTTCTGTCACGCGATGGCGGTATTGACCCTGTCGGTGCCTGTGTCGGTATGCGCGGCAGCCGTGTTCAGGCTGTTGTGAACGAACTGCAAGGCGAGAAAATCGATATCATTCCTTACACGGATGATCTTGTTACGCTGGCAATTAAGGCTTTGGCCCCTGCCGTTGTCTCGCGTGTTGTGGTTGATGAAGATGCAAAACGCGTTGATGTGGCTGTTCCTGATGACCAATTATCTCTGGCAATCGGTCGCCGTGGTCAAAACGTCCGTCTGGCTTCGATGCTTTTGGGCTGGGATATCGATATCCTGACCGAGGCAGAAGAGTCTGAGCGTCGTCAGAAAGAATTCAACACACGTTCCGCCATCTTCATGGAAGCTCTGGACGTTGACGATGTGATCGCCCACTTGCTGGTTGCAGAAGGCTTTACATCTATCGAAGAGATCGTTGAAACACCGACGGCCGAATTGAACCAGATCGAAGGTTTCTCGGAAGAAATCTCCGCTGAGTTGCAAAACCGTGCGAAAAACTGGTTGGATGCCAAAGCGAAGGAATTGAAAACCAAACAAAAAGAACTCGGTATTACCGATGATCTGATTGCTTTGGAGGGTCTCAAACCCGCTCTGGCGATTAAGCTGGGTGAAAATGGCGTGAAAACACTCGATGATCTGGCTGATCTTGCAGGTGACGAGCTTGTCGAGATTATCGGTGAAGACCAGATGACGCAGACAGATGCCAATAAGCTGATTATGGCTGCCCGTCAGCACTGGTTTGCCGAAGAAGAAACAGCCGAGGAAACCGCCACGGCGTAATTGACGTATAAGCAAAAGGGGCTTTCGTGCTTTTATCGAAAGCCCCCTTGCCTGAAAACATGAAAAGAGGCAGTCTATGCCTCGCAAAGACAAAAGAAATTGTAGGATTCGAATGACCGACAAGAGTGCAAAGACAGATACACCTGAAACGCAAGAGAGCAAGGACGAGAAAAAGACCTTGAGCCTCGGCGGTAAGGGTACGCTTTCTCTGGGGTCGGCTGCCGCCGCCAAGGTCAAGCAATCCATGGGCGGTTCCGGTTCGGGAATTGCCGTCGAAATTCGCCGCTCGCGCAAATCCGCTGCGGCCCCTGCCCCTCAGCCCAAAACCGAGAACGCTGCGCCGCGCTCTGCCGATATGCCCGCTGACGGTTTAACTTCTGCCGAGCGCGAGGCCCGTATCAAGGCCCTTCAGCAAGCCATCGAAGAAGAGCAAAAGCGCGCCGAAGAGGCCAGCAAAGCTGCACCCGAAGGCACAAAATCCGAAGACGACAAGAAAATCGGACAGCCTGTTACGCGTGAAGATCTCCGCCAGAAAGAACTGGAAGAACTGCAGCGCATTGAGGCTGAAGAACGCGAAAAATCGGATGCCGAGCGCAAACGTCGTGATGAGCAAGCCACCCGTTTCCGCGCCAATGCCACAACGCCCGCCGCACCAACAGATACTGAAGAAGATAGCCAAAGCTACCGTGACCGTATGAAGCGTGCCGCACCGCGCAGCACAAAAAGCGGTGACGACGACCGTGCCCGTCGCGGTAAATTGACGGTCACGCAAGTCCTAAACGAAGATTATGAACGCGATCGCGGTCAATCCATGGCAGCGCTCAAACGCGCACGCGCACGCGCCAAAGCCGCATTGGGCCCTGCAGAACCAGCCGCAAAAGTCATGCGTGACGTGGTTGTACCTGAAATGATTACAGTTCAGGAACTCGCTAACCGTATGTCTGAAAAATCAGGTGATGTGATCAAGGCGCTCATGAAAATGGGTGTCATGGCTAACATTAACCAAACGATTGATGCGGATACTGCCGAACTTCTGATCTCTGAATTCGGACATAAAATCAAACGTGTGACCGAAGCGGATGTCGAGATCGGTATTGAGGGTGTTCAGGACGATGAAAAAGACCTGCAATCACGCCCGCCTGTCGTGACGATTATGGGCCATGTTGACCACGGTAAAACCTCGCTTTTGGACGCGATGCGTTCGACAAATGTGGTGTCCGGTGAGGCTGGTGGCATTACCCAGCATATCGGCGCTTACCAGATTACACTGAAATCCGGTCAGAAAATCACCTTCCTTGATACGCCGGGTCACGCCGCCTTTACCGAAATGCGTGCACGCGGTGCGAACGTCACCGATATTTGTGTGATTGTGGTTGCCGCCAATGATTCCATCATGCCGCAAACGATCGAGGCGATTAACCATGCGAAGGCCGCAGGCGTTCCGCTGATTATCGCGATCAACAAGATCGATCTGCCTGACGCAAATACATGGAAGGTGAAGCAAGACCTTCTGCAACATGAAGTTATCGTTGAGGAACTCAGCGGTGATACGCTGTGTGTTGAACTCTCAGCCAAGCAAAAACTCAATCTTGATAAGCTTGAAGAAGCCATTCTCTTGCAAGCTGAAATGCTGGATCTGAGAGCCAACCCGAACCGTAAAGCCTCGGGCTCAGTTGTTGAAGCTAAGCTTGAACAAGGTCGCGGCTCAGTTGCGACTGTTCTCATCGAAAATGGAACACTCAATATCGGGGATACATTTGTTGTCGGTTCCGAATGGGGCCGCGTACGTGCTCTCGTTAATGATCTTGGCAAACAAATCAAATCGGCTGAACCCGGTCAACCTGTCGAGGTGCTGGGTCTGAACGCCACTCCTGAAGCCGGAGATTCTTTCCTTGTTGTTGAAAATGAAGGCAAGGCCCGTGAAGTGGCTGCCTATCGTCAGCGCGTCAAGCAGGATAAGAAATCGGCACTGGCTGCAGGCGCAACAAGCTTTGAACTTCTTATGGCACAAGCCAAAGACGGCGGTAAATCAACCTTGCCTGTCATTATCAAAGGTGACGTGCATGGCTCTGTTGAAGCCCTCGTTACATCCTTGCAGAAAATTGTCGAGGATGAAGAAGAAGTCAATGTTAAGGCGATCCATACAGGCGTCGGCGGTATTACAGAATCCGATGTGACGCTGGCTCGCGCTTCGGGCGCCCTGATTATCGGCTTTAACGTGCGCGCCAATGCGCAAGCCCGTGATCTGGCGAAACGTGACGGCGTTGATATCCGTTACTACAACATCATTTACAACGTAATGGATGACGTGAAAGCCATTCTATCAGGTATGCTTTCACCCATTATTCGTGAAGTCTATATGGGTCAGGCCCAGATCCGTGAAGTCTTCAACATTACCAAAGTCGGTAAGGTTGCCGGTTGTATGGTGACTGAGGGTAACGTTAAGCGCGGTGCACATGTGCGCTTGCTGCGTGATGATGTTGTGATCCACGAAGGTAAGCTGAAAACGCTGAAACGCTTCAAGGACGAGGTCAAAGAAGTCAAAGAAGGTACCGAATGTGGTATGGCCTTTGAGCGCTACGAAGATATTCGTGCCGGCGATATCATCGAATGTTTCGATGTTGTCGAGGAAAAACGCGAACTGGCCTGATTTCATCCCTCTCACTCTTAAGGGGCTTATGCAATGGAACGCTCTCAAAGACAGCTCCGCGTCGCCGAACAGCTTCGCCAGATCATTGCGCAGACACTTCTGCGTGGCGATTTTACGCATGAATCTCTTTTTGATGCCGGTGCAAAGCTGTCGGTAACACACGTACAGGTCTCTCCCGATCTCAAGAACGCGACAGCCTTCGTAACCACACTGATGGGCAAGGATCCGGGTGAGCAAATTGACTTTCTGAACGAAGAACACAGCATTTTTCAGCGCGATATCGCCAAACAGATGCGCCTCAAATTCACCCCGAAGGTTCGGTTCAAGTTTGATGCATCTTTGGAGCGTGTAACGCGTCTTGACGCACTTTTGGACAGCCTGTCTCCTTCGAAGCATTCCACAGAGTAATCCACAATGTCTCGCCGTCGCAAAGGCAGCCAAGTGACTGGTTGGATTAACTTTTATAAACCCTTGGGGATAAGCTCTACCCAAGCAGTATCCAAAATCCGCTACCTTTTTGACGCACAAAAAGCCGGTCATGCCGGCACGCTTGACCCGTTAGCACAGGGTGTACTTCCCATTGCTTTGGGCGAAGCGACAAAAACCATCCCTTTTTCGCAAGATGACACTAAAATATATGCATTTAAGGTGCAATGGGGG
>JBFWMN010000079.1:0-5143 GCA_050251555.1 Pseudobdellovibrionaceae bacterium | reverse complement strand
CAGGTTTAGCGGCAGGCGCTTTTTCTGCTTCTTTAACCGTTTCTTTCACCACAGGCGCACTTGGCGCAGGTGTTTTTGCAACAGGTGGCTTAGTCTTGGGAAAGAATTTGCGCATATTGGCATCCAGATCCTTTTTGATCTCAGGCGCTAACAGGTAAAGACCGATAATATTGGGAATACCCATGGACAGGAACATCGCATCTGAAAAACGCACGACATTGCTGAGTTCCGCCGAGGCACCGACAACAATGGTCAGCAGGAAAATGATTTTAAAGACACTTCTGACCGTTGCTTTGTCACCGAACAGAAAGCCTGCGGCCTTCTCGCCGTAATAATACCAGCCGATAAGCGTGGAATAAGCAAACAGGAAAACGGAAAGCGCCAGAATATAGGGGAACCAGTCAGCCCCCTCTTGGAAGGCGCGCATGGTGAGTTTTACCCCTTCAACACCTTGGGAATCCTGATAAACACCCGTAATCACAATAGTTAGCGCCGTGATATTACAGATGACAACCGTATCAATAACAGGCCCGAGCATAGCAACAAAGCCTTGACGGATCGGATAGGCGGTTTGCGCTGTGGCATGGACGATGGAGGCAGACCCCAGACCCGCTTCGTTTGAGAAGCTGGCGCGCTGGACGCCAACAAGAATAGCACCGATCAAGCCCCCTACCCCTGCTTTCAGCGTAAAGGCGCTGGCCCAGATCGTCGCAAAGGCAGCAGGGATATTCGCATATTCCTTACCCATAATGATCAGGCAGGTCACGATATAGACAACCGCCATGAGGGGCACGAGCGTTGAGGAGATTTTGGCAATCGATTTAATCCCACCGATAATGACAAGCCCTGTGAGGATCGCCAGACCAATTCCGAAGGCCCACCCATAATCATTTAAAAAACTTGTTTCGCCGCCTGTTACATTCAGCGCAATAGAATAGGCCTGATTAGCCTGAAACATATTCCCACCGGCAAGAGAGCCCGCAATGCAGGCTATTGCAAAAAGGCAGGCAACCAACATCCCGAAACGGTGCTGGTTATGTTTGGCAAAGGCTTCTTTCAGATAATACATCGGGCCGCCGGAGATCGTGTCCTTATGTTCGGCATCCGAATGCACACGGTATTTCACACCCGCCACGACTTCGGTGAATTTCGAGCTCATCCCGAAAAGTCCCATAATGCTCATCCAGATAACAGCGCCCGGCCCACCTGCCGAAATGGCAACGGCAACACCCGCAATATTTCCTAAACCAACCGTGCCTGCGAGGGATGCGGCAAGCGCTTGGAAATTATTGATCTGCCCGTCAGCGCCCGGTTCGTCAAATTTGCCGCGCACGATATCAACGGCGTGCTTGAACATGCGGAAATTGACGAAGGAGAAATAGAGCGTAAAGAACACGCCAGCAAAGGCGAGCCATGCCACCAGCAATGTCAGGTGATGGGTCGAAACCGTTCCGTCTGCCGCAACGGTATCAAAAGGAACACCGTAAAGCAGTGTTGCCTCAGCCTTATCGGCAAGCAGGCCAAAGAGGCAGTTTAACGTGGAATCAAAACCTTCCGAATTTCCAAAACAGGCATTGACGGTTTCTGGTAGTTGCATGGCTATTCTTCCCTCTGGCCAAAATGATCAAAAACTTGACCCGTCAAGCGTAACAGGATGCGGGCGCAAAGAAAGGGGCTTTGCGTGTCTTTTGCACAGGCGACAGATTTTTTTATAATTTACAGAGGGTTACAAAGGGGTCTTGAGACAGGATGCCCAGGGAAGAAGGTGTTGGCCCATTCTCTAACATCGCGGTCTGACATTTTGGCGGCGCGGTCAATACGCGGCCCGTAGACTTTGCAAAACATGTCGGGGCGCATCTTTGCGGCATCATTGGAGATTTTGTTGGCGAAATTCGTACGCACCGTGTTGATCTCGGAAACGGGATCGTAGACCTGCTCCCGCGCATAGTGGTTAATCAATGTGCGCTCATATTCGGCAATCAGCGTGCCGTGGCGCGCCGTAAATTCGCGATACTTCTGGTAAAGCGTTTTCGGGCGTTGTGGGAACATATGCTGGCAGTTTAAAGAAATAACCATCAACTCCGAATGGATGCGGATACCTTGCTCGGCCTCTGCCTCATTTGCACTATAGCAAATCGAGCGGGCCTCAGCAAAAGCCTGCACGGGCAAAGCCGCAATCAGGAGAAACAAAGCAAGAATGAGACAGCGCATAAAGCGTAAAACCCTTTGTTCTGGTCGTGAAGTTCTTTTGAAACCCTGCTATCTATGGGGAAAGTTAGATGAGGTGTAAAGGACTAATTGAAAAGAGCCTAAAAACTTGATTTCAGCCCCCTCTTCCATTACAACTCGCCCGCTATGGCTGATAAATCACTTTATATCAAAACCTGGGGCTGCCAGATGAATGTCTACGATTCACACAGAATTGCAGATGTTTTGAAGCCTTTGGGCTATGCTCTGTCCGACACCCCTGAGGGTGCGGATATGATGGTTTTGAACACCTGCCACATTCGTGAAAAAGCGACAGAAAAAGTCTTTTCGGAGCTCGGCCGCCTGCGCGATCACAAACAATCACACGAGGAAGCAACAGGCCGTAAGGTTCTGATAGCGGTTGCCGGATGTGTGGCCCAAGCCGAGGGCGATATCATCACGCAGCGCGCCCCTTATGTGGATCTGGTTTTCGGCCCGCAAACCTATCATCGCTTACCTGAAATGGTTGCTAATCTGACAGGTGCGCGCCGCCCTAAGCGCCTGATTGATACGGACTTCCCTGTTGAAGGCAAGTTTGATCATTTGCCCGAAGAAACAACGCCGCAAGGCGCTTCCGCTTTCCTGTCCATTCAGGAAGGCTGCGATAAATTCTGCACATTCTGTGTTGTTCCCTATACCAGAGGTGCTGAATATTCACGTAATCTGCCCGAGATCGTTGCTGAAGCCAGACGCTTGGTCGATGGCGGTGCAAAGGACATCAATCTTTTGGGACAGAATGTGAATGCATGGCATGGTACGGACGGAAACGGCAAAACCGTAAATCTGACCGCTCTTCTCAATGCACTTCATGAGATTGATGGGCTTGAGCGTTTGCGCTACACAACATCTCACCCCAAAGACATGGATCAGGAGCTGATTGACGCACATGGCAACCTGTCCAAATTGATGCCTTTCCTGCACCTACCTATCCAGTCAGGTTCTGATAAAATCCTTGATGCGATGAACCGTAAGCATGACGGCGCTTTTTATATCGACATTATTGATCGCTTGCGTAAAGCCCGTCCCGATATCGCATTCTCATCCGATATCATTGTCGGCTTCCCGGGTGAAACCGAGGAAGATTTCATGGATACGATGAGAATGGTTGAGCGCGTAGGCTATGCCTCTTGCTATTCCTTTAAATACTCACCACGTCCAGGAACACCGGCTGCGGGCATGAAGGCGGCTTTGGTGCGGGAAGACATCAAATCAGACCGTCTGACACGCGTGCAGGACCTTTTGATGAGCCAGCAAAAGGCTTTCAATGAAACATATATCGGCAAAACAATGCCCGTTCTGTTTGACCGTAAAGGTCGTGACGGGCAAATTCATGGACGTTCCCCCTATTTTCAGGCTGTCCATGTTGAGGCCAATGAGCGCCTAATCGGCAATATCCTTGATGTCAAGATCGAGGGCGCGACTTTGAACTCGCTGACAGGCACGATTGTGACGGACGAGCACACCTCATCCCGCAGTGCAGCGGCATGAATCATATCTTTTTCTCAAAGACTTATGATATAATCAAACTATAGCACCTATGGCGAAAAGTAAGGATACGACCTCTGCACTTGAACTGCCCGACAATCGTCTGGCATTAACCGTCTACGGCGAACATAATTCCCACCTGCAGCATATCGAACAGATGCTTGACGTCACCATTGCCGATCGCGGCAATCGTTTAGCCATTAAAGGCGAGAGCGAGGCCGTCGAGCTGGCAGAAGCTGTTCTCAACGATCTCATTGAAAAGGCCCGTAAAAGCAAAACAGGTCTGGAATTGCAGGACGTCACTGCTTCTTTGCGTTTTATCAAAACGGATTCACTCAAAAAAGGACCGCACAAAATGGCAGATCATTATGAAGATGAGAAAATGCCCTCCATCAAGCTTTCCAAGAAAGAATTGTCCGCACGTACGCCCAATCAGGCGGCGTATATCAAGGCTCTTAAAAAGCACGATATGATTTTCGGTCTGGGGCCCGCAGGTACGGGAAAAACCTATCTGGCGGTTGGGATGGCGGTCCATCTGTATGAACAAGGTCAGGTTGAGCGTATGATTTTCTGTCGCCCTGCCGTTGAAGCTGGCGAAAAGCTTGGCTTTCTACCCGGCGATATGCGCGAAAAAATCGACCCGTATCTGAGCCCCATTTATGATGCTCTTTATGATTTCTTGGGCCGTGAAAAGACCGAGAAGCTGATGGAGCGTAATGATATCGAGATTGCCCCCCTCGCCTTTATGCGCGGACGGACACTCTCCGAAGCATGTGTCGTCCTGGATGAAGCGCAAAACACGACTTCGGCACAAATGAAGATGTTTCTCAGCCGCATGGGTGAAGGCTCGAAAATGATTATCACGGGCGATCCGCATCAGGTCGACCTTCTTGAAAACCAGATTTCGGGACTGAAAGAAGCCGCGACCATATTGCGTGATATTAATGAAGTTTCCTTTATCGAGTTTAATCACGACGATGTTGTGCGTCACTCACTTGTCTCAAAAATCCTGAAAGCCTACGACCGTTTCCGTCATGGATATTGATATCGCTGCCGAGAATGAGGAGTTGTGGCAAGGCGTTGAGAGCGACTGGCTGAAAGCCCAGCTTGAGCGCACGGCCCAGGCTCTTTATCAGGTCGAAAAAATAGATATCCGGCCATGCGAACTCTCCGTTGTACTGGCAGATGATGCGCATATACGCGAACTGAACGCGTCTTATCGTGACAAGGACAAGCCCACCAATATCCTGTCCTTTCCACTACAAGAGGGCAACGAGGCCGATATTTATGCGGGCCCATTGGGTGATCTGGTGCTGGCATATGAAACCTGCGCCAGCGAGGCTGTCGAACGTGAGGTCTCGATAAAAGAACATCTGTCTCACCTTCTCTTGCATGGAATACTCCACCTTGT
>JBFWMN010000078.1:0-5182 GCA_050251555.1 Pseudobdellovibrionaceae bacterium | reverse complement strand
TAGACCCTCTTCTCGGTTTTGGTTTATTTACCATAAACAAAAAGAATTAAAAAAGAGAAAACGCCGATAAAGGAAAAAAAGAAGTGGAGGCACGAGCCGGAATCGAACCGGCGTACAAGGATTTGCAGTCCTCTGCATGACCACTCTGCCATCGCGCCTTATTTGTGTGAGGTCATAGAGGAAAAGGGAATAACAGATGGACCACAAATGTTCAATAGACTCTTTTCAAGCAAGTCCTAATGGCGTAGAAAAAAGGGCAATATATAACCTTTTCAGACATAGCCCCTAGAAGCAGCCCAACATGATTGATTTCAAAAAAGCCAGAAAAACCATGGTTGTCAGCCAGATCGAAACATTCGGCGTCAATGTGCGCGATATTCTGGACACATTTTCCCTGATTCCCAGAGAGGCTTTCTTGCCTGAAGCTTTGGCTTCACGGGCCTATATGGACGAAGATATTGAAATCGGACAAAGCCAAACACTACTGGCACCCGCTGTTCACGCCCGAATGGTTCAGGAATTGAATATCAAGCCAGCCGACATTGCCTTATGCATTGGGGCAGGGGGCGGATATGCCGCTGCGGTTTTGTCACCGCTCTGCTCGACCGTTGTGATGGTTGAAGAAACGCCCGAGATGATTGCCACTGAAGAGGCAGCCCTGCATACGCTATCCCTGACAAATATCGTTTCGTTTAAAGGGGCACTGACTGAAGGTTGCCCGGGACATGCCCCGTATGATGTCATTTTTGTCAATGGTGCATGTGCTGCGGAACCAATCAAGCTGATGCACCAGCTCTCGATCGGCGGCAGATTGATTTATATTCACCGCCCGAACCCTCGCGTGGCAGGTCAGGCCATCCTGATTGAAAAAACATCGGTTGAGAATTTTTCCAAGACCCCTGTTTTTGACGCCTCAGTCCCCTATGTAAAGGGTTTTGAACCCCAGCCGGAGTTTATTTTTTGAAAATTCGCGACACAAAATCGAAAGGCTTGCTGCTGGCCTCAGTCGGCCTGCTTGCCTTAACTCTCAGCCCTTTTAATGAAGCGCAGGCGCAATCTTATCCCAGCTATGGCGAACAGGCCATGCAGGCACAAAAGATGGAGCAAAGCGAGAAGGAGGCTTTAGCCAACCCACCCGCAGCACCTGCAAATGCTATAACGCCTCCGCCACCGCCTGCGCCCGCTAAAGAACAAGCTGCCCCCCAACAACAAGTGCAGCAACAGCAACAAGTTCCGGCACAGGTCGTGCAAATTGTCCCGATGCAAGACGCGCAACCTTCTGAAAAGCGCCTTGTCCCAGCCGATGTTACCGAAACACAAGACGGTTTATCGCTGCAACAGGCCTTTGCCGCGGCTGCCGCGAATAATCCGACACTCGATTCCGCACGCCAGGCCTATTATGCGGTTGCTGAGAATGTCGCGTTAGCCGTATCCGGATATCGCCCCGATCTGTCGCTAAATGGCTCTGTGACAAACACGGATATTGAGTCTGAAGGCAACAGCTTGATTACATCAGACGGGAATACTGTCACAAAAACAGGCAGCATTGATCTGGCCCAGCCGATTTTTCGCGGTGGTTCAACTTTGGCAAAAACACGTGAAGCCAAAAATACAATGACGGCGCAGTACTGGATTTTGAAAAGCACGTATCAGCGAGTCTTTCTGGATGTTGCCACAGCTTTTTGGAACCAGTATCTAGCACAAGATATTGTCGCTCTGCGTCGCTCCAACCTTGAATTGTTGCAGTCACAAAATGAAGAGACCACCGCACGCTTTAACGCAGGTGAGCTGACAAAGACCGATACTTCGCAATCTGCGGCCCGTGTTGCCCAGGCCGAAGCCGAGCTGTCACAAGCCGAAGCCGCCTTTAAACAGGCACGCGCCACGCTGGAAAAGCTGATCCGTGTTCCCGCCGATCACGTGGCGACCCCCGAAGTTTCGATGACACCTCCGCCCACAGTCGAGGAAGCTCTTGATATTGCAGGCAAACAAAATCCACGCGCCGTGGCCTCACGCTTCATTCACAATGCCTCTATCGACAATGTGAAGGATGTGACGGGAGAATTGTTCCCGCAGATCGATCTGGCGGCACAGGCCGAAAAATCCTATGACCCGCTACCCGGCTTCTTGGATTCTCAAGACACCCAATCCATTCAATTGCGCGCCACCATTCCGCTTTACAGTTCGGGGGCGACACGTTCGCGTCTTCGTCAAGCCAAATACGGCGTTGCCGAGAATCGCGCCAATATTGTGGAGACGGAAGAGGCGGTTCGCGCCGACGTGATTGCCGCATGGGAAACCTACCAAGCCGCATTAAGCGAGATCAAAGCCCGTAAACAACAGGTCGAAGCCGCCGAAGTTGCGCTTGAAGGCGTATCCCGTGAAGAAGAGTTCGGCTTACGTACGATCAATGACAGGCTGGATGCCAACCAAGACCTCTTAAGCGCCCGCGTAGCCTATCAGGAAGCCCGCAGCAATGCCGAGATCGCCGCTTTCCAGACCCTCTATGCCGTGGGTGAGCTTGACGCTGCCGCACTGAACCTTGCCGATACATTGCCGAATAATGATGAGGTTATGGATAAAATCGGCGGAAATTGGTTCGGTTTGGGTGTGGATTACCAAAAATAGAATAAATCGTGCTTTGACAGACGCTTATCAATAGGTGAAACTGAAGCGTTAAAAATGCACGTCTCAAGGGGCAACTTTCGAGGGTAATCTAGTTACATGAGCGCAGGTAAGGATCAGGATCCATCCATTGAGGAAATTCTCGCTTCCATTCGTCAAATCATCTCTGATGACGATGAAGGCGCCTCTGCGCCCCAAGATACAGCCGAGCCTGAGGACGATATTGACGAAGACGAGATCGTAGAAGAAGAAACCGTCGAAGCTGAAGCCGAGCCCGAAGAAGATATCTTCGAGGAAGAGGAAGAGGATGAAGACGACGATATTCTTGATCTGACCGAAGAGATGGATGAGAGCGGTTTTGACATTGATATGGTCGATTCTCCGCCCGCAGAGGAAGAGGATGAAGACGACCATGTTTTTGCCTCTGAACCAGCTCCTCAGCCCGAAAAAGATATTTTTACAGACATTGCTGCCGAAGCAACCGCCGGCGCCTTTGCTAAACTGGCAGAAAATGTAGCCGTTTCGCGCTCAGCCGCAGGCACCACTCTTGAAGATATCGTTCGCGATTTAATGCGCCCGATGTTACGTCAGTGGATCCACGACAATATGCCCGGCATTGTGGAAAGCCTTGTGGAAAAAGAACTGGATAAGATTCTGCGTCGCGCTGTCTCGCGTGACTGATTGTCCGCTCACACCCTAATATTTTCATAAAATCGAAGCGTTGCGTAAGCCTGTGCATAAGCATTTGATGGCGCTGCGCAGCGATTTCTTGCGTGTGTCACACCCATAATAATACGTGACGATACGCCAACAATCTCACTCAAAAAGCAAAAAACCCGCGGTGAGGCGGGCTTTTTAGAAAATCTCTTAACAGAGAAAAGCTTATTTCTCTTCTGTCTTTGACAAAAACGAACCGTAACGCTTTTCAAATTTGGAGAGCTGGGCTTTCTCGATAACTTTACCACCCAAGCCGCCTTGCCATGCAGGATGGGTTTTGGGGTCAACGTCGAGGCGCATTTCATCACCCTCTTTGCCCCATGTGGAGCGGGTCTCGAACGAGCTGCCGTCTGTCATCACAACTTTAATTGTGTGGTAATCTGGGTGTGTTTCAGCTTTCATCTTCAAAATCTCTTTATTTTTTCGTGCAAATTCTAATTCCGAAGGGTTGATATAGACAATTCATGCCCGTAACGCAAGCCTTCTTTCACTAAAAATTGCGGATGATCAGATGAGGTGAGGCTGAAAACCGCGAATGCGGTCCGCAAATTCCTGCGCCTGAGCTGCAGGGGCCGTGGAGAGCACCTCAAACGCGTCCTGACCGACATCCTTTTGAACGACAAGATACTGATGACCTGCATCGCACGCAAAGCGTTGTTCGGCACCTTCGCCATCTTCTGTCGGTTCAATTTTGAAATGCATGACCAGAGCTGCTTCAGCCAAAGGGCCTTGAAAGGCACCAACCAGTGAGAAATTTTCAATTGGCATTTGCTCTTCACGGGTAATGATACGCATATATACATCCTCTATATTGAATTATTATTACAATACAGCAGATACCATAAGCCTTACGCATGCGCAACAAAAAAGCCGCGCGACATAACTGTCATGCGGCTTTCGCATATATTTGGTTTCGCTAATTTCAAGCTTCGGCGATAGATTTCCCTGCCGAACGCAAATCCTTGAAGGCTTCATCCAAGCGGGCAGCCATCGCAACTTCGCCTTCACGCAGCCATTTGCGCGGATCGTACTGCTTTTTGTAGGGCGTACCGTCATCCGGATCGATCTGGTACTGGAAGGCCTTCTGGTTTGCCATCACGTATTTTCCGATGCCTTCGGCAAAGGCGAATTGTGTATCGGTATCGATATTCATTTTGAAAACGCCATAGCCGAGCGATTCTTCAATTTTGTCCTTTTCCGAACCCGAACCGCCATGGAAAACGAGGTCAAGAGGATTAGGACCTAAGCCCTTGGCTTCCTGAACCAGCTTCTGCGCGTTTTTAAGGATCTCAGGGCGCAATTGCACGTTACCGGGCTTATACACACCGTGAACATTCCCAAACGAAGCTGCGAGCGTGAAATGCCCGATTTCGGACAGGGCATTATAAGCCTGCAAACAGTCTTCAGGTTGCGTGTAGAGTTTGTCGTTATCGATCTCGTCAGAACCGACACCGTCTTCTTCGCCGCCTGTCACACCAAGCTCAATCTCGATGCTCATTTCCAGTTTGGCAGCGCGCTTCAGAATACGTGCGGATGTCGCCAGATTTTCTTCAATGGATTCTTCGGACAAATCAATCATGTGTGAGGAGAAGAGAGGGTAACCCAGCTCTTCATAATGACGCTCACCGTAATCAATAAGGGATTCCACCCAAGGTACGAGCTTTTTGTTGGCGTGGTCGGTATGCAAGATAACGCACACACCGTAATGTTCCGCCATCATGTGCACGTGACGGGCAGCCGATACGGCCCCCAGAACCTTGGCATCAAAAGAATCGGGAAAACCCTTACCCGCATAAAACTCGGCGCCGCCATTGGAAAGCTGGATCACCACATCGGATTT
>JBFWMN010000077.1:0-5900 GCA_050251555.1 Pseudobdellovibrionaceae bacterium | reverse complement strand
CTTCTGTCGTCACACTTGTAATACGATCGAACATCAGCATGGGAGGAAGCGGAAGCTTGGCGTTACCGGGACCGAACAATTGACCTTCGCCGCACTGGATTAACTCTTCGCGGCTATAGCTGGATTGGGGTGTAAAAGACATAGAACCTGTTTGTGTAGCTGTTGCGTTTGTCATGGGTCATAGTTATAGGGGCTTCAAAAACACATGACAAACCTTTTCGACATGCATTTCATGTCTTTTGAACGACTTTTTTGATGAAAAATAAGGAAAGTCGCGCCTATTCGGCGGGAAGCTCGACTTCGTTCGCTACAAGAAGACCGGGGGTCAGAACTTGCAGACCGCGATACGTCTCCATGAGTGCCGCCATCGCTAAGGGTTTGGCAATCGCATGCGGCATATCGGGCGTATCGCCCGTCGCCACAACCGCCAGCATACGCCCGGCGGCTTTGGCACAGCACACAGCCCGTTCATCTTCCTGCAAAAGGGAGAGCGCACGGAAGAAGGCATTGCATAAAGGGCTGATCGATTCCACCAGATCTATCGGCGGATCTGCGGGGCAATCATTGGCAGCCAAGCCCAATTTCCAGTCAGACCCCGCAGGAACCCCCATACGTGAGGCTTCCTGTGTCATCACATGGACAATCGTATCAATGTGACGGTCAAAAGATGACATTTCAGGGTTATCTTGCTCATACAAAGCAAAGCAATATCCTGCATATGCGCTTAAGCCTGCAACCGCGTCGGCAAGCGACCAGTCACCGGTACCGATGCGGCGCTCAATCACCAGATCGCAAAGCTCTTGCGCGGCAATTTCAAATGCCATGCAGCGTGTTGCTGACTCAGTAAAGATACGGAAGGTTTCTTCGCGAGGAATGCCTTCGCCTTCCCATGCGGAGATGTAGCTTTGGACCAGCCACTGAATAAATTCAAAGAAGGAAAACTCGCATTCCTGCCACTCTTCAACAATGAAGCGGGCCATTGTGCGTCCTTGTTCGGAACGCAAATCCAGACGCTGCGGCGGGGACAGGGCCCAGACAGGAACACTCAGTGCGTCGCTTTGCAAACGAAGATTTTGCCCCAACTTTGAAAAACCGGCAGTCAAAGTTTCGTCAGGCTGCGCGAACAGGAAACAAGATTCAACGTACACCCCCGCAAGCACATCAATAAAATCTGCTGTTTTTCGGCTGTCCTCTTCAGGATCAGAGCCAAACAGGCCTGTGATATGGGCATGCATAAAAGCCGCCAAATCGGTCTTTTCTTGTGTTATCAGCATAAGATTTATGTGCCCGTCGTACGCGGGAAAAGTGTGTGGATAGGCTGTGGATATATTAAGGCAGGAACGGCTGAAAGCCGCTTGATTTCATAAGCCTATGGGCTTTTGGAGATTCACTCAATCCCCCAGAGCAATTTTTTTTGTAAAAAACCGTCATAGCCGGCTACAGAGACATGGCAAACCTCATCGCGACACTCTTCTACATCAACAATAACACCAGGTTCCAGGCGCAATGTCGGATTTTCCAGAGGGTCCTCATCCTCATATAAAATCACATACGGCGCGTCCGATTTAATAATGGCTGTCGGCTTGGAGGTCAGCAACGCGACATGCACCCAGCCCGTTTCGCCGTCAGGGTCTTCGATTTTGCGCCATTGTTCAAACTCGGCGATAATCTTCACCGGCAAGCCTTTCACATGATAAATCCATTTCACCTGATGGTCGGTCGAAGGGCCGTAACGCAAGTAGGTCTCGCTTTTGCGCAAAGAGGCAAAGCGCTCTCCATCCGCTGCCGCACAGGGCAACGCACTCAGAATCAAGGTTGCCAGCGCAATACAGCAGGCAGATCCTTTGAAAAAGATTGTTTTTTGACGTCCGAACACTTAAAACCCCATAGCTTGGCGTGGATTTTAAGTGTAACGGGGCGAAATTCACGCGTAAACCGTTTTGATTTAAAAAAATGAGCATGACAAACACCAACCGTATTTTTGATGAACGTCTGTCCGTCGCGCCGATGATGGATTGGACCGATCGTCACTGTCGCTATTTTCACCGCCTGCTTGCGCCGCACGCCGTGCTTTATACGGAAATGGTGACAATTGGCGCACTTATCCATGGTGACCGTGCACGCCACCTGAATTTTAATGAACAAGAATCTCCCGTTATCTTACAGCTTGGCGGATCGGACCCGCATGACCTTGCCCAATCGGCTAAATGGGCACATCAATGGGGTTATCAAGGAATCAACCTCAATTGCGGCTGCCCCTCTGACCGCGTGCAAAAAGGGCGTTTTGGTGCCTGCCTGATGATGGAAGGCGATCTGGTTGCAGATTGTGTGAAATCTATGCGTGAGGCAAGCCCCCTGCCCGTTACCGTGAAATGTCGCGTCGGCGTGGATGACCAGAATGAGGACGAAACCCTCCCTCTCTTTATAGAAAAGATGGCTGATGCCGGATGCGAACATATCATCATCCATGCCCGTAAAGCCTGGCTCAAAGGCTTGTCACCTAAGGAAAACCGCGAAATCCCGCCGCTTCGTTACGATCTGGCAGCAAGGATGCGTACAGTTTTTCCTGCCATGCAGATAACGGTCAATGGCGGCATAGCGAGCCTTACTCAGGTTCAAGAGCTTCTCTCCATTCATCATGGCGTGATGATCGGACGCGAAGCCTACCAAAACCCTATTTTTCTCGCGGAATGTGAGCACGCCCTTTGGGGAACGGGTTTACCCGATGAGGAGCAGATCATAGAAGCGATGAGCGCCTATATAGAAAAGACATGCGCATCAGGCGAAGTTCCGCCGCGCTCTATTACACGTCACATGACAGGGCTCTTTAAAAGCAGGCCTGGCGGGCGTGTCTGGCGACGCGCTCTTTCGGAACTTCCTGATACGCCTGAGCGTCTTCGTCAGGCATATGACATGGCTTTCGGGAAAAATAAGAATGAAGACTTGTGCGAAGCAGATGAAGCCTGCACCATAAAGGCGTTTGCTTAAAGAGCTTAAAACTTGCTATAGTAGACGGAATTCTGAAACGAAGCTTTTACATCACCTAATTGGATTTTTTGCGCAATCTTCATGCAGTGGCACCGTCTCGACCCTGAAAAAACCGAAAACCTGATCGCCGCCATCGCCCGTATCGGCGGACCGGCCTCCTTCACTGCACAAAACAGTGAAGCCAAATGCATGCGCCTGCCGTTTTTCGAGCATATTTTGCTCTATCGCATCACGAATCATACAATGATGCCGATTTTCCAGATGGATTTCCTGGGAAACGGGACTGATTTCTACTATCTGGACGGAACATTTGCCCCGATACAGCGCGCATGCACCCATTCTGCGCTTGATCTGGATGAGCATAATATGGCGGCTTACCTGCAGTTTTACTTTTTTAACGTGCTGCAAGAAGACGGAGAGATTTACCCTGTTTATGAACGCTCTCCCATTCCCGATCTCGAGGATCAGAATGTTCATGCCACGCATGCGGATGTGCCTGAAGGCGGCTATCTCTTTGAAATTGAAACAGAAGAAAGCGGAAGCTTTCATGTCTCGACATGCCTGTTCTATGATGGCGGCTGGATGATTGCAGGCCTGCGAATCAAGCCGACAGGCGAAGTTGAAATTACGGGGTTAAAACCCCTCTTCGGTCACGCCAGCGGCGCCTTTCAATCTTCCAGCAAAGATCATTTTTAAGCAGCCATGACGAACGACAAGGACATGCAGGGACATATCAGCGGTAGCTTCTCCTCCTCACAAAAGCCCCCTCCGGGCTTGTCGCCTGCTTTGCAGCACCCAAAATCTGCTGAAATCTTGAGAGAAGCCCGCGATATTCTATCGCAAATTCCGACAGGACGCATTTTGCTGCAGGTCTGGGATCATTATAAGATTCCCGTCTACGTGATGTCGGGACGTGAAATCACATTTACGAATCCTGATGAATATTCGGTGTATTTGATGGTCACACCCAGCTATGCCAAGACACCTGATTTAGTGGCTTTGGCCTTGGCATGCGGCATTCGTGACGTGGAACACGCCTATGTCGGCTTCAAACGGCCGGACAAAGACCTCGATCCAATTGATTATGCTGCCGCGATATTCTCAAAAGAACTTGACATAACTTGCAAAATGTGTATAATTGCAGATGAACTCAAGGAAAACTTGGGATATACGAAAGCACTTGACTTGGTGTTTGAACTCGGTCATGATGACGTATATAAGGCGCAAAAAGCCAACGCAGACTTTCAAACGATTGCGAATCTCTGGGTTGATGATAGCGTTGAAGAATAGAGGGTAACGAGAGTAAAGGAGAGGTTACTATGAAAATGGCAAAAAGAGCAGTTAGCAGCCAAGTTGCAAGACAAGCATCCCCTGTACCAATGGGTTTGGGTGGCATGTTCGGTCAACCAGCGCCAACACGCTAATTCACTAGATTTTTTTAGATTGGTAACCATCAGCCTGCTTAGGTTTAAGCAGGCTTTTGTGTATCTAGGCCCATTTTTTCTTACCAAAGCACTTCCTTATTGTTATCCCCTTCTCCATCATCTTTATATGCCATACAAGAACTATTCTTTCATGTATTCGCAAAGCATGGCTCCCTATATAATTTTGAGAAATTACGTGCGCACACTCTTTCTTCCACAAATGCTTGTGAACAAAATGGGATATGTGGAAAACGATGTTTTGCGAACGTCAGAAATGGGCATTAACGCGCCATGAAACGTGTCAGGTCAAAGGTGACCCTAAAATGAGACAGATTCGCCGCAACCGCAGCGGGATGACTCATTTGGGTTTCGGATCTCGATGCGTCTTGACCCTAAATGATCCGTTATAAAATCAAGCGTTGAACCAAAGAGACGAAGACTGTCTGTCTTGGGGATAAATAGCTTTAACCCCTCACCCAGATTAAGTACGTCGTCTTCTTGTGTTTGTTCGTCTTTTTGAACGGGACGAAGGTCATACTCATTCCCACCACATCCTTTGCCTGTCAGAATCGATAAACGGAAACCGGCGTACGTCTCTGACATTTTCTCACGCAAGTACACACGCGCCTCATCCGTGACAGTAAATTCTTTTTCAGTTAGTCCGAACATTTTTTCTCTCCGTCAAAAATAAGGTGACAAGGTCGGGGGTAATGTAAAACTCAGGTGACAACTTCGTCTCGATGTAAAAATCATAAACTGAGAATATGACAATCACGTAAACATATTAAGTTGCAGCTTTGCCGTTTCGGCCATCATTGATGGATCCCATGTCGGATCCCAGACAATTTCGACATCCACATGACGAACAGTCTCTATTTTAAATAATCCGGCTTGCACCCAACCCGGCATTTCTTGAGCAACAGGGCAAGCAGGTGATGTCAGAGTCATTTTCACAGAGATGTCGATGCCGATCATTTCCCCCTCATTATCCTTCACGTCAGAAAAGAGGACTTCATAGATCAGACCCAGCTCATAGATATTGACAGGAATTTCCGGATCGAAGATTTCACGGAGCTCAAGAATCACATTTTTATAGAGCGGATGGGAGGCGTCTATAGCCACGTGAGGCGGATGCGACATTTCATCGTAGTGATCATCCCCTAACGCATTACGTACCATCTCCTCGTCTGCGTATGCCTTCATGAGAGCATCTCCTGAACTTTAGATACAGTTGCGATAAAGCGCTTAATATCTGCGCTGTTCGTATACATACCGATAGAGGCCCGTAGCGTACCCTCTACACCCAATGTCGCCATAAGAGGCATGCAGCAATGGTGCCCCGTACGCAGCATTACGCCTTCTTTGTCAAAGATAAAGGCTGCATCGGCATTGTGAATCGAGTCGAATGTAAAGGAGACGATCGGTGCTTCATTGCCCACGCTATGGCCCCAGATTTTGACACCTGAAAATGTTCTTAATTCACTTATC
>JBFWMN010000076.1:0-6618 GCA_050251555.1 Pseudobdellovibrionaceae bacterium | reverse complement strand
CCTAAACAGAACTTGAAAAAAAGTAATTAGGCAGCGCTCACAGGATCGACATATTGGCGACGCGTATCCCAAGGGAACATCACCCATTTATCCTGTTCGATCGTCATGTGGTACAGATCAAGCATCGGCTCGCCCTGCGGTTTGGCAAAAACCGCCAGAAAATAGCAATTTTCCGTCATCGGTTTGATGAATTTCAGCGTCGTGCCCGTATCCACCAGATCATCGATAATCAGCGTATCTTTCAGATATTCGGGGTCGGCAGCTTTCAGAAGAACGGGTTCGCCGACACTCTGTTCGCCCTTGCCGCCATAAGTTTTGATACAAATGGTTTCAACGTGATGGATGCCGAGTTCACGGGCGATAATGCCAGCGGGAAACAGTCCGCCTCTGGTGATTGCCAAAATGCGTTCGAATTGATGACCCTCGGATTTCAGGTGACGCGCCATCTGCACGCAGCGATCCTGAATTTCATCCCATGACACGTAGTAATGCTCGGTGAACTTGCTCATCGCTTACTTTTGACAAAGTCGCCCGCGAAAAACAAGCCTGATATTTTAGTTGACATATTTAATGATGATTTCTAAAAGGACGGAACCTCATAACAAGGATTGATGCGTTCATGACCGACACTTACCTGTCCCCCCGTTTTCGTAAGGCCACAACCGATCTTGGCGAGAACGCCATACTGTGGCAGGCCCTTCTCGACCAAAGCGATAATTTTGCTTATCAGACGGCCAATGAAGGCAAGGGTGGCCCGTTTGGCGCACAGCTCTGGCTTGTTCACGAAGACACAAAAACATTTCTGCTTGTCGGCGACGAAGATTCCAACGCCGTTGTCTCCAAAGGTTTGGCCAATGCGCATGCCGAGGCCGAAAACCTCTCCCCCGCAAACCGTTTGGCATTGAAAGACTTTTTACAGGCCCATCAAGGGGAAGGCTGGAAAGTCGTTCAGGTCTCTTCTGCCGAAAGCTGCCAGTCCTGCCGTTCCAAACAGGTTCTGCTTGCCCGTGAATTGATTGATGCGGGGCTTTTGGAAACAGGCGATTTTCGCGTCATCTTCAAAGCGACTTATGATCAGACCCGCGATATTGCCGGCTTTAATGACGCACCTTTTGACACGACTTTCCGCTATATCGCCGAAAGCGGTGTTCTGGATATGAAGGGCCGCCTCCTCAATCTCGAAGACACAATTCAAAGCGACCCCGTCGCCGCACAGGCCGTTGCCGAAGACGTGATCGTCTATGTCCCCGTACGTGAGGGCGAAACCCCCGAAGGTCATGTGCGCGACCTTTTTGAAAAAATGGGCGACCGTCCGTTTTGTGTCATCACCGACCAAGACGGCAATATTCTCTCCTTTGCCAGCGATACGCGTGACCCGTCCGCCGCAATCAATGAAATTGAAAAAACACCGATTGTCGCAGCCTTGCACATAGCCGCTGCCAATAAGCGCGCCGAAGGACATTTTGAATCATGGGATCTGGACAGAGCGCGCATTTATACGAACTGCACCGATCTCGGGCCGCTCTCTTATGCCGAGACGCTTTGGTACAATATTGATTCCATCACGAATGTGACCGATTTTGACGCGCAGAATTTTTGTGAGTTACCAGGTCGCGCAAACGCGAAACTTTTTGCCCAAGTCTGCGCCGAATATAACAGCGAAGACGCACTGATCCACACGATCTACGCCAATGAGGGTGACAAGCCCTCGGCTGCCCATCTTTTGTGGAAAGCCCGCATGGCCCGTGAAGAATTGCTGCGTGCCCAAGCGGACCGACTGGACGCGCTGGAAAATGACGGTGTTGTCCTTGGGGCTTTAAGCGGTATGGCTTTTTCACCTTCGGCCTTAATCGCGTCAGATACACGTTCATCGAACTATGACGGCAAGCAAGGCGGCAGCGACCCCGCCCCTTAAGCCGTCAAATCATACATCCTCATAACCCATTTTCTTCGCCTCCTTCAGAAGGACGGGAAGAACGGATTTCAGATGGCTTTCATAGCGTTTCCAGCGATTGATGGCGCTCGTGTAAAGATGCCGCCTGACCTGTTTACGCGAAGGCGTCAATGTGCGCGCCTCCCCTTTCTCCTCAATGCGATTAAAGTCGCGCACGGCATCATCCCAAGGCAACCCGAGATAAGTGAGCGTTGCAGCAATCTCCACATCGAAATCGTCAACAATATCCTCGTAGTGAAGCGTATGAACGGGAAAATTCAGCGCATTTTGTTGAGCGCTGTAGGCTTCGCGCACCAGCATATAAAGGGCGGCACAATCGGCAATATCTTGCGTATGGATCATTGCCGCATTGGGCTGAAAATCCTGCATGAAGGCCGAAAGAACCGAGTCCGCGGGATGGCGTTGCAGATAGATGATTTTGGCAGTCGGGAATAATGTCGCAATCAGCCCCAAATGCACGATATTTAGCGGAAATTTATCGCAAAAAACCTTCGCCGCATGCCATGACGGGTGCTTTTGATGTTCCTCCCAATAGATGTGCCGCAAAGTCTCCCGCTGCTCCCTATCCAGACGCGGCAGGTCTTCGGGGTAGGATAATCCCATGACCCCGACCATATGTTCGATCACATCGTTCAATGCCGCGCATTCATCCGTCACCAGAATATCGGGATGCGCATTTAAAATACTGCCCGTCAGTGTCGTGCCCGAACGCGGGAAACCGACAATAAAGACCGGCGAAAAAAGTCCGTCCGGATCCGCACATTCGCGGTAGGCACGAATGGCGTCGGCCCAGTCAGTTTTGGCAGCCTTGACCAATTTCCGCAGCTCTTGCGGGTAGGTTTTCACATCCAGATAGATGGAGGGCGGTAAGGATCGTTCCAGCGCGTTGGCTTTCACAAACGCCTCCCACGCCCCGTCAATATCGCCTTTTTTATGCAACAATCTGGCTTTGGCAAAAGCCACACGCGTCATGAGTTGCGCGCTTTCCGATGTCGCTTGTTCATAAAGAGCCAGCGCGCCTTCTACATCCCCGATCTCTTCAGCTTTTTGCGCCTTAAGAACCAATGCGATTTCCTGAGCCTTGGATGTTTCGGAGAGTTCCGCTTTCAGCGCCATACCCTCATCGGCAGGTAAAACATCGGACAAAAGAAGGGCATTATAGGCCGCGGCAGCAGAATCAGGGGTCAGTTCCAGTGTTTTTAAAACACAGGTTTTGGCCTCGTCAAAACGGTGCAGCAATAAACATGCCTGCCCCTTACTGTTCAAAAGTAAGGGGTCGGACGGATAAAGTTCCAAGGCTTCATTAAACAAAACATAAGCACGTTCAGGGTCGTTCATATGCAAAGCAATCAATCCCAGATAGGTTTTGATCTTGCCCGCATCCGCGCCAAATTCCAGAGCTTTCACAAAAGCATCTACCGCTGCTAAAGGCTGATGCAGCCCGTAATAACGTGTCAGGCCTAAATTTCGCCAGCTATCGGCATGGTCGGGAAACATTTTGAGGAGGCGCAAAAATGTATTTTCTGCCATCTCGAAGGCATTTTGCTGCATGTAAAGCGTCCCCAACGCATACATGGCGTGCGGATAGAGTGCGCTTTTCGGCTTGATATCGCGCAGAAGTTTGATGGCGTGCTCGGGCTGGCCCGAACCTATCATCTCCTGAGCCTTCTGAAAGGCCATTTGATCACTTTGGGTGCTCATAACAGCTCTCACGTTACACCACCTCAAAAAGGGCGCAAAGTCTCAATTCTGTGCAGATGCAAAAAGGGCTTTTCATGGCGGCTCATATTGGTTAGAAAAGAATATGACAGCACAAAATTCCTCTTCTCCACTCCCTTCAATCCAGCAGAATCACGACCGTATTCTTATTCTCGATTTCGGCTCGCAGGTCACACAGTTGATCGCAAGACGCGTCAGAGAAAGCGGCGTCTATTGTGAAATCTGGCCTTTCAATCAGGCCTCCGTTAAACGCATCGAGGCCTACGCCCCCAAAGGTGTGATCCTCTCTGGCGGTCCGGCATCGGTCACATGGGAAGACAGCCCCCGCGCCCCCGCCGGCCTTTTCGATATGGGCCTGCCCCTTTTCGGGATTTGCTACGGTCAGCAAACGATGGTTGAGCAATTGGGCGGTAAGGTTGAAACCTCTGACCACCGCGAATTCGGACGCGCCTATGTGGATGTTAAAGGCAACAGCCCGATATTGAACGGCATCTGGGAACAGGGCGCCCACGAGCAAGTCTGGATGAGCCACGGTGACCGCGTCACGGCCCTCCCCGAAGGGTTCGAGATTATCGGTACGTCAGACGGCGCGCCTTACGCCTTCATTGCCAATGAAGCCAAAAAATTCTATGCCGTGCAATTCCACCCCGAGGTCGTTCACACGCCCCACGGTGCACAACTCCTCAAAAACTTCACCAAAGACGTTTGCGGTTGTGCGGGCGACTGGACCATGGCGGCCTTCCGCGCCGAAGCGATTGCCAAAATCCGCAAGCAAGTCGGTAAAGGCAAAGTCATTTGCGGTCTTTCAGGCGGTGTTGATTCCTCCGTTACAGCCGTGTTGCTGCACGAGGCGATCGGTGACCAATTGACCTGTATCTATGTTGATACGGGCCTGATGCGCGCAGGAGAATCCGATCAAGTCGTTTCCCTCTTTAGAAACCACTACAATATTCCGCTTATTCACGAAGATGCCTCGAAGCGGTTCTTGGGCCTGCTCTCGGGTGTCTCCGACCCCGAAATGAAACGCAAGATTATCGGTGCAACCTTCATTGATGTGTTCGAAGATGTCTCGACACGCATTGAAGGCAAAGTCGATTTCCTCGCCCAAGGCACGCTTTACCCTGATGTGATTGAGTCTGTGTCCTTTACAGGTGGGCCTTCGGTCACGATCAAGAGCCACCACAATGTCGGCGGCTTGCCTGAGCGTATGGATCTGAAACTCGTTGAGCCGCTTCGCGAACTTTTCAAAGACGAAGTGCGCGCTCTGGGCCGTGAACTTGGCATGCCCGAAGACTTCATCCGTCGCCACCCCTTCCCGGGGCCGGGTCTTGCCATTCGAATCCCCGGTGAAATTACGCTGGAAAAAATTGAGATTTTGCGCAAAGCCGATACAGTTTACTTGGAAGAAATACGCAATGCGGGCCTTTATGATGCCATCTGGCAGGCCTTTGCTGTTCTGCTGCCCGTCAAAACAGTGGGTGTGATGGGTGATGACCGCACATATGATTATGTCTGTGCTCTCAGGGGCGTCACCTCAACCGACGGGATGACAGCGGATTATTACCATTTCGATCATGATTTCTTGGGCCGCGTCTCGACACGCATCATCAACGAAGTCCGCGGCATCAACCGCGTCGTCTATGATATCACCTCCAAACCCCCCGGAACAATTGAGTGGGAGTGACAATCAAATCGCTGGTGGCGATAGCTGAGGCGCTGGAATGCCCTCTGGGAGATTTGATATCGGAGAAATATAGAGATGAAATTAAAAGCTATATGCATTTCTCTTATATCCGCACTCTTGTTGCTAGCTTATTTATTATATCACGATAATAAGTTCGATAGTCAAAATGCAGGCAGGAGCATCGTAGATCAGTTCATATCATCTAAGGAGAATGCGCTCAGTAAAGAAGGAGCAAAATTACAAGGTGCGCAGGAAGCTGATTTGAATGAAGATGGAAAACAAGAAACAATCATTGTGTGGACACTTTTCGGATCAACATATTGGCATAACAATCTTACAATTCTTTCTGATCAGGATGGAAAGTACGAATTCCTGGCTTCAAAGCAATTAATTGGTGAAGCAAAGCTTTCAAAAATAGAAGGTGATACAATTTATGTTGATCAAAAAATTTATGCCGATAAAGATCCTATCTGCTGTCCTTCAGTAGAAAAGCAGATAAAATATCACTGGGATGGAAAGAATATCGAACAATTAAAATAGATAGAACTTTTACAAACTCGTTACAAACCTGAAAATTAATAACACAATATCAATAACTTACATCTTTGGGATTATAGAGTGGGAGTAAACATGCGTCACTATCAAAAACTTGCGATTCTCAGCCTTTGCGTCATCTTGAGCGCCTGCGCCAGTAACAAAGCTAAGGTCTCTCTGCCGCCTGAATTTTTACAGGCGAAAGAGGTGCATCTTGTCAACGGCATTTGTGAAAAATGTAACTATTACATGGTGAAGCAGGATGTCGTCGTCGCCAAAAATGGACAGAGCCATGTGGTGAAAGTCTATGACACGGAAGAAAATTACCTCATGAAAACCTTCCAGATGAACAATCTGCTTGAAAAAGCTGCAAAAGGCGAAAAAACCACGCCTGCACAGAAGATTACTTTAGAAAAGGTGACATTCCAGCAGTTAGCCGAAATGGATACACGTAAGGAAAATCGTATTCCGACCATGTGGATGACCAATGGCTCTCTCTACATGAAAACCAATACCCAGACCGTCCAGCAGATGAAAAAATAGTTGCGCTTTTCACAGCGTAGGCTGATCACTCCCCGCCCAGCTTCACATCATCGTCGGTGTTTGGTTTGCGGTCATGACCAAGTGAGAAGAGAACATAGCCACCCTCAGCTTTGGGCGCATAGTAAAACATAGCTGGCTCGGCATTCTCTCTTGGGACAGGCTTCATCTCTCCATCCTCATAGGC
>JBFWMN010000075.1:0-7028 GCA_050251555.1 Pseudobdellovibrionaceae bacterium | reverse complement strand
ACTAATGAACCTTACGGTCGCGACCCGCGCTCCTTCGGTATAAAAGCCGAAGCCTATCTGAAATCGACAGGCATTGCCGATACCGCCTCTTTCGGTCCCGAAGCCGATTTCTTTGTCTTTGTCGATGTCAGATATTCCACATCGCAAAACAAAATGGCTTACGAGATTGATGGCGAAGAAGGCCCTTACAACACTGACACCATGTATGACGGCGGCAATATGGGCCACCGCCCCGGTCCTAAAGGCGGTTACTTCCCTGATGCACCTATTGATACGGGTGCCGATTTGCGCGCTGAAATGCTGTCGGTTCTGGCTGAATGCGGCGTCGGCGTTGAAAAACACCACCACGAAGTTGCCCCTTCGCAACATGAAATGGGTGTCCGCTTTTCAACTCTGGTTGATTGCGGCGACAACATGCAGCTTTACAAACATGTCGTGCAAAATGTTGCCAGCGCCTACGGCAAATCGGCAACTTTCATGCCCAAACCCGTCTATGGCGATAACGGCTCAGGCATGCACGTCCACCAATCCTTGTGGAAGAACGGCAAACCGCTTTTCGCAGGCGAAGGCTATGCCGGCCTCTCCGATACCTGCCTCTACTATATCGGCGGTATCATCAAGCACGCAAAAGCTCTGAACGCGTTTACCAACCCGACAACCAACTCGTACAAGCGACTGGTTCCGGGTTACGAAGCCCCTGTTCTGCTGGCTTATTCCGCCCGTAACCGTTCGGCTTCCTGCCGTATCCCGATGGCGCAGGGCGAAAAAGCCCGCCGCGTGGAAATCCGTTTCCCTGACCCGATGGCGAACCCTTACCTCGCCTTTGCCGCCATGCTGATGGCAGGTATTGACGGGATCGAGAACAAAATCCACCCAGGTCAGCCGATGGATTCCAACCTTTACGAACTCCCCGAAGCCGAGCTTGCGAAAGTTCCGCAAGTTTGCCGCACGCTTCGCGAAGCTCTGGAAGCGTTGAAAGCCGACCATAAATTCCTCTTGAAAGGCGACGTGTTCACCGAGGACATGATCGACGGCTATATCGAAATGAAGATGGAAGAAGTGCTGCGCTATGAAACAACGCCGCACCCTGTCGAGTTCGACATGTACTATTCCAACTAAGCGTTGATACTCTCAAAAAAGGCCGGCTTCCTCATCGAAGTCGGTCTTTTTTCATGACTTAGAAGACGTAATAGGACCGCAAAACGATATCAAAGGTCGCAATATTACGTGCCCATTCCAGAAAATCGATATCGCGTGTCGGTGACACCATCGTGACAATGAAGTAGGAGCCTTCGGTTTCAACCACGCCGATCCATAGCTCATAATCAATATATTTTCCCGTGGTGACCGTCAGCTTGTAGGTTTCAACGGGATGAAAAACATAGCCTGCGCGCTTGTCGTTAATCTGGTGTGTGTCCAGCACTTCACCCACTTCAAACCCGCGTTTGCCCAAATCGGCTTTGAGAGCTTCAATCCTGATTTTCGGGTCCTTGAGCAAGCGCTTGGAAAAATAATACGCATCCACGACACCGTCCTGAATGGCCTTTTCCTGCTTGCCGAGCTTTTTGATTTTCGATTGCGAGACTTTTTGGACAGTCGCCATCATCTGGTCGAGCGTTTGTTCACCCACCCCGCCCGCTTCCCAGTCCGCAGGATAGGAAAATTGCGCGTAATCCAAAAGGCCGAAAGCCTTGACCGCAACAGGATTATCAGGATCACGGGTTTCTAGGCGGAAACTCTTCATCGCATAAATCTGAACGCTGCGCATATCGCCTTCCATGCCCGGCGGGATCATGAATTCGGCAAGCACCATGCGGTTACCGTTACGCTGGACGACGGCGCGCACCAGAAAATAGGCACCATCCTGAAACACCACATATTCGGCAGCCACGCGGTTTTCCTGCCTGACATCAAAGCCCGAGATCGTATAGCCGTTTAAACGCGCAAAATTCCTGAACCAGTTTTCGGTGGAGATAAAGTAATCAATCTCAAGCGCTCTGACGCTGAAATAAGCATATTTGTCGCCTTGGGGCGGGCTGGCATAGCGGGCAAATTCCCCCAGCAGCTTATTCGCCTTGGACACGGTTTTTTCACCCTGCACCTCGGTCTTTTGCCAACCTTGCGGCAACCTGACTTTAAAGGCCAGATATTTGTCACCCTCGGGCGTTTCCGAAACCATTTGCGTCTGCTTGATAAAATCAACGGGGCTCATCTTTGTCTCGTCGGACAAAGGCTTCAGATCACCGTCTTGTGCATGTGCGCCCCCTGCCCCGATAAGCAGCAAAAGGCCAAACATCATGGCGATCAGCATTTTCACAGCAGAATATTTCATGTCTTTTCCCATCCCCCCGAATGTAATTTCTATGCCCTCACAGGACGCGGCTGCTTGCGTTCATCAATGGCAACAAAGGTAAATGTCCCGTGCGCTGCATTCTGTTCGACCTCTCCCGTTTCGGCTCGGATCACTTTGACGGTCACCAAAATCGAGATGGAGGTTGTTCCGATCCGTTCGACCTCCGTATAGAGCCTGACCCTGTCATTCACAAAAACCGGCTTTTCAAAAACCATGCGGTCGACAGCCACTGTCACAACACGGCCTTGCGCGGCTTCGGCGGCGCGTGCACCGCCTGCAATATCCATATGGGACAAGAGCCAACCGCCAAAAACATCCCCCAGCGGATTACGTGATTCTTCGGGTGCATCAAGCTCGTGCGTCAGTTTTTGTTCACACGCAATTTCCCTGATCTGGCTTCCTGCCATTTACAAAACTCCTCACATTCTACTATTTTCAGCGGATAGATGCGCGCTTGACACAATACCCCACTTCCACTTTATACAGGCAAGTGTAACTATAAAGTGAATTCATCACAGCGACAAACCCCGCATACGAACAAAAACTTATGAGCGACCTTTTCTCTTCTGATACGCCTGACGCGACCAAATCCTACTCTGCTGCCGATATCGAGGTACTGGAAGGTCTTGAACCCGTGCGCAAACGCCCGGGTATGTATATTGGCGGCACGGATGAAAAAGCGTTGCACCATCTTGTTCATGAAATCGTCGACAATTCGATGGATGAAGCGGTTGCGGGGCACGCCTCACGTATTGAGCTTCACCTGCATGCCGACCATTCGGTAACAGTCGTCGATAACGGACGCGGTATTCCCGTTGATCCGCACCCGAAATACCCTGATAAGTCCGCTCTCGAAGTCATTTTATGCACCCTGCACTCAGGCGGTAAATTTTCGGGCAAAGCCTATCAGACCTCGGGTGGTCTTCACGGGGTCGGTATTTCCGTTGTGAACGCGCTTTCCGATGCCATGTGGGTGGAGGTTGCCCGCGACAAACAGCTTTATCGTCAGGAATTTTCACGCGGCAAAGCCCTTGGCCCTGTCAAAAATCTGGGTGCCGTTCATAACCGTCGCGGGACAACCGTTCACTTCCATCCCGATCCCGAGATTTTTACCGAAGGGTTCAAGCTCAAACCCTCCATTTTGTTTAAAACCATCCGTTCCAAAGCCTATCTCTACAAAGGAGTGGAAATCAGATGGACCTGTGCGCCCGAACTTCTTGAGGACGGCTCCCCCATTCCTGCCGAAGCTGTTTTCCATTTTCCGAATGGTCTTCTGGATTTCCTCTCCCAAGAAATGGATGGGATTCCGCTCATCGTTGAAAATGCTTTCCATGGCAGCGTCGATTTGCCCGATGGTGAAGGCAAGGTCGAATATGCGATTGCCTGGCCCGAGCGTGAGCTGAATTTTTTGAATACCTATTGTAACACCGTCCCCACGCCACTTGGCGGCACACACGTCTCGGGTTTGCGCTCAGCTCTGATGAAGGGGATCAAAACCTATGCCGAATATGCTGACTTGAAAAAAATCGGCATGGTGACTGCCGACGATATCATGGCGGGTGCGGCGGTTATTCTCTCGGTCTTTATTCGCGAACCGCAATTTCAGGGTCAGACCAAAGAACGTCTTGTGTCCTCAAACGTGCAGCGCCTTGTTGACCAAGCCATTAAGGACCGTTTCGATCACTGGCTGACCTCCGACCCGCAAACATCAACGACACTTGTTAACAGCTTCATCTTACGTGCCGAAGAACGTGCCCGCGCCCGTGAAGACAAGTCAACAACACGTAAAAGCGCGACCCGTAAACTGCGTCTTCCCGGCAAACTTTCGGATTGTTCGAAAACCGAAATGGCGGGAACCGAGCTTTTCATCGTTGAGGGAGACAGTGCGGGTGGCTCAGCCAAACAAGCGCGATCACGCGAAACACAGGCCGTTCTGCCTTTGCGCGGTAAAATTCTCAATGTCGTTTCCGCAACCCGTGACAAGATCAAGGCCAATACCGAAATTCAGGACCTTATTCAGGCACTGGGCTGCGGCTCGAACAAGGATTTCGACCTTTCGTCACTCAGATACGAGCGCATCATCATCATGACAGATGCTGATGTTGACGGTGCGCATATTGCCTCGCTTCTCATCACGTTCTTCTACACACAGATGCGCGGCCTCATTGAAGAAGGCCATGTGTATCTGGCGCAGCCGCCCCTTTACCGTATCGCTGCGGCAGGAAAAACCGAATATGCGCATGATGATGCGCACAAAGAAGAACTGCTGAATACGGTCTTTAAGGGCAAAAAGGCTGAAATTTCGCGCTTTAAGGGCTTGGGTGAAATGCCGGCAAAACAGCTTAAAGAAACCACCATGTCACCCGAGAGCCGTACACTCTTGCGGATCACTATTCCTCAAGCCATCACGGCTCTCAATATGACTGTCGCGGCAGAGGATGCCGAGGCTGAAGATCTGGCCCATGAAGACGGCGCCACACCGACCGAACGCCGTGCGGATGTGGATGCGCTGGTGGAACGCCTGATGGGAAAATCGGCAGAAGCCCGCTATACTTTCATTCAGGATAATGCCGAGTTCGTCCGCGAGCTTGATATCTAACCAACTGACTTATCCGCCTTTTTTGCTTTTCTTGCGTTTGACATATCAGACGTGCTAAAACTCTGCACGGATTTTAATACGCTTTTAAAGGATCAAACCTATGAAAACACCGTCTTTTGCCCTTCGCTTTGCCGCCGCTGCAGGTCTTGCCCTTGCTTTGCCTGCCTGCTCCACAACAGGCGGTTATGAAAGACCTCGCGTCACCTATAACGGCACGGCGACGTTAGGCCCGCTGCAAGGCATCGCGCAAAAGATCGAAAGCGGCGTCAATAACCCGAGCGCCGGCATTGTCGGCCCTGTCGCCAATATCGGCAGAGTGGATGCGCAAATTTCCACACAACGTCGCAATCCTGTGGACCTGACCCCTAATTTCTCTGCCAGCGGCAGTACAACGCTTGGCGGACGTGGCGGCCCACGCCCGACAGCCAATGACCGTTTGATCGCCCCCAGAGGCTCGACACCTGCTGATGTGCGTATGCAGACACGCGCTTGTGAAGAGGGCAACGGCGTTGTCTTCCAAAGCGGCGGCGACCTCTACTGCCGCCTTTAAGCTTTAAAGGATTGTTTTTAGCGCCAAATCCTATACATCGATAGTGTGATGCGCACTCTCGGCTGGTTTTGTTTTTGGCTGCTTTTCTTCTCCGCTCTCGCTTTCGGAGGCCCTGCCCTTATACAAAAAGGTGGTGGAGCCTATATTCGCGACCAAATTAAACAAATCGGCCTGCAAAATGCCGAAATCGACTCTATCCATTTAGGAACGCAAGGCTTTACCCTCTCGCATATTCGACTAGGTGAAGGCGACAACAACACGATTGAAGAAATCAGCGGCACATATAAGCTCTGGCCCCTCATACGTGGTGAGCGCCAATTGGATAGCCTGACAATCAAGGGCCTGTCTTTGGAGGGAACGATTGACCGCGAGACTCCTGAGACACCTTATGGCCTTACCTTCCCCTTCTGGCCCGAGCGTTTTACGCTCAATACGCTGACCAATCGCGAGGAAACCTCAACGGGCTTTACCGTCCCGCAACTGCCCTTTCAAAAACTGACGATTGAAGTTGCGACCATTCGTGTTCTGACGCCCAACGCCCCGTTGGAATTTGCCTTAGACGGAGAGATGACTGACCGATCCGCACCCGATCGGGTTCTGGAAGGTCATGTTTCACTGGCGGCAAAGGATCGCGATCTCAATTTCAAAACAGATGGCAAGATGCGCCTGTCTGTTGTTTCACAAAGCCTTGAAGGCTCACTCCATATCGCACCACACAGCTTTGATGTGGCGACATTTCAGGCCCAATATCCGTCTTTAATGCCTTCTATTTTACAGAAAGGTACGGTGGATGTTTCAGGGGATATCTCTGTGAACAAGGAAAAGGATCAGCCACTGACCATTTCGGGGCCATTAAAAATCGGTTTGAAAAATCTGTCAGGCCAGACTGACGAGATTGTTCTAAACCAACTCAATGGCGGGATAGAGGCCGCCCAAATCCTTCCCGATCTGCAAGGCGATATTCAGGACGTACGCCTCTCATCCGCGCTCTTAAACGAAACGGAATTTTCCACAATCCGCACACACGGACAGATTTCGGGTGAGATTGCCGATCCGCTCCTTACACTTTGGGACACACAGGCAAATGTCTATGATGGGCAGGTCACGGCACCCAAAATTGCGTATTCCCTCAAAAATGGCCTCAATGAGAATATCAGACTGCAATTTAGTCATTTCGATCTCGCCCAACTCATTCGCCTTTTGGACATCAACGGGCTGCGCGGCAAGGGGCAATTCTCGGGCGAAATGACCATATCAAAAAGCGGCAAAATTCTCCTGATCAATCAGGGGCATATTGCCAATTTGGAAGATGGTTATATCAGCTATCTGCCCGACCAGTATCCTGACGCGCTGGCAGGCGAAGATATGAGGCTGCAAACCGTTCGGGACGCGCTGACCGATTTTCGCTTCCATGATTTGCAGGCGGATATTTCGGGACCTGTCAGCGGTGATTTGAAAGTCAGTTTAAAAGCCAAAGGCACGAATAAAAAACTGTTTGACGAACGCCCGATCCATTTTAACTTAGA
>JBFWMN010000074.1:0-7819 GCA_050251555.1 Pseudobdellovibrionaceae bacterium | reverse complement strand
AAAAAGCCGCTGAATAAGTAATTTATGTTTTTAAGTTAAAATAAGAGTATGGTAGGGGAAGGTTTTATTTCACCTTTTTTTCATGAAGCGACAAAGAATATGAAATTTCTCGATCAGGCCAAAATCTATGTTGCCTCTGGTAAGGGCGGCCCCGGATGTATCAGCTTCCGGAGGGAAAAATACGTCGAATATGGTGGCCCTGACGGCGGTAACGGCGGTAAGGGCGGCGATGTCTATTTCGAGTGTGTCGACAACGTCAATACGCTGATCGATTTTCGCTATACGCAGCATTTCCGTGCCCGTCCCGGCATGCATGGCTCGGGTAAGAATAAATCGGGGCATGGTGGTGACGATCTTGTCATCAAAATCCCGACAGGGACCGAGATTCTGGACGAGGATCAGGAAACCGTCATTTACGATATGGTGACACCGGGTGAGAAAATCCTGTTTTTAAAGGGCGGCGACGGCGGATTTGGCAATGCGCATTATAAATCTTCGACCAATCAGGCCCCGCGCAAATCCACCCCAGGCTGGCCCGGCGAAGAACGTGCTGTCTGGCTGCGTTTGAAGTTGATCGCTGATGTCGGTCTGGTCGGTATGCCCAACGCAGGTAAGTCGACTTTTCTGTCATCCGTTTCAGCCGCAAGGCCCAAAGTCGCGGATTACCCCTTCACGACCCTTCACCCCAATCTGGGCGTTGTCGCTATCGGCAACGATGAGTTTGTGATGGCGGATATTCCTGGCCTGATTGAGGGCGCGTCCGAGGGCTTGGGTTTGGGTGATCGTTTCTTGGGCCATGTTGAGCGCACAGCCGTTCTTCTTCACCTTGTCGATATCACTCAGGATGATCCTGCCAAGGCCTATAAGACCATCCGCAAGGAGCTGAAAGCCTATGCGGCGCATCTGGCGGAAAAGCCTGAGATTGTCGTTTTGAATAAGGCGGATGCTCTGGGTGATGAATTGGCTGCGGATGTCGCCAAGGAATTTGCAAAAAAAACGAAAACGAAGCCTTTTGTGATTTCGGCTGTCGCGCATACGGGCATCAAAGATCTTTTGCATAAAGCAAATTATTATGTTAAAAAAGAACATCTTTCAGAACAAGAAGAAGAGTCAGGTGTTTTTGAGCCGTGAGTGATGCCTCCCGTGTCTTTACTACATTGAGAGAAACCCTTGAGCGCGCCAATCGTATCGTGATCAAGGTCGGCTCTGCGCTTGTCGTCAATACCGATACACAACAGCCCCGTCAGGACTGGCTGAATACACTTTCCGACGATATCAATGTTTACCGTGCACAAGGTAAGGAAGTCATCCTTGTCTCATCTGGTGCGATTGCTCTGGCACGCGGCGAATGCCCTGAGGCCAACGGACAGATGGAGGCAAAACAAGCATTGGCAACAATCGGTCAGCCGATGCTGATGGAAGTTTACCAAAAAGCCTTTCGCGCTCATGTTTCGCAAATTCTGCTTTGTGCTGATGATCTGCGCTCAGACACGCGCCGCGCCAATTTTATCGCAACCACGCGCAAGCTCCATGACTTTAAACGTATGGCGATCATCAACGAGAATGATGCTGTTGCTACAGAAGAGATCAAATTTGGCGATAATGACCGTTTGGCGGCCCTTGTTGCCGAAGCAGTAGAGGCTGATGCCCTTGTGCTGATGACGCGTGCAGGCGGGCTTTATACGGGCGATCCCGAAACGGATGCAACGGCGCAGCATATTCCTTATGTTGCCAAAATCACCGATGAATTCCGCAGCTTTGCCACAGGCACAAAGAACCATCTTTCAACAGGCGGCATGGAGAGTAAGCTTGAGGCTGCGACCATCGCCACGACCGCAGGCATTCCGACCGTGATCTGTTCTGGCTTGTCCGCCAACCCGCTTGCCGCGTTGGTCTCGAACGGGCAAGAGAAGTTCACTTATTTCGCGCCGCAAGCCGCCTAATAAAAAACGCGCCTCACCTTCTTTACAGGCGAAATGAAAGGTTTATCTTTGTTGGGTAAGTCATTCCTGCCCAATTCCAAATAAGGATAAGCCGTTTCCCATGCTTCGTACCGATCTGCCCAAGACCATTTATCTCAAAAATTACCAGCCCTACCCATACGATATTTCGGAAACGCGTCTGGAGTTCAGCTTTTTTGAGGATAAAACGCGTGTGCGTTCGAAGCTGAAAGTGTCCCGCCGTGAACGCAACGAGGCGGATCTGGTGCTGAATGGTGAGGATGTCAAACTCATTTCAGTGAAGCTGAATAGCGAAGAACTGAACTCTGCCGATTATGAATTGACGAACAAAACACTGACAATTTCCGATCCCGGCATGGACTTCACATTAGAGATTGAAACCGAGATTGACCCCGAGAGCAATACGGCTTTGGAGGGTGTGTATAAGTCTGGGGGTAATTTCTGCACACAGTGCGAAGCAGAAGGGTTTCGACGTATTACATTTTATCCAGATCGTCCGGATGTACTCTCCGTTTTTACAGTACGTCTTGAGGCTGACAAAGCCAAATATCCGGTTCTTTTATCTAACGGTAATCTGGCTGAGGAAGGGGATTTAGGCGATGGCCGTCATTATGCGCTGTGGCATGACCCCTTCCCCAAGCCCTGTTACCTCTTTGCTCTGGTTGTCGGTGATCTTGTCCATATTCAGGATCACTTCACAACGATGACAGGGCGTGACGTTGATCTGCGCATCTACGTTCGTAAAGGGGATGAAGGCCAATGTGCGCATGCGATGGAAAGCCTTATCAAATCCATGAAATGGGATGAGGAGGTTTACGGGCGCGAATATCAGTTGGAGCGCTTTAACATCGTCGCCGTATCCGACTTCAATATGGGCGCGATGGAAAATACCTCGCTCAATATTTTTAATACGGCCCTTGTGCTGGCACACCCTGATACGGCAACCGACACGGATTTTCAGCGCGTTGAAAGTGTAATCGGTCATGAATATTTTCACAACTGGACGGGTAACCGCGTCACCTGCCGTGACTGGTTCCAGCTCTCGCTGAAAGAAGGATTGACGGTTTTCCGTGATCAGGAGTTTTCGGCTGATATGAATTCGCGTGCCGTTCAGCGCATTGAAGACGTCAACCATCTGCGCCGTTCGCAATTCGTTGAGGATGCCTCACCTTTGGCGCACCCGATCCGCCCCGATAACTATATCGAGATCAATAATTTCTACACGATGACGGTTTACGAAAAAGGCGCAGAGGTCATACGCATGCAGCACACGCTGCTTGGCGAAGAAACCTATCGTAAGGCAACTGATCTTTATTTCGATCGCTATGACGGCATGGCTGTAACCTGCGAGGACTTTGTCGGCTGTATGGCGGATGCCTCGGGCCTTGATATGACGGGCCAGTTTTTCCGTTGGTACAATCAGGCGGGCACACCGACCATTACGGCAACAACCGCTTATGATGAAAACGCCAAGCGCTTTACATTGACTTTGGCGCAAACCATTCCCGATACGGCAGGTCAAACGGATAAGAAACCGATGGTCGTTCCCGTGGCGCTCGGTCTTTTAAACGATAATGGCGACGATATGGATTTGGGCGATGGGCAAACGACGCAGCTTTGTATCCTGAAGGACGAAAGTGCCAGCTTCACGTTTGATAATATTGCTTCGAAACCGGTCCCATCCATTTTGCGGAATTTCTCGGCGCCGGTGAAGCTGATTACGGATTTAACCGATGAAGAGCTGCGCTTCTTGCAAGTCCATGACTCGGACGGCTTCAATCGTTGGGAGGCAGGGCAAACGCTCGCCCTTCGTTTGATCACCGATATGCTGGACGGTAAGGTCACGGAGGTCCCGGCTGCCTTCTCGCAAGCTTTCGGCGATATTCTGGCGCAAGCCGCGCAAAAAGATTCGGATAAGGCGCTGATTGCCCATGCGCTCACCCTGCCCGACCCTGCGGTCATCGCACAGCATCGCGCACCCGTTGACCCCAAAGCTATTCATGATGTGCGGGAAAAGATTATCCTCTCATTGGCACTTGCGCATGCGACCCTTTTAAAAGAGACCTATGCCGCCCATCAGGATAAAGGGCCGTTCGATAAATCTGCTTCTGCCATGGCGCGTAGAGCGCTGAAGAATATCTGTCTGCGCTATTTGTCTGCCGCGGGTGATGCACAAGCGGCACAGCTTGCCTATGATCACTATACGACGGCAACCAACATGACAGACCGCGTTGCGGCGCTTTCAAACCTGTCCGATATGGTGTCACCCATGCGCGATCAGGCGTTTGAAGACTTCTATGCGCGCTTTAAGGATTATCCGCTCGTGATTGATAAATGGTTCTCGTTGCAGGCCATGGCGACACGCGAAAGCATCTTTGAGGATCTGGCAAAGCTTCGCGCTCATAAGGACTTCAACATCAAGAACCCGAACCGTGTCAGGTCCTTATATGCCGCCTTTGCAATGAACAACCCCGCCTCTTTCCATGATGTATCAGGCAAAGGCTATCAGTTTTTGGGTGATGTGGTGGTTGAGCTGAATACCATCAATCCGCAGATTGCCTCACGCATGCTGACCCCGCTCAGAGAGTGGCGCAATTATACACAAGACAGGCAGGCTTTGATGAAAGAGACCTTGGAGAGGATCGCGGCAACGCCTAAACTCTCTGATAATGTCTTTGAAATCGTCACAAAAACGCTCAAATCCTGATTTTTCGCTTGAGATTGCCAGCGGCCTCAATCCCGTCTGCGGGATTGACGAGGTTGGTCGCGGGCCATTGGCAGGGCCTGTGATTGCGGCGGCCGTGATGTTTGAGAGTCATGACCTCGGGCGCTTTTCCTTTCTTTCCGAAATCAACGACAGCAAAAAATTGACCGAAAGGAAGCGTGAGGCCCTCTTTGACCTGATCATGGCGCATGCCCATGTTGGAGTTGGTGAGGCATCGGTCGAGGAGATCGACCGCATCAATATCTTGCAAGCCTCTCTATTAGCAATGTCCCGCGCCTATCAAATGATGGGGAAGTCTTGCGCCTTGGCGCTTGTCGACGGGAATAAGGCTCCGCCTTTGACAACGCGTGTGCAAACCGTCATCAAGGGCGACAGTCGCTCGCTTTCGATTGCTGCGGCCTCAATTGTTGCCAAAGTGACGCGTGACAGGCTGATGAGAGAGCTGGATGGAGCGCATCCTTATTATGGATGGGCGTCAAATGCAGGTTATGGATCGGCAAAACACCTTGCCGCACTTCAGGAATATGGAATCTGCGACCATCATCGCAAAAGTTTTTCACCTGTACGTTTGATTCTGGAAAAGTCCGCTTCCCGAGTCGTTTAGCGGCGCATACACCCCTCGTACGCATTCCAAATCATTGACTCTGTTCAAAGAATCGTCACTTTTTCACTTGACGGCGATTCGCCAATGATTCATGATTCTGGGGACCTGACATGAAACAGAGGGACCCATGCCAAGCCAAAAGTCAAAAACATCCACAGGCAAAGTAAATACCATCCTTGAAGGAAACTGCATCGAGCGCTTGCGCGAGGTTGAAGCAGGTTCGATTGATATGATCTTTGCTGATCCCCCCTATAATTTGCAATTGGGCGGCGATTTGCACCGTCCTGACAATTCCAAGGTGGATGCGGTAGATGATGACTGGGATCAGTTCTCCTCATTTCAGGCCTATGACGAATTTACGCGCGACTGGCTTTCTGCCGCACGCGATGCCTTAAGCGATAATGGCACGATCTGGGTGATCGGCTCCTATCACAATATCTTTCGTATCGGTGCGATCTTACAGGATCTCGGATACTGGATTTTAAACGATGTCGTTTGGCGCAAATCGAACCCGATGCCCAATTTCAGAGGCCGTCGCTTTACGAACGCACATGAAACAATGATTTGGGCGGCAAAATCTAAAGACAGCAAATACCGCTTTAATTATGAAGCAATGAAGGCCCTGAATGAAGGCACGCAAATGCGCTCTGACTGGTTCTTGCCGCTTTGTACAGGCCACGAGCGTTTAAAGGATGAGGAAGGCCAGAAAGTCCATCCGACGCAAAAGCCGGAATCCCTCCTCTACCGTGTTATTTTATCTTGCACGCAAAAAGGCGATACGGTTCTCGACCCTTTCTTTGGGACGGGAACAACGGGTGCGGTTGCCAAGCAATTGAGCCGTAACTATATCGGGATCGAACAGGAAAAAACCTACATTGAGGCAGCACGCACACGCATCGATGGTGTTGCACCGATTGCCGAGGAAGATGTTCTGAACCTCCCTTCCAAACGCGAAGAAAAACGTATCCCGTTCGGATGGCTGTTGGAGCAAGGGCTTTTGAAGCCAGGCGAAGAACTGACAGATACGCAAAATCGCTTTACCGCGAAAATCGGCGCTGACGGGCAATTGATTGCCTCTAAGGGTAAAAATACTTTCCGTGGTTCTATCCATAAGGTCGGAGCAACATTACAGGATGCGCCAAGCTGTAACGGCTGGACGTATTGGCATTATCACGAAGACGGTAGACGTTTCCCGATCGATGCGCTTCGTGAGAAAATGCGTGAGAATATCAAGCGTGCCGAAACCGGACACGCGACGCACGACACCATCAATTAATTATTCCTGCCTCACCCTCTTGGTATAAAGCGGATATTGACCCTCTTTATCGGCAGAGACGCTGATATAATCAATTGTCGCGCTGTAAACGGAAATCTCACGGGATTGCGCCGAGCTGTCGACATTCGTACCTAGAAATCCGTTCAGTGTCAGATAAAAGGTCACATAGGCGATGCGGTCCCCTGCGCCGCCGTTTTTCTTGACCAAGCCACTCACATAATCAAGGTAACGCTGCGAGAGCTCCTTATCCATCGGTACATATGTCAGCGAGTAAGGCATATCAAGCTGCACGGCGGCATTGTAAGGGGCGAATGATCCGGGGTTTTCATTCAGTATCATGCGGGCGCTGCAATTGCGCTCATCCGGTACATTGTTTGAGATGCGGAAATATTTCAGTCCCTTATACTGAAAGTCAGGCAAGATGGCAAAACCGGCGCGCCCGAAATCATATTCGCCAAACTGGATCGGCTGCACGACGCGGAAGTGATTATTGAATGCCGCTTTGTTGCTGAGGATATAATCAGCAGTCGCCTTTCGGATGTCTGCCCATTCAAAATCATTCTGACGGTATTTCTTTGTGATCTCGCATTCCCCGACAATCAAATAAAGGTCAAGATCGCGCGGGTTCTTCACATCCAGTTTCGAATTACGCCAATACAGGTTAAGCAGATTTTTGTATGTGGGCTTAGCATACAAATCATTCAATTGTTTGTGTGGGTTATCAGTGTTTTCTGTAGTGGTTTCTGAAGTTGTATCAGCCGCGGTGTTTTCGGCTATCGGTACGTCATTTTGTGTTTGTGCGCGTACGAAATCGCCCCCCAACATACAGCTTGTTGTAAGGATGAGTGTCGAAAGCAGCAGGCGGGTTTTATGTGTCATGGGAAATATAGGCGCTATTGAAAATTCAAACAGACTCCGATTTTACCACGGGAAAAAGCTTTTTGAAAAGCGTTGGAAAGCCCGCCTCATTCAAGTTTGCAATCGGTATAAAGGTGCCTTCACCCTTAAAGTGGCTGTCTGCCTGACATATGACGGGGGTCAGCTCCAGCGTAAAATGCGTAAAGACATGCCGGATGCGCATATTTTCAAGGATGTGTCCTTGTGGTTTTTCCTGCTTTTTTATTCCGTTTTCATCCCATTCCGTGCATGGAAAACCGATCATTCCCCCTAACATGCCCTTTTCAGGGCGTTTTTCGGTTTAGATATTCCCCTTCCCGTCCTGTATCAGGAAGACATTGGCTGATTTGTGCGGC
>JBFWMN010000073.1:0-7842 GCA_050251555.1 Pseudobdellovibrionaceae bacterium | reverse complement strand
CGGTAAGCCATGAAACGCCCTTTTAAGGCGCGCATCATTTTCTTGATATGGCGGGGCACACCCAGATCACCGATTCCCATTTCGCGAATATTCAAATCCATATCCTTGAACATCACGTCAAAGACGGCTTGTCCCAGCGCATTGGGTTTTTCTGTCTCAGGAGGCGTGATCGCATCCACAAGGAGCGAGACATGTAGGCAAATCATGTCGAAGCGCCCGTCCAGCGTATCAGGCACAGAAAGGTTCTCGTAAAAGACTTCACGACGTGCGGCAGTGACGGCGGCTGTATAAAGAGCCAGCGCCTCGTTTTTCATCTTTTTTCTTGATGTGAACCACGATAACATTATGTTCCATTACCTAATGAGGTTATGCCTCTAATTCAAGTTTTATTGAGAAAACACGATCACCAGTCCCCATGCGTTATATTCATCCCGCTCTTTTTGCCAGTCTCGCCCTTCTCGCCGCTTGTTCTCCGGTAAGGGAAACACATGGCAATTTCGTGCCTGAATATAAGCTTGCGACCTTACAGCCTCAAGTCGACACACGTTCGGATGTGATCAAGAAGATCGGCTCACCGACGACCGTTTCTCCGTTCGACGAGAATGTCTGGTACTATATCGGACAGCGTACGGAAAAGGTCGGCATGTTCGATCCCAAGATCAAGGCGGAGAAAATCTATCTGGCCCAATTTACCCCTGACGGTACGCTGAACACCTTCATGGAGGTTGAGCGAGATCGCATGGATATTCCCTTATCCGATGATAAAACGCCGACAGGCGGCAATGACTACACCGTCCTTCAGCAGCTTCTTGGCAATCTGGGTAAATTCAACGCGCCTGAAACTTCGGCAACCGACCTTTAATCAGGCGCGGACAAACACCCCGACACACTCAATATGCGCCGACCAAATGAACTGGTCGATGCCTTTGAGGCTTTTGAACACATAGCCACCCTCAACCAGAATGGCTGCGTCACGGGCGAAGGTCGCGGGATTACACGACACATAGATCACTTTTTTAACGTTTGAGGCGGCGAGTTTTTCAGCTTGGGCTTTGGCGCCAGCGCGGGGCGGATCAAGAACCACGCAGTCATATTTATTGAGGTCTTCGACAGACATCGGATCTTCGAAAAGGTCGCGCGCCTCTACCGTCAAACCGTTTGCACCCGTCATTTGCAAGCGGGTAACACAGCCCTTCTCACCCTCAACCGCATGAACCTTGCCGTATTTTAATAAAGCACCTGCGAAGGTTCCGTTTCCTGCAAAAAGGTCCATAAAGCTTTTCTCGTCCGCAATGGCATCTGTCACAGCTTTAGCAAGCGTTTCTTCGCCGATTTGGGCAGGCTGCAAAAAGGCGGCATAAGGCAAATTAACACGCAAAGGTCCGAAGCTTTTGGTCAAAGGGCCAAACTCTAGAACAGGTTCGATCGGCTCAAACATTTTCATACGCCAGCCGATACGCGTGATGTGAAGCGCGGATGCAGCTTCCGCCAACGCTTGACGGGCATCGAGGTCGAGTTCGCCACCACGCCCGAAACGCCCCGTCAAAACAAGCTCGGTCTGCCCTTCGACATGCTGAAGAAAAAGGTCAACAGGACGATTTTCCGGCAGAATGCGCGGCAGGTAGGTTTTTAAACCCTTGGCGATCTCCATAAGTGCAGGCTCAAGAACAAGGCACGCGTCAATATCAATGATATTATGGGTTCTGGCCTCATGATAGCCGAGCATGACTTTGCCTTTATGCATAAAAGCCGCGAATGTTGCGCGACGACGAATGGCAGCAGGCAAATAGGTCATTGCAAGCGGTGTTTCGGGCGCAATTTGGGCGCGCCCCAAAGCATAAGTGATTTTACCCTCGGACCATTTTTGGTAAGCCGCGTCCGTTATATGCTGGAGGGCGCAACCGCCACAGCGCTCATAATACGGACATGGTGGGGTGGCGCGATCAGGGGATTTTGCATGCAGCTTTAAAATACGGCCTGCAAAAGCTCCATCATTTTTTTCAAAGGCTTCGATATCTGCAACGTCCCCTTCCGCGCCCTTCATCACATAAAGCGGTTTGCCCTTATATGAGGCCGCAGCATCACCGCGTGCACCGATTGCGCCCAGCGTGACAGTGTCAATTTTGAAGGGTCTGGGTTTCTTGCTCATCACGCCAGCTTATACGTTACTTTCGGGGAAAAAGAAAAGCCCCGTCATTACTGACGGGGCTTCATCTTGTATCAAGTTATGCGCAGCTTAGCCTGCAACAGCCACGTATTTCGCGACAATCGCCACCAGCAAGATTGCAACAATGTTGGCAATCTTAATGAGCGGGTTCACGGCAGGACCGGATGTATCCTTGTAAGGATCACCAACCGTGTCACCTGTGACAGCGGCTTTGTGGGCTTCAGAGCCTTTACCGCCATGGTGACCGTCTTCGATGTATTTCTTGGCGTTATCCCAAGCACCGCCACCCGATGTCATCGAGATGGCAACGAAGAGACCTGTCACAATCGTCCCGAGCAACAGAGCGCCCAGAGCCACGAAAGCTTGCTCCATATCAGCCAGTTTCCAGACGATACCGAACAGAAGGACCGGCACAACAATCGGCAGAAGAGACGGAACAATCATCTCTTTAATCGCCGCTTGTGTCAGAAGATCCACTGCGCGTGTGTAGTCAGGTTTGGCTTTACCAGTCATGATGCCTTTGATCTCGGCGAACTGACGACGCACCTCAACCACCACGGAGGCAGCAGCACGCCCGACAGCCGTCATTGACATGGCAGCAAACAGGTAGGGAAGAAGGCCCCCAACGAAGAGACCGATCACAACATACGGGTTGGTCAGCTCAAAGCGGATATCAGCCAATTGCGGCAGATAGTGGCGGATTTCTTCGGTGTAAGCAGCAAACAGAACAAGAGCGGCAAGACCGGCAGAACCGATCGCGTAACCTTTGGTCACGGCCTTGGTTGTGTTTCCAACCGCATCCAGCGTATCTGTTGTTTCACGAACAGAGGCAGGCAGCTCAGCCATTTCGGCAATACCACCGGCATTATCCGTCACAGGACCGAACGCATCGAGCGCCACAACCATACCCGCCAGTGACAGCATGGTGGTTGCAGAGATCGCGATACCGTAAAGACCACCATAGGTGAAGGCTGCATAGATACCGCCACAGATCACGATAACAGGGAGAGCTGTTGCTTCCATCGAGATCGCCAGACCTTGAATGACGTTCGTACCATGACCTGTTTCGGATGCCTTTGCGACAACCTGAACGGGACGGTGGTTCGTACCCGTGTAGTATTCGGTAATCCAGACAATCAGAGCCGTCACGATCAGACCGATCGCACAGCAGATCCAGAGATCCTGACCTGTCACGAATGTCCCTTCAACAGCCAGCGGAATTTCCGCACCGACACCGACGATATTGACGATGAGCAACGAAATCAGACCGAAAGACACGAGTGCCGTAGCAATGAAGCCCTTGTAAAGAGCGCCGATCACCGAACGTTTTTTGCCCAAACGGACAAAGAATGTCCCGACCACGGAACCGATAATGCAGAGGCCGCCGATCATCAGAGGCAGAAGCATCATGCTCTCCACCGCCGAAGCAGCAAAGGCGGAAGATGCGATCAACATGGTCGCAACAACCGTCACAGCATAGGTTTCGAACAAGTCGGCAGCCATACCCGCGCAATCACCCACATTGTCACCGACGTTATCAGCAATAACGGCAGGGTTTCTGGGGTCATCTTCGGGGATACCGGCCTCCACTTTACCAACCAAGTCAGCACCGACATCCGCACCCTTGGTGAAGATACCGCCGCCGAGACGGGCAAAGATCGAAATGAGAGAGGCACCAAAGCCGAGACCGACGAGAGCTTCAAGAATGCCGCGTGTGTCCATGCCCGTATATTGCTTCAAGACAATATAGTAGCCGGCAACACCGAGCAGGCCGAGGCCCACAACAAGCATCCCTGTCACAGCACCCGATTTGAAAGAGACGCCAAGAGCGGCTTCTAAGCTTTCGGTTGCGGCTTGGGTTGTACGCACGTTGGCTTTAACGGAGACGCGCATGCCGATCTGGCCTGCAAGACCGGACAAGAATGCACCGATCACGAAACCGCCGGCAACGTGCCAGCCGAGGAAAGAGCCGAGAGCAAGCGCGACAAATGCGCCCACAATGGCAATCGTTTTATATTGACGGTTCAGGTACGCTTTTGCGCCTTCCTGAATAGCAGCAGCAATCTCCTGCATCCGTGCATTACCGGCACTTTTCGCCATGACGCGTGATCCGGCAACCTGGCCGTAAATCAGTGCGATCATCGCGCATGCGCCGATCATCAGGTAAATATTTAAGACATCCATTTGGTAAAAGACCCTTCTTTTTCAGTAACGAAAACATGAGGTTAAAGTTGAACTTCGAGAAAAAAGCATACAGAAAAAAAGAGACGGCACAAGAGTAACGCATTTTTTCTCCCCAGTTGTGATACGGAGAAGACAAAACAAAAAGCCCCTTCAGCAAAGATGAAGAGGCTCTATAAAAGCTTTATTGATGTTGTTTATTTTACACGGGGCGTTGCGAGACCACTTGCAACAGAACATCATTTACAACGTGCTCACCCAACACATGGGATGAGATTGTACTGAGGCGCTTTTTCACTTCCCCGACCTGAACCACCCCACCTTGAAGCGCGGCTTTATAATTCAATACACCGTACAATTCCTGAATATAGGCATCCTTCAAACGCGGTGCCATTTTCTCAACCAGTGCCTTTTGTTCCGCACTCGACACTTCCAGGACAATCACCATGGAAATAGTCTGCGTGACACCTGACTTGTCGACAATCGGCAGGATCAAAGGGTCCAACTCGACAAATTCAACTGTTTCAGCGGCGCCATGCTCCCCTTTGGCGGCGGCAGCCTTTTGTTCCTTATCCGAAGGCGTTGACGCCACAGCATCCTGCCCCATGAAAAAGTATGCGCCCGCACCCCCACCGGCCAGCAGCAATACCAAGGCGATTGCCAATATTTTTTTCATTATTATAACCGTTCTTTTTATTGCCCCTTACGTGCGTTAAGCACGTGAGACTTTCCCAACCTCCTTTAATTCTAGAGGCGAACGGTTAACAAACCTTAATGATTGGATAAAATTTGATGTATTTTACGTAAAGGTAATATACAGCGAAACGCTATAGTTTCTGCGCCTTATCGAGGACCGCATTCACAAGGGACGGTTCTTTTCCGGCATAAAAACCTTTGGTAATTTCCACATAGTCATTGATGACGATGGGAGCATCTGTCTGCGCATCAAGAAGAAGCTCATAAAGCCCTGCTAACAGCGTTGATGTTAAAAGCATTTCCAGCTTTCGCGGCTCACCGGCTTCGGTCATCGTCAGCCCTGTCAGCACCTCTTGCAGACGTTCGAAGTTCTCATGGACACCTTCGACAATACGGGTAAAGAGCGCGCCATCTGGAGAGACGAATGTTTCCTCGTCCTCTGTCATGCCAGCACGAAAAGAAAGATATTCATTGACCGTCAGTTTGACATTCTGAGGATTGAGCGCATGCTGGTAGATAGCCTGAACGGCATGAAGACGCGCCGTTGTCGCACGGACAAACTTGTCACCTGAAGCTTTTTGGGTTGCGTCACCAGTTGCCATTTTAAATCCTTACTTGCCCGCGAGCGAGCGTTTGAGTGAAAGCATGTGAAGAGCAGCCAATGCCGCTTCACGCCCTCTGTTTTGTCTTTCGGGAGAAGCCCGTTCTTCTGCCTGCTCCACCGTGTTAACGGTCAAAATACCGCAACCGATACATAAACCCTGTCCGACAATCATATCCTGCAAAGATTGATAAGCCGTGTACGCAATCACCTCGTCATGGATCGTATCGCCTTTCAGGATACAACCTAGCGCGATATAGGCATCATAGGCCTTGCCCGCCTTCTCATGCAACGCAATTGCGCCGGGAATTTCCAGAGACCCGTGAACCGTCACGCTTTCCACAATCGCACCGCACTCCGACAGAGCTTCAAGTGCGCCTGTGTATAGACCGTCGATAATCTCGGCACGATAGGCTGAACGCACGATTAAAACACGTGGCTTTGACTGGAAGGCGGGAACGCCGACAACCGAATGGGATAATCCGACCATAATTCTTTATTGCCTTTGCAGGTGATTTTTCAGCGTATCAATACGCCCGAGTTTCAACCCGTGCTTTTTACAAAAGACCTGCAGTTCTGGCAAGCGTGCCATTTCACCATTTTCGGCAATGACCTCGCAAATGACGGCAGCCTTTGTCAGCTTTGCCATCTCGCACAGCGCAATTGAGGCCTCTGTATGCCCTAGCCGCTCGGATAAACCACCCTTTGCCGCAATCAGAGGAAAGACATGCCCGGGTGTGGCGATATCGGCGGACGTTGCCCCCTCGCGGATCGCCGTCAAAATCGTATGGGCGCGGTCTTTGGGTGAAACCCCCGTCCCTACGCCTTCCGCCGCTTCTATCGAGATCGTAAAACGTGCCTGATTGACTGGCAGATTGCGTTGCGGCTGCAAGGGTAACTCTAAACGCGTTGCCAGTTCTTCAGTGATCGCAAGGCAGACTTGCCCACGCGCATGGCTAATCATGAAATTAATCGCCTCGGCACTTACAAACTCGGCAGCAAGGGTAATATCGCCTTCGTTTTCGCGATCCGGATTATCGACCAGCACAACCATCTCTCCGCGGGCCAGCGCCTCTGCCAGATCGTCGGGGGAGGCAAAAGGGGTTGCCGGATTATCTTGGGCGGGGCTCACAGCGCTCATCGACGAAAATCCCTGAGGGCGGCAGGTGCGCCTGCCTCGGGAACAGACACGCCCAAAATGCCTGCCAGTTCCGTAAAGCTTCTGAACAGGCGGCCTTCATGAACACCCGCATTCAAAAGGGCCTCGCGCTTAGCAAGCGTCGGGACAAAGCCGTAGAATGTCGCGCCTATCCCATGCGCCGCATGAAAATCGGCAGGCGAGTCTCCCACCACATGAAAAGCATGGCCTGTCATCAAGCCCTCAGCATCAAAGACATCTTCATAGGCCGCATACAAATGCGCCAATTGGACCTGCTTGATATCGGTTTGCGCCATATTCATGCCTGTGACGGGGTCTTTGCCGATCATCAGCTCCTCACGCACAAGCACATCCAGCCCGTGATGAGCGGTCAGCTTTTGCATTGCCGCCTGACGGATGCCCGTATAAATTGCAGGCTCGTAGCCATAGGCGCGCATGTAAGACAATAACTCGGGCAGACCTTCATACAGATTTTCTTCCCAGCCTTCGGCCTGAAGCAGCAGATCACAGCTTGTATTGCAGTCATTCATGAAGGTGCTGAGATCAAGCTTTGCCGCAATGTCAGCAGGCACGAACTCATCAATAATCTGCTTGAGGTTTTTCTCACCCAAAGCTTTTAAAATCTGCTCTTTAGGGGGGCGCGCAATGCCGTTTGCCGTGCAGACATTGGAAAAGGCACTGGCATAGCGATGCCCTGCATCGACAACCGTACCGATCAGATCAAAAGCCACAAGGCCGGGACCTACAGGTGCAAACACGTCATGCATCAGGCCACTCCCCTTTGCGCATCCAGTGCACGGGCGACATAACGCGCCAGCATATCAATCTCGAATTGCAGTTTGTCGCCGACTTTACGTTGCGACAATGTCGTGTGCTCCCATGTATAAGGGATAATATTCACGCCGAATGTGTTGCCCGACACCTCGTTGACGGTCAAAGAAATCCCGTCCAGTGTGATCGACCCCTTAGGAGCAATCGATTTAGCGGCATCGGCAGGAACTTCAAATGTCAGACGCCAGCTTTCGCCGTCCTCGCGGG
>JBFWMN010000072.1:0-8327 GCA_050251555.1 Pseudobdellovibrionaceae bacterium | reverse complement strand
CTCGAAGGTGACGTGGTCAGACGAACCGAAAAGCAGGCAGTTTGCACCGAAATAGAGGCTATATTGCACCATTTCTGCGGCGAAATTGACCAAGTACCCCCCGCTTTTTCCGCCATTAAAGTCAATGGGGAGCGCGCATATGATCTGGCACGCGCAGGTGAAGAGGTGATATTGCAGTCGCGAAATGTCAAAGTGGACTGGTTAAAGCTCATTGAGCATCATGACACTGAAAATTCCTCTGATTTTCTGATTAGGTGTCATAAAGGCACGTACATTCGATCAATTGCACGCGATATGGGGATAAGTCTGGGGATATACGGACATGTGACGTTTTTGGAACGCGTTGCCGTCGGCAATTTTCACAAGGATGATGCGATTTCTCTGGACAAACTCCTGGAAATGAAAGATAACGCTGCCCTTGAGACGGCTTTGCTCCCTCTGGAAACTCCGCTAGACGACATCCCGGCGGTGATTTTCGACGAAAAGGAGGCGCAAAGCTTGAAAAACGGTCAGCTTGTCATGCTTGATCCTGCAAAACACGATTTAAAGGCTTTTGAGGCCATTAAAGATGGTTTGAAGGAAAGTGACGGCATTACCGCCCTCGCCCGTACTGACAAGGGCCCTATCGGGCTTATAGAAGTATCGGACGGGCAAGCCAGACCCAAACGTCTCTTTAACCTGTAAAACAAGACGTGAATAAAGGAGAACACGATGTCGATTACAGCCGAAAAGAAAACAGACCTGATTAAGGACAACAAAACCTCTGAAAAAGATACGGGCTCTCCTGAAGTCCAGATCGCCATTCTGACAGAGCGTATTACAAACCTGTCCACACACATGCAGCAGCACAAAAAAGATTTGAGCACACGCCGCGGCCTGCTGGCTATGGTTGCTCGCCGCCGTAAGCTTCTCGATTACCTGCGCAAAATCAGCGAAGAGCGTTACCAATCGATCATTGCCAAGCACGGCATCCGTAAGTAAGTCTTACGCGACATGAAGATACGAAAAACGGCCCCGAAGGGCCGTTTTTTTATGCCTTTTTATACCTTTAAAGGAATTTTCGCGATACGATTTTGTCGCCATCAAGCTCAAACACAAGCGGCGCACCTGTCGGCATCTCGGCCTCATTGATCGTGTCGGGCGTTTCCGCACCCAGAATAATCAGCATGGCGCGCAAAGAATTGCCGTGTGCTGCAATCAGAACGGTTTCACCCGCATCGAGATGCGGTTTAATCTCGGCCTCAAAGTAAGGACGAACGCGTTTTTCGACAACATCTTCCAGACATTCGCCGCCTGGGGGCGGTACATCGTAGGAGCGACGCCAGATATGGACTTGCTCTTCCCCGTATTTTTCGCGTGTGTCGTCCTTATTGAGACCTGTCAGGTCGCCATAATCACGCTCGCGTAGATCATCATGCTTTGTCAAGTTAAACGAACCGTCCGCATTTCTGACCTTGTCGGCGGCAGATCCCGAAGCCTCCAAAGCCAGTTCAGCCGTTGTATAGGCACGCTTAAGTGTTGAGGTATACACCTTGTCAATTGAAAGGCCTGCTTCTGCCAAAGCGCGTCCGCCTTTACGAGCTTCTTCACGCCCTTCTTCAGTTAAAGGCACATCTGTAAAGCCTGTAAAACGGTTTTCAAGGTTCCACTGGCTCAAGCCGTGGCGCATTAAGATCAATGTGCTGGTCATCGGATAAGAAGGCTCCTGTCGATTAGAATTTGACTTTTGCGGCGGATGATGCCATTTCTTCCCGCATGTTGCAAAGGGCATTTCCTTTGTCAAACCGATGAGCTTGAAGATGAAGGCCCATGGGTTGACTGCAAAGCGTAGATAAAAACCTCTATTTACGTTTCGCTGTCCACCGATGGACCTCCCAATATCAAGAGCGGCCTTACTTTATGAAGGGCTGCCGGATTTGGAAAGAAAATGTCCTTTCGTCAGCAGGCCTGCTTTGCCAAGGGGTAAAGGTCAGGCGCATGTTAAATGATGAAAGGAAAAAAACATGTTTAAAGTTTTCCGTAAGGAAATTGAATTCGCAGGACGTACACTCGTTCTCGAAACAGGCAAAGTGGCCCGTCAGGCCGATGCTTGTGTGATCGCCTCTATGGGCGAAACCTCCGTTCTCTGTACAGTTGTCGGCTCCAAATCCGTCCGCGAAGGTCAGGATTTCTTCCCGCTGACAGTCAACTATATGGAAAAATTCTATGCTGCCGGTAAAATCCCTGGTGGCTTCTTCAAACGCGAAGGCCGTCCGACAGAGCGTGAAACACTGGTTTCTCGTCTGATTGACCGTCCGATCCGCCCCCTCTTCCCCGATGGCTTCCTGAATGAAGTTCAGGTGACAGCCACAACCGTATCCCACGATATGGAACATGATCCTGATATTCTGGCGATGATCGGCTGTTCTGCAGCTCTCACATTGTCAGGTCTGCCTTTCATGGGCCCTGTCGGCGCAATTCGCATGGGTTACAAAGACGGCAAATATCTGACCAACCCATCCATTTCCGAAATGGAAGGCTCAGAGCTTGATATCGTTCTTGCCGGTACGCAAGAAGGCGTTCTGATGGTTGAATCGGAAGCACAGGAATTGTCCGAAGAAGTGATGCTGAAAGCCGTCACCAACGGTCACAAGGAATTCCAGAAAGTCATCAACGGCATTATCGAACTCGCCGAGATGTGTGCAAAAGATCCTTGGGATCTCCCTGAAGAAAATCCTGTGATTGCCAAAGCTGCCAAAGACATCAAAGCCAAGTTTGGCGACAAATTTGCTGAAGCCTATAAAGAGCAGGTTAAGCAAGAGCGTCAGGCTAAAATCAAGGCTGTCAAAGATGAAGTCATCGAGACATTCCTTGATGATGAAGCAGGCTTAACCAAAGAAACACTCGCCGCGCTTTGCAAAAAGGCTGAAGCCGACGTTGTTCGCGGTCAAATCCTGAAAACAGGCTCACGTATTGATGGTCGCGACACAAAGACAATCCGTCCGATCGTTTGTGAAGCCGGAATTTTGCCACGCGTTCACGGCTCTGCCCTGTTCACACGCGGTGAGACGCAGGCTCTGGTTATCACAACACTGGGTACAGGTCAGGATGAGCAGATCATCGACGCACTGGAAGGTGAATACAAAGAGCGTTTCATGCTTCACTACAACTTCCCACCTTATTCGGTTGGTGAATGCGGACGTATGGGTTCGCCCGGACGTCGCGAAATCGGTCATGGTAAGCTCGCATGGCGTGCGATCCGTCCGATGCTGCCAAAGGCTGAAGACTTCCCTTACACGATGCGTGTTGTGTCTGAAATCACCGAATCCAATGGTTCATCCTCGATGGCGACCGTTTGCGGCACGTCTCTTGCGATGATGGATGCGGGTGTTCCGATGCAAAAACCTGTTGCCGGGATTGCCATGGGTCTGATCAAGGAAGGCAAGGATTACGCCGTTCTCTCAGACATCCTGGGTGACGAAGATCACCTGGGTGACATGGACTTCAAGGTTGCCGGCACGAAAGACGGTATCACATCCTTGCAGATGGATATTAAAATCACCTCCATCACCGAGCAGATCATGGAAGTGGCTTTGAAGCAGGCTAAAGACGGTCGTATCCACATTCTTGGCGAAATGTCCAAAGCACTGACTGAGGCTCGCTCGGGTGTTCGCGAGAACGCACCGCAGATGGTTCAGATCTCCATTCCGGTTGATAAAATCCGTGATGTGATCGGAACGGGCGGTAAAGTGATCCGCGAGATCACCGAAACCACAGGTGTCAAAATGGATGTTGAAGATGACGGTACAATCCGCGTCGCCGCAACCGACACGGCTGCCATTGAAGCTGCTGTGAAGTGGATCCGCAACCTGACGGATGAGCCTGAAAAAGGCAAAATCTACGATGGTAAAGTCGTGAAAGTCGTTGATTTCGGTGCGTTCGTGAACTTTATGGGTGCCAAAGACGGCCTCGTTCACATCTCCGAACTGGCCCAAGGCCGTACCGCCAAAACAACAGACGTTGTCAATGAAGGTGATGCTGTTAAAGTGATGTGCCTTGGCTTTGACGATCGTGGAAAGGTTAAACTCTCCATGAAACGTGTTGATCAGGAGACAGGCGAAGCCATTACACAAGACGACGAAGACCAGCAAAAAGCCGGTTAATCGCCTCTTTTGGCGCTAAAGATTGAAGATGAAGCGGCGGCAAAATTCGCCGCTTTTTCTTTAAAAACACAACGAAACGTATTTATGTAAATATAAATAACAGACTTGTTTCTTTTTCAAAACAGTAAGGATTTTAAATCATGTTAAAACTCTCCCCTGTCATCGGTCACCGTGGTGCCGCGTCTTATGCTCCCGAAAATACATTAGAAGGCTTTGCAACGGCTGCGGACATGGGTGTCGAATGGGTAGAATGCGATGTGAAGCTTACACGTGACGGTGTTCCTGTCCTGTTTCATGACGAAGAACTTTCCCGCACGACAAACGGCTCGGGCCTGATGGCAGAGACCGATTATGACGATTTGAAGGCTTTGGAATGTGGTAGCTGGTTTTCCGATAGTTTTGCTGGCATTCAAATCCCAACGCTTGAGGAAGCCGTTGAGGTGCTTCTTCAGCATAATCTGGGCCTTAACTTAGAGATCAAGCCCTGCCCCGGGCGCGAGGCAGAGACAGCTTCTGTCGCGCTCGATATACTCTCCCAAATCTGGGACGACCATGATCGTCTTTTGATCAGCTCGTTTAAACCCACATCGCTTGAAACAGCACGTGATCTTGCGTCTGACTGGACCCGTGGCCTGTTGCTGGAAGGTGACATTGATGACAATTGGGCGGAACTGGCCGATTATCTGGATGTTCGCGCCATTATCTGCAACGGTAATAAGCTGACAAAGGCCGAGGCAGAAATGTTGCTGGAAGCCGAAATGCCGCTCCTGAGTTACACGATTAATGACCCGATCCGCGCCCGTGAACTGCAACGCTGGGGCATTGATGCGATCATTACGGACAGCCCCGATATTATACTTGAAAATCTCCTGACAACGCATTAGACATAACAGCAATGCGTATTCTGTGTAACAAACCCCTAGTCGGCATATTGTGCGACGAGAACACGACCTCGGGCGGTACGGCCTATGATGTACCTAAAAACCTGCCTGGAATGCTCTCTTCTAAAGGCGCAATTCCCGTGATGCTGCCCTATGAAAACGCGAGTACACAATGGGCCAAAGATAACTGCAGCGGCCTAGTCATTATGGGCGGTCGCACCGCTTTCCCTGATGAATGGCATGTCGGCAACGCAACGTCCATCGAGCCTTATTCCGAGCGTATTGAGCACGAAAAGGAATTATTGGAGCATTTCATTACGGCAGATAAACCTGTTTTGGGGCTATGCTATGGCATGCAGTTTCTCGGGTGCTATTATGGTTGCAAACTCGTTCCCAACTTACGCGAAGCCTTTCCTGACGCTCTCCCCCACAAGGTTGATGCAGGCGTCAAAATTAAAAATACCAAGCACTTTGTAACTTTGCATCCCGGATCCCTTATCGCAAATGTGACAGGACGTACTGAGATGGAAGTCAGCTCACGTCACAATACGTGCCTAGGCATTGTCTCTCCTATTTTCCGGGTGGCGGCAAAATCGGAAGACGGTATTACAGAAGCCATTGAGATGAGAGGACACCGATTTGCAGTCGGTGTGCAGTGGCACCAAGAAGATGATTATGCGAACGCCGACCACCCCGGAAACAGAATCTTTGACGGCTTTATAGCTGCCTGCTCTTAAAAAAGGGCTTAAAGGGCGATTTTAAGCACCCTGAAGGGCTTCCCACTGTTCTGCTGGGCACATGCCTACCACTGAGAACCCGCAATCCACATAGTGAATTTCTCCCGTCACAGCCGATGACATATCGGAACACAGATACAGACCTGTCTGACCTAGCTCCTCGAGACCTACAGGACGGCGCAAAGGCGCTGTGAGGGTATTATATTTGAACGTCTTGCGCGCAGAACCGATTGCCGAACCTGCCAACGTGCGCATAGGCCCTGCTGAAATCGCATTCACGCGAATATTTTCAGGGCCCAGATCAGCCGCCAGATAGCGGACAGATGCTTCCAAAGCAGCCTTGGCAACGCCCATGACATTGTAGTTGGGCATCACTTTTTGCGCACCATGATAGGAGAGCGTAATAGCAGAGCCGCCATTTTTCATGAGGGGTACGGCGCGACGCATCACGGACGTAAAGGAATAGCAGGAAATATGCATGGATTGCAGGAAATTGTCCAAAGACGTGTCAAGATAACGCCCTTTCAGCTCTTCTTTGTCCGAATAGGCCAGAGAGTGCACGACGAAATCCAGCTCACCCCATTCTTTTTCGATCGCATCAAAGACGGCATCAATATCCGTTTCTTGCTGTACATCGCACGGCAACAGCATTTTCGAGCCCAAAGACTGCGTCAGCGGCTCAATACGTTTTTTAAAAGCCTCACCTTGATAGGTGAAAGCCAGATCCGCACCCTGATCGTGAAGTGCCTTGGCAATGCCCCAGGCAATGGAGTGGTCGTTGGCGACCCCCATAATCAGACCCTTTTTACCCTTCATTATTGTCATTCTTTTTTTATCTTTCTTTTTTCTTGTCTGATCAGCCTTCAAATTTCGAGAAGGCCAGCGTGCAGTTTGTGCCGCCAAAGCCGAAGCTGTTGGAAATCACTGTCTGGTGATCAACATTGTCGATGCGGGATCTGGCAACGGGCAGATTACCCACGCCCTCATCCAGCGTTTCGATGTTAATGGACGGGGCAACAAAGCCGTGCTTCATCATGAGAAGCGAGTAAATAGCCTCCTGAACGCCTGTTGCGCCCAATGAGTGGCCCGTCATAGATTTAGTCGAACCGATATAGGGAAACTCTCCGCCTCTGGGTTCGAACACCTGACGAATGGCATTCAATTCCGTGATATCACCGACAGGCGTACTGGTGCCGTGCGAGTTGATATAGGTAATCGGTCCATTAACGGTTGATAAAGCTTGGCGCATACATCTGACAGCCCCCTCACCTGATGGAGCCACCATATCGGCACCATCGGATGTCGCACCGTAACCTGTCAGCTCACCATAAATCTTCGCGCCGCGTACTTTGGCATGCTCCAGTTCTTCCAGAACCAGAACACCGCCGCCGCCAGCAATGACGAAGCCGTCACGGTTTGCGTCATAGGCGCGTGAGGCGCGCTCAGGGGTATCGTTATATTTCGAAGACATGGCGCCCATCGCGTCAAACAACACGGATAGCGTCCAGTCCAGCTCCTCACCGCCACCGGCAAACATCACATCCTGACGTCCCCAGGCAATCGTTTCGGCAGCATTACCAATACAGTGTGCAGATGTCGAACAGGCCGAAGAAATCGTGTAGTTCACGCCCTTGATCTGGAAATGTGTCGCGATATTGGCAGAGTTTGTCGAAGACATGGCTTTAGGAACAGCATAAGGACCGACACGTTTCGGGCCTTTTTCGCGGGTCACGTCGGCAGCTTCGACAATCGCACGGGTAGAAGGTCCGCCGGACCCCATGATGATCCCCGTCATCGGGTTGATAATATCTTTTTCCTCAAGGCCGGAATCAGCAATCGCATCTTCCATCGCAATATGGTTATAGGCCGCAGAATCACCCATAAAGCGGCGCATTTTGCGATCGATGCGCTCTTCAAGATCTATCACAGGCTTCCCATGTACCTGAGAACGGAAACCGAGCTCGGCATATTCGGGAGAAAAAGAAATGCCTGATTTCCCGTCTTTCAGAGATTTCGTCACATCATCAGCCGTATTGCCGATACAAGAAACGATACCTAATCCGGTAACGACGACGCGTCTTGGGCCATTAGAAATAGTCATGTTTGTCCACCTGCTTTTATTAAAACGAGACGTGATTAAGAGTAAAAGCTGTAATGCCTTACGATTTTACATGGAATCTGTATTATCGAAGAGGCCGACTTTCAAGTCAGACGCTTCGTAAATCACCTGACCGTCAGCCTCAACGCGACCGTCAGCAATACCCAAGACCAGCTTGCGGTTGATGACACGCTTGATATCAAGAATGTAACGAACCAGCTTGGTTTTCGGCAAAACTTGTCCTGTGAATTTCAATTCACCCAAGCCAAGTGCGCGTCCTGAACCCGGTGCGCCTGTCCAGCCAAGATAAAAGCCGAGAAGCTGCCAGAGCGCATCAAGCCCCAAACAACCCGGCATAACAGGGTCGCCTTTGAAGTGACACTCAAAAAACCAGAGCTTCGGGTTGATATCGAACTCGGCAATGATGGTGCCTTTTCCGTAGGCTCCGCCTTCTGTCGTCACACTTGTA
>JBFWMN010000071.1:0-8818 GCA_050251555.1 Pseudobdellovibrionaceae bacterium | reverse complement strand
ATAGTGCTGCAACTCACTCTGGACAGTCATTTGGAATATGACTGGAATCAGGGTGTTCGAACCACCGAATTATCCTTCCCTTTCAGGATGTTAGGAGATGTTTCGGGCTGCAAAAATGAATTGGCGGATGAGGTGAGATTCGAACTCACGGAGGGCGCGAACCCTCGCCGGTTTTCAAGACCGGTGCATTCAACCGCTCTGCCACTCATCCTTATTATCAAGAGACATCGGTCAATATCAGGCACTGGTTATAGCTTTAAAAATCATCTCTCGTAAAGCCCCGAAACATAAAAAAACGCGCATAGGGATAAGACGGAAAATCATCTTGTCATCCGTACCAATCAGGATAACTTGGTGAAAGATTGAAAACTCACAAAGGCCCTTTATGCTGCTCAAATCCTTTTGCAAAGCCACCGTTACACTTGCGACGGCTGCATTTTTAAGTACTTCCGCACCCGCCTTTGCCGAGGATTTTTCCGTCTGGAAAAATGCCTATCGTCAAAAGGCCCTTGCACAAGGCGTGTCGCCTGCCGTTTTTGATTCTGCCATGCGCAATGTCGCCCCCGTGCAGCGCATCCGCGATCTGGATAAAAAACAGCCTGAAAAGAAGATTACCTTTGCCCAATACCGCAAGAATGTCGTAACACAAGGCCGCATTGCACAAGGGCAACGCCTCTACCGCGAAAATAAGGCATTGCTGGATCAGGTTGCCGCACAATACGGCGTACAGCCTCAATATATCGTGGCGTTATGGGGAATTGAAACGAGCTTCGGCAACAATACGGGCGGCTATGATGTCGTCACAGCGCTTGCAACCCTCGCATGGGATGGACGACGCCGCGACTTTTTTGAGACAGAACTAACAAATGCCCTGAAAATTTTGCAGGCAGGGCACATTGATCAAGGCCATTTCAAAGGGTCATGGGCAGGCGCAATGGGCCAATGCCAGTTTATGCCCTCCAGCTTTAATGCTTACGCGCAGGATTTTAACCGCGACGGGCATAAGGATATCTGGACGACATTGCCCGATGTCTTCGCGTCCGCTGCCAATTATCTGCATAAAAACGGCTGGCAGAACGGTATGCGCTGGGGCAGGGAGGTTAAACTTAACCGCCCGATTGATGCCTCTCTTGTGTCACTCAAAATATCGAAACCTTTGAGTTTCTGGGCGGGACAGGGCATCACCACCGTCTGGGGGCAACCCTTGCCGCAAGAAAATGTGCAAGCCTCACTTGTTCAGCCTGACGGAAAAGCTGGCCCTACCTACCTTGTTTATGATAATTATAAAGTCATCATGGACTGGAATCGGTCCACCTATTTCGCAACCTCTGTCGGACTTCTTGCCGATGCCATTGCTGCCGCGCCTTGATTTTTGTGCGGCATCCCTCTAATTAGGCAGTCTTTATATAAAAAATTCATACTGCGTACCCGACAAAAGGAAAGGTCAAAACTTCACCATGTCACGTTTATCAAAGCTTCGTTTTGCCACACTGGCAGCCTCCGCACTTCTTTTGAGCGCCTGCGCTGAAACGGAACTCGCTTCCCATGTCATTAAACAAGTGCCAGCTTCCCAACAGTCGGCAAGCCAAGGCACATTCAAAGTCGGCAAACCATACAATGTTGCCGGTCGCCGTTACGAACCAACAGAAATGTACGAATATATCGAAGAGGGCATGGCCTCCTGGTATGGCCCGGGCTTCCACGGAAAGCGTACTGCCAACGGTGAAACCTTCAATACTGGCGATATGACCGCCGCGCACCGCACATTACAATTGCCTTCCATTATTCGCGTGACCAACCTTGAAAACGGTCGCTCCGCCATCCTGCGCGTCAATGATCGCGGACCTTTTGCCAGAGACCGCGTGCTGGATGTGTCCGAAGAAGCCGCCAAAACGCTGGGCTTTAAGAACAAAGGCAAAGCCAAGGTTCGTGTTGAGCTGATGCCCAAAGAAAGCCAGATTGTCGCGAGCGCTGCCAAGCAAGGCCGTGACACACGCGGCATCGAAATCGGGCTGAACCGCGCTCATCGCGCCCAAACAGGTGGTGCAGGTTACGATTCAGGCTATTCAAAAGTCACCTCTGTCACACCGCCGCGTCCCGCACCTGTTCCCATCAGACTGCCCGAGGTTTCAACAGAAACACTGCCACCCTATGCCGCGCAACAAGTTGCCACAAACTCTTACGCCCCGACACATATGGCTGCCGGAACTTATTACGTGCAGGTGGGCGCTTTCGGGAATCAAGCCAATGCACAGGCTCTCAGCCAGTCTTTGAGCGATCTTGCAGGTGGCGCACGTGTGATCTCTACGGACCGCAACGGTGTCCCGCTTTACCGTGTGCAAGTCGGCCCTATGCAATCTTCACAGACAGCCATGGATATTCTGCCGCAAGTTGTTGATCGTGGCTATCCGGATGCTATAGTGGTTGCCGAACGCTAAGAAAACGACTCGGCCCTTACTTTTTCAAGAGAAAGAAAGCCGTGCTGACGACGTGCTTCCCGTCCGTTGACGATGAGGGGAGACCGGAAGCCTCGACGTATTTTTTGCGCTTTTTCTGACCGTTCATGAGATTTGGATTTTGCCTCTTTATAAAAGGACGATAAGACGACTATGACACTCTTTCAAAAAACGCTTCCCCTGTTTGCCCTGTTCCTGACCCTCGGTATGTCCCCTTATGCAGCACAGGCACAAACCGCCGATGCGCCATCCGAACAGGCCACCACACAAACAGAGGCAACAAAGTCTGCCCCGGAAGCCACTGCAGCGACAACGGATGAGGAAATCGTCACGCCGCTGGCAGACGCCGCCATCGAGACAACGGCACGTGAAGCCTATATTGTTGATTACGAAACCGGCACGGTTCTTTACGCCAAGAATGCGCGTGAAAAAATGCCGACCTCCTCCATGTCAAAAGTCATTACCGCCTATGCCGTTTTCGATGCGCTGAAAAAAGGCGACATCAAAATGACCGACACATTCCGTGTCTCGCAAAAAGCGTGGAGCATGGGTGGTTCGAAAATGTTCGTGCCGATCAATGAGGACGTGACCGTTGAAGATCTGGTCAGAGGTGTCGTTGTCCAGTCCGGTAACGATGCAACAATCGTTCTGGCTGAAGGTCTGGCAGGGTCTGAAGATTCCTTCGTCAAGCGTCTCAACATGATCGCCGAAAAGCTGGGCATGAAAAATTCGCACTTCAACAATGCGAGCGGCTGGCCTGACCCTGACCACTATTCAACGGCTGAAGATCTCGCGATTTTGACGCGTTACCTTATTCATGATTTCCCCGAATATTACCCGATTTTTGCCGAGCATGAATTCACCTATAACGGCATCAGACAAGGGAACCGCAACCCGCTTCTTTATAAGGATATCGGCGCAGACGGTGTTAAAACAGGTCATGCCGAAGAAGCAGGATACGGCCTGATTGCCTCTGCCGTCAGAGACGGTCGTCGTGTGATTGTTGTCTTTAACGGCACGGATTCCATGCAGGCCCGCGCCGATGAAGGCGTCAAACTGGTCACATGGGCCCTGATGAACTTCAAAAACGATACGCTGGTCAAAGGCGGAGACATTGTCGGAACGGTTCCTGTCATGTACGGGAAAGTCGATCAGGTCAATGCCACGCCTGAATCCGATCTGAAAATCACGGTCTCGCGTAACACAACATCCAAACCCCACGTGGAATACAGCTTCCTCAGCCCGGTATACGGCCCCGTCAAAAAAGGCCAAAAAATCGGTCAGGCGACTGTAACGGATACGGGCGGCTTTTCACGTATCGTGCCTTTGGTTGCCACAGACGATGTCGAGGAAGCCAATTTCTTCAAGAAAATCTGGCAAAAAATTCAGTCCTTCTTCAAATGAGTTTAGATTCAGCACCCTTGTTTATCACCTTTGAGGGCGGCGAGGGTGCCGGCAAGACGACACAAATCAAGCGATTGGCTGCGGCTTTAGAGGGGCAGGGGAAACCTTGCCTCCTGACCCGCGAACCGGGCGGGACCCCTGAAGGTGCGAAGCTGCGCGCCCTTCTTGTTGAACGCGATGGCGGGCAATGGAGCAAGGAAGCCGAAACATTGCTGTTTTTTGCCGACCGCCAGCTTCATGTGGAGCGCGTGATCAAGCCCGCACTTCAGGCGGGACAAACGGTTATTTGCGATCGCTTTACAGACTCAACCCGCGCCTATCAGGGATATGGTCACAGGCAAGGAACGGACCTCATCGAAACGCTAGTGGCTTCGGTCCTTAATGGGTTTGAGCCCGACATCACCTTCCTTTTGGATATTGACCCGAAAGTCGGCCTGACCCGTGCCGGTAAGCGTATGGCAGGCGATGGCGGTACCGAGGACCGCTTTGAAAATCTTGATCTGTCTTTCCATGAGCGCTTGCGTGATGGATTTTTGGACCTTGCCGCAAAGAACACGCATCGCTTTCGTGTGATTGATGCCGCCCAAGATGAAGCAACCGTCTTTGCCGCAATCTTAAAGGAGGTCGGGCATGGTTGATTTATTCGGCGACCCCGTTCTGGAAGACCCTGAGGACGATCTCGAAGACGATGAGACGGACGAGGACACCGGCGCGCTGTTCGGCGGTGACTTGCCGGACATGACCGTTCAGGAATCCTCTGATCTTACCGAAGACGGCGAGAGCTTTTCAGCGCGCCTTTCGCCTAAGCTTGTCGGACATGACGATTTTGTGACGAGCTTTGAAACGCGCCTTGCCAACGGCACATTGCCCCATGCCTTCTTGCTGACGGGGCCACGCGGCATCGGCAAAGCCACACTTGCTTATACGATTGCCCGTGCCCTATTAGGGAAAACGAACCTGACATCGGCAAATGCGGAAGACAGTCCCGCCATTTTCAGACAGGTCGCACGCCTTGCACATCCTGATTTCTTTGTCATTGAACCAGCAATGGATGAAAAGAAGGGTGTACGCAAAGCCCATGTCGATATCGAGCAGATCCGTAAAATCGGCCCGTTTATGCGCCTGAAAGCCTCCACGGATGCAGGCTGGCGCGTCGTGATTGTCGATGAAGCACAAACCATGACCAATCAGGCGCAAAACTCGATCCTCAAAATCCTTGAGGAGCCACCTTCACGCGCCATTCTTATTCTGGTTTCCGAAACAACAGGCCAGTTGCTGCCCACCATTCGCTCGCGTGTCGCACATTTTCCGCTGACCCCATTATCTGAAGCCGAGTTGCGTGAGGTGATTTCCCGCACATCTCCCGACGCTTTACGTGACCCGCAATTTGATTTGGCTGCCAATATGGGGCACGGAGCGCCGGGGCAGGTTTTACGTTTGTTGGAAGAGGGGGGCTTAAGCCTCCTTGAGGATATTTTCCAGCTCTTTGAAGATGATCCTTATGCGCAACCTGATCTCATGCAGGCTTTCATCTCACGCGTCACTGAAAAGGGTAAAGGGGAAGAAGACCCGTTTACGCAGTTTAGCTGGGCTATCTTATGGATTTTGCGCATGACCCTGAAATATCAGGCGGCAAACCTGCCGCAGCCCGCCCTTTTTACGCGCTATACGGCCTTACCCGAGCGCCTGCAGCGTATGGGCGGACATAGACTTTTGGAGCTTTATGAGCGCATCAAAGAGCTTTCCGAGGCGACTACACGCCAATCACTGGATAAGCGCACCACGGCCCTTCAAATCTTCTTTCTTTTGCAAGGAGGGCCAAGTTCGGTTACAACTCACTTCCTGTAAAACGTGAAGATAAAGAGAGCTTGCAACGAACATGGCCGCAAAAACCCCTTACTATATCACCACAGCCATTGCCTATGCCAACGGTGCGCCGCATCTGGGGCATGCCTATGAAATGATCCTGACGGATGTGATGGCGCGTTTTCAGCGCGCTGAGGGGCGCGATGTGATGTTTTTAACGGGCATGGACGAACACGGTCAGAAGGTTGCAAAAACCGCTGCCGACAAAGGTCTGACAGCCAAGGCTTTTTGCGATGATATTTCCGCGTTGTTTTTGCAGCTCACGAAGGATCTCAACATCTCGCAGGATGATTTCATCCGCACGACAGAGCCGCGCCACCACACTTCCTCTCAAGCCTTGTGGAACAAGATCGTTGAAAATGGCGACATTTTCCTAGGCGAATATGCCGGCTGGTACTCGACACGCGAGGAAGCCTTCTTTGCTGAAAAAGAACTGAAGATCGATGCAAAAACAGGCGAAAAGAAAACACCGAACGACACTGAAGTCGAATGGATGGTTGAGAAAAGCTACTTCTTTAAGCTGTCTGCCTATACTGAGCGCCTGCTGCAATATTACGAAGAAAATCCCGAGTTCATTCAGCCCGCGTCACGTCGCAATGAGATTATCAGCTTTGTGAAGGGGGGGCTCGAAGACCTATCCATTTCGCGCACCAGCTTTGACTGGGGCATTCCCGTTCCCAACGACCCCGATCATGTCATGTATGTCTGGCTGGATGCGCTCACCAACTATATTACGGGTGTCGGCTACCCCGACACATCCTCTGCCATGTATCAGAAATACTGGCCCGCCAACGTCCATGTGATCGGGAAAGATATTATCCGCTTCCATTGCGTGTTCTGGCCTGCCTTTTTGATGGCCGCCGATTTGCCCTTACCCAAACAGATTTTTGCGCACGGCTTTATCAATGTCGACGGGCAGAAAATGAGCAAATCGCTTGGAAATGTCGTTGCCCCGCATGATCTGATTACACGCTATGGTGTGGACCAGACACGCTATATCCTGATGCGCGAAGTCTCGCACGGGGAAGACGGCAATTTCAGCCACGAGCAAGCCACCAATCGCTTGAATGCCGACCTTGCCAATGGTCTCGGTAATCTGGCGCAACGCACATTATCGATGGTGGTCAAGAACGGGGAAGGTAAGATTGTCGCTCGTAGCTTGCTAACCGATGCCGATTCAGAGCTGCTGGATGCTGCGTATGCGACCCTTTCTGCCGTACGCGAACATGCCAAATCTTTCCGTTTCAATCGCGCCATTGAAGAGATCTGGAAGGTCGTCTACAAAGCCAACGCGTATATCGATGAGCAGGCCCCATGGACACTCAAAAAGACGGATTTGGAGCGCATGAATGTCGTTCTCTCGGTCATTGCCGAAACATTGCGCGTTTTGGGCATTCTCATTCGTCCGCTGATGCCGCAAAGCGCAGACAGGCTTCTTGACCAGTTGAAAGTAGAAGAGGGGGCTCGTGACTTTGCCTATGCCACAGCCGAACACGCCCTGGCAACCGATACGCTGATTGATGCCCCACAAGGCATATTCCCACGCATTGAAATAAGCGAAGAAGCGGCTTAAAAGCTTTAAGCGACACATACAGAGGATTTTTCAAATGGCTTTAACCGGCACATACACCATCCTGATCACCGATTTGGAGCTCAATATGTCGATCGGGCTGGAACCGAAGGAAAAAGACAATCTGCAAAAGATTTTCGTGAACGCGAAGATCATCATGCCGACGCCTGCCGATTTCGCCGAGGATATCACTAATACCCTCAATTACGCCGATGTGATTGCTAAAATCGAGAAAATCGTCGCTCAGCACGTCCATATCACGCTTCTTGAAACATTCTCGAACATGATTCTAGACGCAATTTTCGAGGATTCCCGCGTGTTACAGGCAAGTGTAAGAGCTGAGAAGCCGGATATTTTTGATCACGTCACACGTGTAGGTGTTGAATTTTCTCGGGAAAACACCCATTCTTAATCCCATGTGGATTGACTCGCACTGCCATTTAAATCACGGAAACATCCAGCAAGCCGGAACTCCCGCCGAATTGGTCGCAGCATTAGCTGACCATGATGTGGATGCCTGCCTGACAGTTTCTTGTACGATTTCAAAGGAATACAAGGAACTTCTCAATATCGCCGAAGCTTTTCCGAATGTTTGGGCCTCCGTCGGGACACACCCGCATGATGCTGGTTTAGCTGAAGAAATGGCATATGATACGGGTGATCTTATTAAACTGGCTGAACCCGCCAAAATTGTTGCGATCGGCGAGACAGGCCTCGATTATTACTACGATAATTCGCCAAGAGAGGCGCAAAAAGAGTCCTTTCGTAAACATATTCGCGCTTGTCTTGCTGCAGACCTGCCTGTCATCATCCATACAAGGGATGCCGAAGAAGATACGATCCAAATTTTGAAGGAAGAGGGGCAGGGGCGATTAAATGGTGTATTTCATTGCTTTAGCGGCAGTTCTTGGCTAGCTGACCAAGCACTGAATATGGGGTTTTACATCTCTTTTTCGGGAATTTTAACATTCCCGAAAGCGTTGGAACTCAAAGAAATAGCCACACGCGCCCCACTGGAACGTTTGCTCGTCGAGACCGATTCGCCCTATTTGGCACCCGTGCCGTTAAGAGGAAGGGTGAACACACCATCTAACGTGAAACTTACCGGATCGTATCTTTCCAAACTTAAAGTAATGGATGAAGAGACGGTTGCTCATGTAACATCTGAGAATTTTTATAAGCTTTTCACCAAAGCACAAAAACCCTCCAAAACTGCATAGAAAACTGGAATGACCGAACTGACATTGACGATCATGGGCTGCGGGAATTCCTACGGCGTTCCTAAACCGGGCAACGATTGGGGCAAATGCGATCCAAATGACCCGAAAAATCGTCGCACGCGTTGCTCGCTTTTGGTGCAATCTTCAACAACAACCCTGGTGATCGATACCGGGCAAGATTTCCGTGCTCAAATGAACACCTACGATATCTCGCATATCGACGCACTTTTATATACGCATCAGCATGCCGACCATATTGCAGGTGCCGACGATGTTCGTGTCTATGCAGACCGGCAGAAAAA
>JBFWMN010000070.1:0-9286 GCA_050251555.1 Pseudobdellovibrionaceae bacterium | reverse complement strand
GCTTTGGTGTACGCAGGAATGTGGCTTTCATTTTCTTGTGGTCGACTTCGACATATTCAGGATCGTCACGCTCAGCCAGTTCGACAGATGTCAAAACGATGGCGAGCTGGCGTGAAGCTTCTTTCACTTCGATCACATCGCCTTCTTTGACTTGGTAAGAAGGAATGTTGACGCGTTTGCCATTAACCAGAATGTGACCGTGGTTGACGAACTGACGGGCCGCAAAAACGGTCGGCACGAATTTCGCACGGTAGATCACTGCATCCAGGCGGCGCTCCAGAAGACCGATCAGGTTTTCACCCGTATCGCCTTTCAGGCGCACAGCTTCGGCGTAGTAACGGCGGAATTGCTTCTCACCGATTGAGCCGTAATAGCCTTTCAGCTTTTGCTTTGCAGACAACTGGATACCGTAGTCGGTTGGTTTGCCGCGGCGAGCGCCGTGCATACCTGGGCCAGTTTGACGCAGATTGTAGGGAGATTTCGGACGACCCCAGAGGTTCAAACCCAAACGGCGGTCGATTTTGTGCTTAGAGGCAAGGCGCTTTCCGCTCATGATACTCTTTCCTTTTCTTCTTTTTCATGTCCCGGCAGACCGTACTAGGTTTGGCGAAAGGCTTGATCTCAAGCTGTTCTCGTCAACGGAAAAGACACCATGCCCCTTCTCTTTCCCGGGAATGGTTCGGATTTATAAGGATTTAAGCGCCCTTGTCAACGATTTTCGGCTTATTTATCGCCCCAAAGCTCATCCAGAGTTTGGTCACGTCCGCAGCCCCAACGGTAGAGTTTGTAATGGGTTGCGTTCTTTTTGTAATATTGCTGATGATACTCTTCGGCTTTCCAGAAGCGATCAAAAGGTAAAATCTCGGTGGCAACCTTGTGATCAAAGCGCGCATTGACCTTTTCCAGTGAGGCCTCTGCCAGTTTTTTCTGCTCCTCTCCCGCCACAAAAATCGCGGTGCGATATTGTGAGCCGATATCACAGAACTGCCCTTCGGCATTGGTCGGATCGATATTCGTCCAGAAAATATCGAGGAGCTTCTCATAAGAGACTTTGGCAGGGTCATAGGTCACCTGCACGGCTTCGAAATGCCCTGTCGTACCTGAGGAGACCTGCTCATATGTCGGGTTGTCTAAAGCGCCGCCCGTATAACCCGAGACGACCTCACTCACCCCATCAACATGGGCAAATTCGGATTCCATGCACCAAAAACATCCGCCTGCAAAAACGGCGGTTTGTGTTTCAGCAGCATGGGCTTTTGAAAAAAGAGACAAGGCCAGAAGAACCAATCCTAATTTTTTGAACATCGTAAAAAATCAGGTAGCTTGCGGAGGCATTTGAACAAGTCCCCCCTCATAATTCTGTCTTTCTTTGGCAATATGAACCGCCAGATTATTCATGCACTCGAAATTGATGGGACGCTCAAAGACATTGATTTCCCACTTCTCGCCCTCTTCGAACGTGATTGACGCCTCATTGTTGGCAGCACTCTGCAGCAAAGGACGCTCCAGATCATCCAGTACCGACGCCATCAGCTCACGCGAAATACCGTCACATGTTTCATCGAACAGATCTCTGACCTCTCCGCCGAATTCATGCGCAACCACACGCCCGAAGATCTTGGTATAGAGAAATTCGTAATCATCATACAGGTTGAAAAGAATACGCATATTCTCCTGCGTCAGGCCGAAATGGTCGGCACGCTCACTGTCGTGGATCGTGATTTGGCGCACGCCGTCTTCGCCGCGAATAATCTCGGCAATCATTTTTTGCTTGCCGCTTTCTGATGAATCCCAGATGAAATAGCTATCCGTTCCGGCGGCATAAAACGGCAGTCCGTAAATGATTTCCGCCTGCTTATAGATATATTTATCTTCAAATTCGCCGGTTAGTTCCTGATACGGGTGTCCGCCCGCAGCCTGACGCTGACGCACACGGGCCAAAGATACCTCCGTATCACACAAAACCATGTGCCCTGTAGGTTTGGCGACAATCTTTTCCGCATCCGTAAGCGCGGAATAGCCGGGAATGTTTTTGGAGACACGGTGCTGGACGGGTGTAACCGCCTGCCTTCCTGCAAAGGAGTATGTATAAGGAATATTCATTTCGGAGAGCATACCGAACATCTCGCGCAACAGATCACCGCACATGCGGGTATCGGAACGGCTAGGCGTATAACCCATATCATGAAGCTTGCGCATCAAATGGTCCGTATCAATATGATACACGGATGGGAAAAAGTCGCTGCCCTGCCAGTAATCGGAAAATGTGCTCTTACCTGCTCCAAAGCGTCCACAGACAAAGATGCTGCCCAGCGGATAGGCGCAATCATTGTTGACGATGCTGCGAAGTTCAGAATTAATGAGTTCTGAAAAGCGCGTGCGTCCCGTGGCTTTGTCCAGAAACTCTTGCTTTGACGATGGTACTGACATGAACACCCCTATACGTTTTCCCAGTCACTATAAATCTATTATGTTAATGAATAGTAACCTGCTGATATTGGCAAGTATTATTTTAGTTTTTACAAACTTTTCCGCAAATGCTTCATCCATCAGCTCAGTCGGAGGCTCCGTGGTCACGGAAGATGTCACTTCGGTTGATGCGCGGATTGGTTTTACGGGTGATGACGAAGATGACGGACAAGATGAGAATATTCGCGCACGAATTCTCATTGATCACGCCTTTAACGAATGGTATGCGGCACGTATCGTGACCTTTTTGGATAAGCGCAAAGACAATAGCTTTGAATATCAGGGAACAACCTTTGAAAACCGTTTCCAGCTTTTGAGCGCTGAAGACAGCGGCTTTGATCTGGGGGCGCGTGTCGGCTTTGTCACCACAGATGGCGATAAAAAGCCCTACAGCCTCACCTATGGGCTGTATCAGCAAATCCCTTTGGACACGCTGACCATTCGCTTTAACCAGCTTTTTTCAAACGATGTCGGTGAGGATGCCGCAAACGGCACCGAGTTTGAGTTTCGTGCCCAAGCCATTTATCACATGAATGATGATTGGGGTCTGGGTCTGGAAAGCTTCAACGACTTCGGGAATTTAAGCGATCATTTGGACTGGAGCGAACAAAGCCACAGCTTCGGCCCTGTGACAAAGCTGAAGCTGAATGCGGATACCAGTATGGAGATGAAATACCGCACAGGTCTCTCGGATGCCGCACCCGATCACACTGTCGGGATTTTCTGGAAACATAATTTTTAAAGAGCATGAAAAAAGCCGGTTCAGTTGAGACTGTCCGGCTTTTCCTTATCTGATTTGTAAACGTCCCCTAGATGTTTTCGTAAACATAGATCGACTCGTCAAGTTGCTCGCCGGGTTTGATATCGAGCAATTGCTTGATCGTCCCGTTTGGCAAATCAAAAACCCAGCCATGCAGGTTCGGGCGCTTATCATTCTTCCAGGCATTCTGGATCAATGTGGTTTTCGCCAAATTATGCACCTGCTCCTGAACATTGAGCTCAATCAGACGGTTAATGCGCGCTTCTTCGGTTTCCAACGCATCCACCTCGGCTTTATGGAAGCGGTAAACATCCTTGATATGGCGCAACCATTTATCAATCGTGCCAAAAGATGTACGCCCCAAAGCCGCCTTGATGCCGCCGCAATCATAATGGCCGCAGACAACAATGTCCGTGATCCCCAAAACCTCAACGGCATATTGCACTACGCTGAACAAGTTCAGGTCGGTATGGAGTGCCAGATTGGCAATATTGCGGTGTGTAAAAATCTCACCCGGATTACATTGCGTGATCTCTTCGGGAGACACGCGGCTATCCGAGCAGCCTATCCACAAAATCTCAGGTTTTTGAGGCAGTGCCAAACGCTCAAAGAATTCGGGATCAGAGGCTTTGATCTCTTTCGCCCAGGCTTTGTTTTCCAAGAGGAGTTCTTCAAATTTTTCCATGATGGATATTCCTTTATAATGACAAGTTTCTTTGAGTGTGGGTTTCAAGCAAAAGCCCGATGAAATTTATGCATGTCGTCTTTAAACTTGACGGTGATACCGCGTTGCTCGAGTGACAACATAAAGTCGTGGAAAATGTCCATATTATCGAGATCGATATAGTTGATCTGCGACATATCAATCAGGACATTCGCGCCATCAGGCAACCCGTTAAGCAGCTTCTTCAATTGCGGCTTGGCAAGGAAGAAGAGGTCTTTACGGAAACGGATCAGGTGACGCCCTTCATCTTCGACAAGAGTGACGGAGAGTTTTGCTCCCTCAAACACCATGAAGAGGACGCTCACAACAATCCCAATGCCGATGCCCACCAGAAGATCGGTCAGCAAGATGGCACTGATTGTGGCAACGAAGGGGACAAAGTACGACATTCCCCGCTCGTATTTTTCCATGAAAATACTGGGCTTGGTCAGCTTGTAACCCACGGCAATCAAAACCGCTGCCAATGCCGAAAGCGGCACGAGATTCAGCAATTTCGGAATAGCCAGAACAAGGGCAAAAAGCAGCACGCCGTGCAATATGGCGGAGGCTTTCGTCCGCGCCCCCGAACTGACATTCGCAGAAGAGCGTACAATCACGGAGGTAACAGGCAAGCCGCCAACCAGACCGCACACGCTGTTCCCGACCCCTTGCGCAAACAACTCGCGGTTCGTCGGTGTAACGCGTTTAAACGGATCCAGCTTATCGACAGCCTCGATACTCAGTAGCGTCTCGACACTGGCAACAAGCGCCAATGTTATAGCCACAGTCCAGACGGCAGGGTTGGAAAGCTGCGCAAAGTCAGGGAAGGCAAAAAGCGATGTGAATTCATCAAATGAGCTGATGACAGGCACGGCAACCAGTTGCGACGCGGTTAGAGCCTGATCGGGCAAAAAGCCATTCACGAACACATTCACTGCCAGACCGAAGCCGACAACAATGAGAGGCCCGGGCACATAGCGTATAAAATTCTGGGCCTTCGATTGCACCTTATCCCACCAGAATAGGAAGACCAGCGAGATGAGCGAAATAAAGATCGCCGTCATCGACACGCCGTGATCCAGCATATGGAACAAGGCCGAGAACGTGTTCTCACCCGTATGATCCTTAAAAGCATGCTCGCCGAAGAACGCCTTGTTGTAGCCCACTGCATGCGGCAGTTGTTTTAGGATCAGGATAAGGCCGATAGCCGCAAGCATCCCCTTAATCACACTTGTCGGAATAAAATCCCCGACAATACCCGCACGTAGTAACCCGAAGACAATCTGGAAGATGCCCGCGAGAAAAACCGCGAGGAAAAAAGCGTTTAAAGTTGGAAGCTCTTGAATGGCAGAAAGAACGATAACGGTCAGGCCGGCCGCAGGGCCACTGACACTTAAGGGAGATTTACTGATCGCGCCGACGATTACCCCGCCCAAGACCCCGGCGATCAGGCCGGAGACAAGCGGTGCACCCGAAGCCAACGCAATGCCGAGACATAGCGGAAGGGCAACAAGAACAACAACAATAGAGGATGGGAAATCGTATCTGAGGTTTGACCAGCAGGAAAGATTTTTGGGAGTCATATATGGGCTCGAAAAAATGTTTGATGTTGGTTTTGGGGATATATAGCGAAAAAAATTCGGACTTCAATAGTCCGAATTCAAAAAAATGCATATCTGCTAAAAAAAATTTGCGGGCTTACAAAAAAGTGCCGTTTTAGAGCCGTTCAGAGCATTCTTATAAGTCTTGCGTGTCGACCCAACGTTGGAGCATGCGACCGATTTGCTCCTCTTTAAACGGCTTGTTGATATAATCAGACATACCCGCTTCCAGACATTTTTCACGGTCACCGACCATCGCATCCGCAGTCAGCGCAATAATGGGGACACCCGGCAAACGTTTATTTTCCCGCTCAAAATCACGAATGGCACCTGTCGCCTCAAAACCGTCCATTACAGGCATCTGACAATCCATAAAGATAATGTCATAGCGGTTGCCCTTCTTGATTTTCTCCAAAGCCACGGCACCATTTTCGGCTACCTCTGTTTCACATCCGAATTTGCTGAGAACCTTCGTAATCAGCATGAGGTTTATACGCATGTCCTCAACAGCGAGAACTTTGACCCCTTTAAACTGTGTGCGCCCCACCATTTCAGGCTCTTCGCCTGCTTGTCTTCCTTGCAAAAAGGAAAGGGCGTTGTGACGCGTGAGCAGTGGCGTGTCTTTTCGCCCTCTGCCCCTTGCAGCAGCGACGCTCAAGGCGGCAAGTAACCGTTCAGGTCGATACGGTTTACGAAAATATCCATCCAAGCCCTCTTCTTTCAGTTCATCGTAAGATTGCGGCTTCATGATGCCCGTCACCATAAACAGAACAACATGGTCATACTGCTTCTTCTTTCTGACAGCTTTGACAAACTCCATCCCGTTGGTGGTTTTGAAAAAATAATCCAAAAGAACGATGTCATAGAGACGATCCTCTTTGAGGGATTTCTCCATCGCCTTTAAGCCCGCACTCACAGTAGAACATTGATCTGTTTTCGCCCCTGTGCGCTGAAGTAGAATTTCCATGTATTCACGCGACTGGTCATAGTCATCGAGAATGAGCACGCGAAGATCTGATAAATCAGGTAGTGTCGGCAAATGCTCTTCATGGCTTTCGGACGCAAAAAACGGCAGCACGAACGTAAAGACGGTTCCCTTGCCCTCCTGACTAGTGACCGAGATGTGCCCGCCCATCATCGTGACCAATTCACGGCAGATGGTCAGTCCGAGACCTGTCCCACCATAATTCCGCGTGGTGGATTCTTCCGCCTGCGTAAATTTCTGGAAAATCAACTCAAGCTTTTCTTGTGCGATCCCGATACCGGTGTCTTCAACAGAAAACGTATAGACATCTTCCCCGTTAATCCCTGCTTTTTCTAAAACATCCATACGGATGAGGATGTGTCCCTGCTTGGTAAATTTCAGGGCGTTTGAAAGCAAGTTTGAAAGAATTTGTCGGAAGCGTGTGGGATCGCCAATGACTTGGGTATTGAGCATTGGATTATATTCCAGAATCAATTCGATGCGACGCTCCGCCGCCTGATGCATGAAGATGTTGGTTACAGACTCGATTTCGCGGCCCAAATTAAAATCCACTGACTCCAATTTGATTTTTCCGGCCTCGATTTTGGAAAAGTCGATAATGTCATTGATAATATTGAGAAGATTGTCTCCCGATGACCGGATCGCTTTAACCCATTCTGATTGCTCTGTGGTCAGCTTCGTATCGATCAGAAGGTTAGCCATCCCCAGAACGGCATTCATCGGTGTGCGGATTTCATGGCTCATATTGGCCAGAAAATCAGACTTCGCTCGGTTCGCTTGCTCTGCAGCCAGACGTAACGCGCCCTCCTCCTGAACCATTTTGACGAGTGTCTTACGCCATGTGCGGATGGCTCTGAGGGCGAACGCCCAACATACAACCAGAGTAACAAGCGCCGCACCGCCAACAATCAGGAGGAAGAGCCCCATTTGCTCGCGTTGCTGGGAAGAAAGCATCTCCCCGACGATTTCATTTCCTTCTCCGAACAGATGAAAACGCAAAAGCGGAACGCCGGTTAAAAGAATAAGGCTGAAAAATGTTATGGTCAGGGCAAAACTTAATAACCCTGTCGGGAAAATCCGCGTGATCTGATTCTGGTTCAGCGCCTTTTGTTCACGCTTATATGCTGCAGCAAAAAGCCCAAGCGCAAAAATACAAATACTGATTCCTGAGATAACGAGAGCCATACCTGTAAAACTTTGCTCAGTATCGTAACGACAATCCGCATAAGGAAGCATGATTGCCGCCGCCATGCCAGTGTAATGCATTCCGCATATCGCCGCACCGACCACGCATGCCGCAAGAATTCGAAAGATCAGAAGATATTTTCCTGCGTAGCGACCGAGGCGGAAAAATATATACAACCCCGCTATAGAGGCGGTTAAAGCAACAAGAAAAGAAAGAAGAAAAACCGAAGGGATGTAAAAGAGGTCGGCATCCATTTCCATCGCAGCCATACCCGTGTAATGCATGGCACAAATTCCGAAGGCCAGAAGGGCACCTGATAAAAATATATCATGCCAATGTGCATTCTCGCGTCTGGTAAAGGCAAAGACAGCATACGCCACAGCTACGGCAATCAGCATGGAAAGAAACGTCATCAGAGGGTCGTAGCTTAGCGCCATAGGCTGGCGATAGGCGAGCATGCCGATAAAATGCATCGCCCATATCCCCGCCCCTAGAGCAAAAGCACCCGCTGCCTGAAAAAAGTTTTTTTGTTGGATGGAGGTCGAGCGGATCAGAACCTCAGCCATCTGTAAGCCCGTATACGATCCCAACACGGCAATGATATAAGATAAAATGACCAGAAAAATGCTATAGCTTCCCTCTTCTGCATAAGAAGGAACGGGCCCCAGCCAGAAATAATGAAATATTGTGGTCATATCTGTCCGCTAAGTTGTAGTGCCGTATAATTTTTTTGTTTTTTACATACTACAACAAATACGTGTAATCCATCTTATTGTAGTCTATAAAGGTTCACGTTTTATAAACTCTGCCGCTGTAGAATATTCCGTAGAGAGAAAAAATGGAAACCTATTATATTCACGACAATACAGAGGATCTTTTCAACGCATCGATTGCGGGCACTGAAAGCTATAACGCAGCCGACCATGCCGGACTGGATTTCATCCTATGCCGCTTTTTCCAAGTCAATCATAAGCCTAACCCGCAGACCCTTCAGAACATCATCGAAGACGTCGAAAGTAAAGGCATATGCACGATCTATGCCTTTCGTGACTATGACATCATGCTTGTCTTTCACAATGTGCGCATACAAGAGCAGCAAGCCGTCGTCTCCGATCTCGGGGATGCGTTCGGTAAATACATTATACCGCACATGCCACCCAATGATTTTTTCATACGCTATGATCTGCAAAATGATTATACGCGCCTGAAAACATTCGCCATGCACAAGGTCGGACAAAGAACAAAAGCGGGCCGTAAACTCAGTTACTATATTATGAATGAAGGCCTTCGACAAACGCTCAGTGCGACATTACGAATAGTAGGTATGCAACGCACTATGCGTACCAAACCCGTCATTCTGGCGGTTGAGGATCAGCGCTTCAGCCAGAAGCTCCTCATGTCTATTCTTAAAGACTATACGGTCTATATTGCCGCTTCTTCGGCTGAGGCGCTTCTTCTTTATATGGAAAAATGTCCCGGTATATTGCTGCTGGATATTGATCTTCCCGACTTGAGTGGCCACGAATTCGCTCAATTAATCAATAAAATAGACCCTGAACATCACATCATCATGGTCAGCGCC
>JBFWMN010000069.1:0-9301 GCA_050251555.1 Pseudobdellovibrionaceae bacterium | reverse complement strand
ATGAATGGTTCAGTTTACCCGTCTGCGTTTAAATGGTTTTAAGTCCTTTGCCGACCGCACAGAAATTGAGGTCGGCGAAGGTCTGACGGGTATTGTCGGACCGAACGGTTGTGGAAAATCCAATCTTGTCGAAGCTTTACGCTGGGTGATGGGTGAAAACTCAGCCAAGCGTATGCGCGGCGACGGGATGGAAGACGTGATCTTTAACGGGACGGCGTCCCGCTCCTCTCGTAATTTTGCCGAAGTCTCGGTTGTTCTCGATAATTCCGAACGAAACGCACCACCTGCCTTTAACGGCATGAACGAGATTGAGGTCGTGCGCCGCATCGAGCGCGATCAGGGCTCAACCTACCGTATCAACGGCAAGGTCGTGCGCGCCCGCGATACGCAAATGCTGTTTGCCGATATCGTCGTCGGAGCAAACTCCCCCGCTCTTGTCTCGCAAGGTCGTGTGACAGAGATGATCAATGCCAAACCGCTTGAGCGTCGTAAGGTCTTGGAAGAATCCGCAGGGATCTCAGGTCTTTATGCTCGCCGCCACGAAGCGGAAATTCGCCTGCGCGCAGCGGATGCAAACCTTGTCCGTATTAATGATTCCGTGGGCGGGCTGGAAAACCAGTTAAATGCATTGCGCCGTCAGGCACGCCAAGCCGCGAAATACAGAGGTCTATCCGACGAGATTGCTGAATTACAAGGTGTTCTCGCCTGTCTTGAGTGGATACAGGCCAATGATGCACTGGAAACGGCGCGCTCGCTTTTGTCTTCTGCCGAAAGTCAGGTTGCCGAGAAACTGACAGTCATTGCGCAACTGACACGCACATTGGAAACGCAAGAAAGCGGCATGCCAGAGCTAAGGGAATCTGCCAGTAAGGCTTCTGCTGCGTGGCAAACCCGTAACCTCGGACTGCAGCGCCTTGAGGAAGAAGAAGAGCGTATCAATCAGACCATCAAGGATCTGAAAGCCCTTCTTGAAAGCCTCAAAGCCGATAAAGCGCACGAAGAAGAAAACGCCTCCGATCATTCTGCCGTTTTGGAGCGCTTGGCACACGAAGAAGCCGAGATCAGAAAAGCCGCAGAAAATGAGCCTGCTCATCTGAAAGAGCTGGAAGAAAAACTCTCCGCCTTAAAGCAAGCGCGTGATGACGCAGAAAAACTCTATCAGGCAGCTCTTAAAGATATCGCAGCCCGCGAAGCTGATTTGACGGCAAAGCAACGCGAGTTTGACACGCTGAGCCGCGATGCCGACGCGCTGAAAGACAAGATCGCTGCCTTGAAAGAAGAGATTGTGGAGCTTGCGGGGCATGATGAAGGCGCTGACACTGCCAAAACGCTGAATAAGACAATCGAAACTCAGCAAAAGGCTATTGAAAACGCGCAAAAAGACGAAGACCGTCTGGCCTCAGAGATTGAGGCTTCCGATGACGCACAAAAAGCATTGCAAGCGGATTTGTCCGCGGCACGCTCTGAACTCGCCTCGCTGAATTCTGAAATCCGCGTGTTAAAAACAACGCTTGAAACGCTTGAGGACGAGACATTTGAACCTCTCCTTGCTGCTATCAACGCCGAAAGCGGTTATGAAACGGCGCTTTCCCGCGCATTAGGTGAGGCTTTGGCGGCATCACTTGACCAGAACGCACAAAAAAGCTGGTTCAAGACATCTGTCACGACAAAAGACTTACCTGCCCTGCCCGCCGGTTTGAAGCCGCTTTCAGAAGTGGTGAGCGGCCCCGATCTGTTACACCCTGCCCTTTCAATGATCGGTCTGGCACCCGATACGACAACAGCCGAACAGGCTTTGAAGTCCCTTAAAGCAGGTCAAACCATTGTGACGGCGCAAGGCGATTTCTGGCGTTGGGACGGGTACCGCATCACGGCTGAGGCCCCCGATACGCAAAGCATGCTTTTGAAGCAAAAGAACCGTTTGAAGGATCTTGAAAAGGATGCGCCCAAACTGGAAAAGGCGCTCGCCAAACTTGAGGAAGCACTGAGTGCCGAGCAGGATCGACGCAGCGCGCTTTTTGATAAACGAAAAGAGACCCGCTCATCCCGTGAGACGGCAGAACGTGATCTGGCAACAGCGCGCCGAGAGTTAAAATCGCATGAGGATCAACAGAGCCGTACCTTGGAAGAGCGCACGCGCCTCACCACAACGCTGACCCAAACCGAAGAGCGTTTGAGCGAAACCACAGCCCGACTGAAAGACGCTGAAACGGCCTTGAACGCCCTGCAAAAAACGGCAGAGGCCGGTGGTGAGGTTGATATCGGTGAGCTTGAAAGTAAGGCCGAAGCTGCCCGCGAAGCCTATCATGCCTGCGCATCCGAGTTGGAACAGGCTGAATCGGTCAAGAAGCGCCGTGAGATACGCTTGCATGCGATCACGGATGAGATCGTCAACTTAAAGAACCGCTCGATCCGCGCCAAAGACCAACTTGAGAAAATTGCCAAACGCGAAATTGAGGCAAGCGAAAAGCTTGAGGGGATGAAAGATCGTCCCGCCGCAATTGCCAAGGAAAAGCAGGATATCCTGTCTTCTATCGGCGAGCTGGAATCACGCAAATTCGATTTGAATGACCGCCTTGCAAAAGCCGAGAGCGAGCTTTCAGAAACGCGTCGCGGCTTACGTGAAAAGGAACAAGAATCTCTAGATGCCCGCGAGGCGCGTGGACGTGCCGCAGCAACATTGGAAGCGGCGCAAGCCACATGCCAGAGTGTCTCTCTCTCTATTGAAGAGACATTTGATCTGGCCCCTCCCGCGCTTTTGTCCAAATTTGCCAAAGAGCTTGAGAATTTAAGAAAGACCGATGGTGAAAAAATTGCTGCCGAACCGCTGCGTCACAAGCGTGACCGTTTGGTGCGCGAACGGGAATCGATTGGGCCTGTGAATTTGCGTGCCGAAGCCGAAGCCGACGAAATTGAAAAGCAGCTTGGCACGATCCTGTCTGAGCGCAATGACCTGACCAAAGCGATTGAAGAGTTAAGAGAAGCCATTAACAAGCTGAATTCAGAGGCGCGTGATCGCCTGCGTGCTGCTTTTGATTTGATCAACAACTACTTTACACATCTCTTTACCCGCCTCTTCGGTGGCGGAACGGCCTATCTGCAATTGATTGATTCCAGTGACGTTCTGGAGGCGGGGCTTGAAATTTATGCGCAGCCCCCTGGAAAATCGCTACAGTCTCTCTCACTGTTGTCAGGTGGAGAACAAACTCTGACTTCCATCGCGCTGATTTTTGCGATGTTCCTAACCAATCCCGCACCGATCTGCGTTCTCGATGAGATTGACGCGCCGCTTGATGATGCCAACGTTGACCGCGTATGCAATTTGCTTGAGGAAATGGTTGCCAAAGGCACGACACGCTTCCTGGTCATTACTCACCATCGATTGACCATGGCCCGCATGAACCGTCTGTATGGTGTCACAATGGCTGAACGCGGTATTTCGCAGCTTGTTTCAGTTGATCTGCAACAAAAGCTCGATTTTATGGATGCTGCGGAATAAGTGATATCCCATGACAGATGATGACAAGACAGAACTTCCTGATGAAGATGAGCGTTTGCGCGAAAAAATCGCTATGGCGCGTGCCTCAGGTATCGGTAATCCGACAAAAGCGGAACTTGAGCGTCTCAAAGCCAAGGAAGAAGACGCAACCGACATGCAGCTCGGTATTCGCGCAGGTACGGAAATGGTTGTTTCCGTGCTGTCAGGCAGCCTGATCGGATATGGCCTCGATTACTGGCTCGAGACAAAACCGATCTTCTTCATGATCTTTATTTTTACCGGAATCGGCGTCGGCTTTTTGAATATCTACAAAATTACGCAAAAAATCGGCACCGGAGTGGGTTTTGCAGAGTTGCATAAACGAAAAAAACAGGGTAAATAAAGCGCAAATAGAAAAAACAGCACAAAATGCGCGGAAAAGCGCGGTTTAGGCTCAACGCGAACAAGGTTAAACGACAGAGATATGGCCGAATCACACGACCCTCTCCACCAGTTTGTCATTCAACCCCTATTTTCCATGCATGTGGGCGGATTCGATATTTCCTATACGAATTCATCACTCTGGATGACGATTGGTGTTGTGACCTCCCTTTTCTTCCTGACATTGGCTGTGCGCCCGAAGGCTTTGGTGCCGGGTCGTATGCAGATGGCTGCCGAAGTTTTATATGAATTTATCGCGAGCATGATCCGCGAGAATGTCGGTCAAAAGGGCCGTAAATTCTTCCCGCTCATTTTCACACTCTTTGTCGTGGTGTTTTTAGGGAATGCTCTTGGACTGCTCCCCTACTCCTTTACCTACACCTCACACATTATTGTGACGTTTGCGCTTGCACTGATGATTTTCTCTTTCGTGCTGGTCATTGGTTTTATCAAGCACGGGCTGCACTTCTTCTCCTTATTCTTGCCGCCCGGAACACCCCTGTTTCTCGTTCCTCTGGTTTTTCCTCTGGAACTGATCTCCTTTCTGGTGCGCCCGATTACTTTGTCTGTTCGTTTGTTCGCGAACATGATGGCGGGTCACATCATGCTGAAAGTGTTCGCGGGCTTTGCCACCATGTTCGTGGCGGCTGGTATCGGCGGATTTCTGGCAGCGGCAGTCCCGACCGTCTTTAATGCGGTGATGATTGCCTTTGAATTGCTGATTGCATACTTGCAGGCTTATGTGTTTACGGTTTTAAGCTGCATCTATCTGAAAGATGCGTTGGAGCTGGAGCACTAAAAACTTAAAAACGGCGGTTTTCCGTGGTGTTTGGCGGTTGCAATGGGCTTAAAAATCTGTAGTATCGCGGGCATCGAAATAACCACTTTTTGAAAAGCTAAACCAACCTCTTAAGGTAAAACTTAAAAACGAAAAGGATACTTAAAATGGAACTCGAAGCTGTAAAATTACTCGCCGGTGCGATTGCTCTTCTGCCTCTTCTGGGCGTTGGTCTGGGCCTCGGTATGATCTTTGCTTCTTACAACGAAGCAGTGGGCCGCAACCCCGGTGCTGTTGAGCTGCTGGACAAAAAATTCTTCCTGACCTTCGCTCTGACAGAAGCTCTGGCGATTTTCGCTCTCGTTATCGCTTTCTTCCTCGTTTTCGCATAAGTCGCGACGAGCTCGGAAAGTTAAAAGAAAGACAGCCCATGTTTCAGCGTTTTCTGACAGAAATGACAGTCTCGGTTGCCGTGCTCATGATGAGCTCTGCCGCTTGGGCCGCGCCTGAGCATGGGGAAGAACTGGCAGAAGAGGCGGTTGAACACGCCTCTTCAGGTGGCGGATTGCCGCAGTTCGATCCGACATGGTTCCCCTCCCAGATTTTCTGGTTGGCGGTCATGTTCGGGCTGCTTTATTTCGTATTTGCCCGCAAAACATTGCCGACAATGTCGGCAACGATTGACAATCGTCGCAATCAGATTGAAAGCGATATGTCCGAAGCTGAGGCTCTAACGGAACAGGCGCAAAAGGTACAGGCCGAATATGAGGCCAATCTGGCGGCTGCCCGTAATGACGCTACAAAGGCATCGGCTGAAGTTGAGCGTGCGATTAAGGATAAAGCAGCGGACGCGCAAAACGCGTTCCGCGAACGCGCCGAAAAAGATATGGCGTCCACTGAAAAAGCCATTGAAAAGGCCCGTAACGAAACCATGAGCGAGATTGAAACAATCGTCGCTTCACTGACAGCTGAAGCCACCAAGAAACTGGCGGGCCTTGAGTTGTCGAAATCCGAAGTCCAAAAAGTGATTGCCGGCCTTGTCGCCGAAGACCAATCCAAAAAAGCGGCTTGAAAGGGTAAGGAGAAAAGATAATGACTGAATTTTTCGCCAATACCGCCAACTGGGTCGCTATTTCCTTCGTCATTTTTGCCTTTGTTGCCTACAAGGCAGGTCGTGCATCCGTTTTGAATTCTCTGGATGAGAAGATCGAAAAGATTAAACGCGATCTGCACACGGCTGAAAATCTCCGTGTTGAGGCTCAGGAGCTTCTCGCCCAGTATCAGCGCAAGCAACGCGAAGCCAATAGTGAGGCTAAGCGCATTCTGGATACGGCAAAAAAGCATACTGCACAAATTCAGGCCCAAGCCGAAGAGCAGCTTGAAGAAGCGGCAATGCGCCGCGAATCATGGCTGGCTGCACGTCTTGAGCGCATGGAAGCCGACGCGATCAAGGAAATCAAGGCACAGGCTTCCGAGCTTGCGATTGCTGCGACAACCGAAATTCTGTCGACACGCATCGATCAGGATATCAATGCCCGCCTGATTGACCAGACTCTGGAAGAGCTGCCGCAGAAGCTGCAAGGCGCGCTTAATTAAAGGCCTTCCGCCGGAAAGGCCTTTTCACCTTTGAGCCTTACTCGAATCAAACGGAATTCGTTTCCTCTTTTTTCCAAACATCTGCCGCCCGCCCTAACGAAGGGACGTCGTATCGGCTTGCTGGGCGGTTCGTTTAATCCGGCCCATGAAGGGCATCTTCATATCTCGGCTGCCGCCAAACATTGGCTGAAGCTAGATGAGATCTGGTGGATCGTTACACCGCAAAATCCCCATAAAGGCACGACAGAAACGGAAAGCACGGATATCCGCCTTGCCAAGGCACGGGAACTGACACGCACCCTGCCCTATATCCGCATCTCTGCAATTGAGCGTGAAACAGGGTACAACCGCACGCATGATACGCTTCTGTTATTGCTGCAAGCCTATCCGAAAACCGATTTTGTGTGGATCGGGGGGTATGATCTGGCGAGCGGGTTTCACAGATGGCAAAACTGGCGCGGTATTCTTGATCTGGTGCCTGTCGCATTTTTGGCGCGTCCGCCATTAAAAAACCTTGTTCGACATGCGCCTGTCTCACTGTTAAGCGGTGCGCAAGGTGCGCAGCAGGTCTTAAGTCGTCCAATGCAGGTGGAACTTTCACCACGTCACATCTATTGGGTAAAAAGCATGCCTGTGTGTGGTCAATCATCCACTGCCCTTCGCAACCGCACATGAGCACCCCTTGCATATGAGAAAAAATCTGGTGTACAATGGGGCTATGAGAGAAACCTGTCATTTCTATGACGTATTTAATATCTCTGACGACAGCCCTGCCGTGTACTAGCGGACAGGGTTTTTTTGACTTTATAAACGGGCATGAAGAAAAGGAGACTGATTAAACTTTATGACATCGTATAAAAGGCCACCGGCGCCTGAAAGCCTGAAAGACCTTCTGGTTGATATACTTGACACCCATAAGGCCGAAGATATTGAAGTCATCGACCTCAATGAAAACGCATATCTCGCTGATTATATGATTGTGGCTACAGGCCGCTCCTCACGCCAGGTCGTCGGTTTGGCTGAGAAGATCATCGAGCGACTCGCTTTTTACGACATCAAGGACATCCGTAAAGAAGGCATGAGCACAGGCGACTGGGTCGTGCTGGATACGGGCGACGTTATGATCCACCTCTTTAAGCCAGAGGTCAGAAGCTTTTATAATATCGAGAAAATGTGGGGCGATTTTGCCGAGATGGCATCATCTTCGAGCTCGCCGCGACTCGCTTAGAAGCGAAACGATTTAACTTCCTATGAAATGCACGCTTCTTGCTTGCGGGCGCATCAAATCCGGTGCACCCGAAGACCAGCTTTGTCAGGATTATTTGAAACGCTTGGGCGGCTCCGTCGAAGTGATTGAGTTTGAGTCTAAAGAGCGTGACGAAACACGCCGCACTGCGGATGAACAAGCGCGTCTTTTGAAAGCCATTGATGAGTTTGATGGCTTTGTTATTGCCCTTGATGAGCGCGGCAAAACCATGAAAAGCATTGAATTCGCAAGCCTTTTGGACGAACGCGCTTTACAGATCGGGCGACCGATCCTTGTGCTCATTGGCGGGGCGTGCGGTCTTGGTGATGCGGTCCGAAATCGTGTCGATTTATTGCTTGGCTTAGGCAAACTGACATGGCCGCATAAGCTTGTGCGCGTGATGATCTTGGAACAACTTTACCGCGCCTCTTCCATTCTGGCGGGACACCCTTATCATCGGGAGTGACACGAATCATTTCCATTTTCCGATAAGGTTTTATGAAACGCCTCACCCTCCTTATCTTTTCTACTTGTCTGATTGCGCCCTGTCTGGTTCATGCGCAATCCGTTCCCGTGCCTTTGCAAAAAGCCGATCCAGCGCACAACGCCAAGCGCGAAATGGCAGAGCAGGAAAAACAGGTTCATGCCTTGGATAACCAGTTAAAAGGCATCAAGAGTGATCTTAGCTCCTATGAAACCGAGCTTTCCAAAAAAGCAGGCCGCGTGCAAAGTTTTGAAAAGGAAGTCAGCAGTCTGGATAAAGAGTTGGACCAGTTGGAACAAGATACGGCGGCAGCCGAAATTGAACTGGCGCAAAACCGCGAAGATCTCGCCAAGGTGATTGTTTCACTGCACAAACTGGGCATGATGCCGCCCGAAGCGATGTATCTGGCCCCTGAAAATGCCGAGGAGCTGGTGACATCTTTGACCGCACTCAAAGGCGCAAGCCCCGTTTTGATGGAAAAGGTCGCGCTGTATCAGGAAAAGATCGACAAGCTGAATGACCTTCGCGCCGCCAAGCAGGATGTGAAGGAAAAGCTTAAAGATCAAAAGAGCGAGCTTGAAAAAGCCAATCAGGAATTGTCCAAAAAAATTAAGGACAGAAACGCTTCTTACGAGAAAACCACCAAAGATCTGGAGCGCGCCCGCACCGAAGCCGCAGCGGCAGCCGCCCGCGCCAAATCCATTAATGATCTGGTGCAAAATCTTGCAGCCAGAAATGCCGAAGAATATGAGGCGGCTCAGAAAGCTGCTCAAGAAGCCGCCAAAAAATCGAAGACTGCCGCCGCCCATGTCCCTGTTTCTCGCCTTGAAACACCTGCCGAAGCAAAACCTCGCCCTGCCCCTGCGGGCTTGAGGCTACCTGCTCAAGGCATGATCGCGGTCGGATATGGGCAAAAAGATAATATCGGTGCAAAGTCGCAAGGCGTTTATATTCAGACGCGCCCGGGGGCCTTGGTGGTCACGCCGGCCGCAGGAACCGTCCGTTATACGGGTGAGTTCAAACATTACGGACAAATGGTTATCGTAGAACACCAAAAAAACTACTACAGCCTTATTGCAGGACTTGGGAAAATTGATACAGTTGTGGGGCAACGGCTGGGGGGCGGTGAACCAATTGGTCAATCCTCCCGGTCTGGATCAGGCTCCTCCCCGCTCTATTTTGAGCTAAGACAAAATACCAAGCCTGTCGATCCACTTGTTTATCTCAAGCGTCTGTAAAGGCGTAAGGGCTAAAAAAACCGTCAAACCTTACTCGGAG
>JBFWMN010000068.1:0-9458 GCA_050251555.1 Pseudobdellovibrionaceae bacterium | reverse complement strand
AAAGTCGACCTTCCTGCCGAGAAAAAAGCAAAAGCCGCTAAAGAGGAATCTGCTGAGACAGCCGAAACCGAAGCGACTGAAGAAGCCGAGAAAAAGGCTGCTTCTGCTTAATTCTTCACATTATGAAACCAAAATAAGGACTTAAAATTATGACACAAATCACTGCCGCAATGGTGAAAGAACTCCGTGAAACCACGGGTGCGGGCATGATGGATGCCAAAAACGCACTGACAGAAAATAACGGCGACATGGAAGCCGCGATTGACTGGCTGCGTGCCAAAGGTCTGTCCAAAGCTGCCAAGAAATCGGGCCGTACGGCTGCCGAAGGTCTGGTTTGCGTGGCGACATCTGCTGACGAGACCAAAGGTTGCGTTATCGAGATCAACTCGGAAACAGACTTCGTTGCCCGTAACGATCAGTTCCAAAGCTTCGTTCGCAAGGCAACCGATACAGCTCTGAGCACAGGTGCATCTGATATTGAAGCTTTGAAAACAGAGACAATGGACGGGAAATCTGTTGGCGACACGCTGACGAACCTGATTGCAACAATCGGCGAGAACATGACACTGCGCCGCCTGACGCAAATTTCTGTGTCAAACGGTGTGATTGCCACATATGTGCACAACGCTGTTGCCGATAATCTGGGTAAAATCGGTGTTCTGGTTGCTCTGGAATCCACAGGCGATAAAGAAGCCCTGAAAGCTGTCGGTCGTCAGATCGCCATGCACGTTGCGGCTGCCAAGCCTGAGTTCCTCGATTCAGCTTCTGTTGACCCTGAGGCTCTGGAGCGCGAGCGTAATGTTCTTCTCGAGCAAGCCAAAGAAAGCGGCAAGCCTGCTGATATCGCCGAGAAAATGGTCGAAGGCCGTATTCGTAAATATTACGAAGAAGTTTGCCTTGTTGATCAGATCTTCATTATGGACGGCGAAACCAAAATTAAGGACGTGGTTGCCAATGCTGCAAAAGACGCAGGCGCACCTGTTACCTTGAAAGGCTTCGTACGCTTTAACCTCGGTGAAGGTATCGAAAAAGAAGAAACCGATTTTGCTGCTGAAGTTGCAGCAACGGCACGCAGCGCGTAACGCCTCGGTTCTTTTTAAAAGGATAAAAGAAACAGCCGCGTTGCACTTCAGCGCGGCTGTTTGTATGTTAGAGACGGTTTGATTTATGGGGGCAAAGGTCTTGCCCGTTCCGAATAAGGATTTTGAAAATGGCCAACGCTCCCGCGCAACTCAAGGAAAATAAAGCAATGTCTGCTACCGCCGCATCACCCTATAAACGTGTTTTGCTCAAAATCTCGGGTGAGGTCCTTATGGGGACGAAAGAATTCGGGATCGACCCTGAAACGGTAGCCCGCGTTGCCAATGACGTCAAAGCCGCCGTCGATATGGGTGTGCAAGTCTGTATCGTTGTCGGTGCCGGAAACATCTTCCGCGGTGTCTCGGGAGCTTCATCCGGCATGGATCGTACAACTGCCGACCATATGGGCATGCTCGGGATTGTGATTAACGCGCTGTGCCTGCAAAACGCGCTTGAAAATATCGGTGTCGACACACGTGTCCAGTCCGGTATCCGCATGGACGAGATTTGCGAACCCTATATCCGCCGCCGTGCCATCCGCCACATGGATAAAGGTCGCGTCGTCATCTTTGCGGCGGGAACAGGTAACCCGTATTTTACATCTGACACGGCTGCAGCCTTACGCGCTTCCGAAATGAATTGCGACCTGATTGCCAAAGGCACGAAAGTCGACGGTATCTACACAGCCGATCCGATGAAGGACAAAACCGCCAAGAAATTCGAGACGGTCACCTATCTCGATGTACTGACCAAAGATTTGCGCGTGATGGATGCGACCGCCATTTCACTGGCACGCGAAAATTCCATTCCAATCATGGTCTTTTCGATCCGCGAAAACGACAATTTCCAGAAAGTCTTGCGCGGGCAGGGCTCTTACACAATCGTCAAAGAATAGAACAAGACAACACCTCCCGAAGGAGCATATGAAATGGCTTATGATAAGAAAGATTTAGAGCGTCGCATGGAAGCCTCCATTGACAGCTTTTCCAAGGATTTAGGCGGTCTTCGCACAGGCCGTGCCTCAACTTCGATGCTGGACCCGATTGTTGTCGAGGTTTACGGCGCGAAAATGCCGCTTAATCAGGTCGGTACGGTTTCGGCCCCCGAAGCACGTCTCCTGACAGTGCAAGTCTGGGACAGCTCCTCGACGCCGATGGTGGAAAAGGCGATCCGTAATTCGGGTCTGGGCCTTAACCCGCAGGCAGAGGGCACGGTGATCCGTATTCCGATCCCCGAACTCAATGAAGAACGCCGCGCCGATCTCGTGAAAGTTGCGCGTAACTATGCCGAGCAGGCCCGTATCGCGATCCGCAATATTCGCCGTGACGGTATGGATAATTTGAAAAAGGATAAAGATGACGGCATGTCGGAAGATGAAAACAAGCGTCTGTCCGAGGAAGTTCAAAAGCTGACGGATGCCATGGTGTCCAAAGTCGATGAAAAACTCGCTGAAAAAGAAAAGGACATTATGACGGTCTAAGCGACTGCCATAAGCTTTTGACAGGTCATCATCGTGTCCAAGACAGTCTCCCCGAAATCACCCCAGCATGTCGCCATCATTATGGATGGCAATGGGCGTTGGGCCAAATCCCGTGGCTTGCCGCGTACGGCAGGTCACAAGCAGGGGATCGAAGCTGTGCGCCGTGCGGTTGAATCAGCCTGCGAACTGAATATCCCCTATCTGACCCTGTTTGGTTTTTCGGCGGAAAACTGGAACCGCCCCGAAGATGAAGTGACCGAGCTGATGGGGCTTCTTCGCTTTTATCTGCGTTCCGAAACTGCTGAGATGCACAAAAACAATATCCGTTTGCAGGTCATCGGTTTGCGCGAAACACTGGCTGCCGATATCGTCGAACTGATTGAGAATGCCGAAAAACTGACCCGCGATAACACACGATTGCATCTGACGATTGCGCTGAATTACGGCGGACGTCAGGAGATCGTGAAAGCGGTTGAACTGTATGTTGCCGATTGTGTTGAAGCAGGACGCACGCCGGATTTCGGCAATGTGCGCGATGAATTCCCGAACTATCTGATGACGGCGGATATTCCCGACCCCGATCTTTTGATCCGCACAAGCGGCGAACAGCGCATTTCAAACTTTCTGCTGTGGCAGTGTGCGTACTCCGAATTTACGTTCCCTGACGTGCTGTGGCCTGATTTTGATAAAAGTCATTTCGAAGAAGCCTTGTCTCTTTTTGCCAGACGCGATCGCCGATATGGCGCATTGTCTGATGCGGCGGGGGATGTGACCCAGTAATCATCTGTTCTCAGCCATGCTTTCACCTCAACTTAAAACCCGCCTGATCACTGCCGCCACCCTTATTCCTGTGGTGTTGCTGGTTTTGAAAATCAACGGCTTTTTGTTGCTTGCCGCTGCCGTTATCTGCGCAGCACTGGCCCTTTATGAATGGGTCGGTCTATATCGCAAACCAACCATCCTTTTTGCGGCAATGGGGCTGAGTATTCTTGTCGGTTTTTATTCTCTGACCATGATCTGCTATGGCCCGACAGGGTTTTATGACGGGCTGATATTATTTATGGCGGTCTGGGCATCGGACTCATTTGCCTATCTTTTCGGTAAAAAATTCCAAGGCCCCAAAATGGCTCCGACTATCTCGCCCAATAAAACTTGGGCAGGCTTGGCAGGTGCGGTAATCGGTTCAACACTTGTAATGGCAATTGCGTATTCCACTTCGGAGCTTATCTCGCATGCGCTCGTGGTCGGCTTGTTGATCGGCCTTTTGGGGCAGACGGGTGACTTGCTTGAGTCAGCCCTGAAGCGTCAATCGGGCGTGAAGGATTCAGGTGCTCTCTTTCCCGGACATGGCGGTCTTCTCGACCGTCTGGATGCGCTGTTTTTTGCTGCGCCCATCATGCTTCACTTTCATATGTTTATAAATGGTTTGCCCTTATGAGCGGCGGTCCTGATGCATTGAAAAGCGTCACGATCTTGGGCACAACAGGCTCTGTCGGACGCTCGACAGCCGATCTGGTCGCGCATCATGCCGAGCGTTTTGATGTTTATGCGCTGACCGCGCATAAGGATGTAAAAACCCTTGCGGCTGAAGCACTTCGTCTTAAAGCCAAAAAAGCCGTTATTGCCGACCCCGATCTTTATGCCTCTTTGAAAGAGGCACTCAGCGGATCATCAACGGAAGCACAAGCGGGAGAGGCGGCTTTGGTAGACGCTGCCGCCCATCCTGTGGACTGGACGATGGGGGCGATTGCGGGCTTTGCAGGGTTGAAGCCGCTTCTTGCGGCAGCAGAGCGCGGCGGTATTCTGGCGATTGCCAATAAAGAGCCTCTTGTTGCCGCAGGGGAGATCCTGAAAGACACCGCCCATCAGGCGAAATCGGTCCTGCTGCCGGTCGATAGCGAGCATAACGCGATATTCCAGTGTCTCCAGCCCGAAAACAGTGCGCAGGTTCAGCGTGTCACCTTGACCGCTTCGGGCGGACCGTTCTTGAACAAATCCTTGGATGAGATGGCTCACGCAACGCCTGAAGAGGCGGTGGCCCACCCGACATGGTCGATGGGGGCGAAAATCTCGGTCGATAGCGCGACGCTGATGAATAAGGGGTTGGAGCTGATTGAGGCGCATATCCTTTTTGACCTTCCTGATGAAAAGCTGGATGTGGTTATTCACCCGCAATCTTTGGTGCATGCGTTTGTGAGCTATGCGGACGGATCGATCCTCTCGCATATGGGCGCATCCGATATGAAAGTGCCGATTTTGCACACGCTGGCATGGCCTCACCGCATGGAAAACCCGACGCCTGTACTGGATATCCAGACATTGGGCCGTCTGGACTTTCAGCCTGTTGATCACGCGAAATTTCCTGCGCTTCATCTGGCTCGCCAAGCGATGAAAGCAGGCTTACGCGCACGGATTGTTTTGAATGCCGCCAACGAAGTTGCCGTTGCCGCCTTTTTGGGTAAACATCTTCCTTTCCACGGTATCATCGAAACCGTTTCCGCGATTCTGGATGTCGAGGGCAGTGGAAAAGCACCACAATCCCTTGAAGAAATTCTTTTTCTTGATCAGGATGTGCGTGCGATAACAAAAAACTATATACTGAATCGTACGCATAAAAATTCACATTACGGGACAAGCGGATAAAATAACTTCATGAGCTCTCTTTTTGAAACTCTGGGCGGCGTCGCCCAAAATGTCTGGGTTTACGGCCTTTCTTTCCTTCTGGTTCTGTCACTGCTTGTGTTTATTCACGAGTGGGGTCACTACATCGTGGCACGCCTTTGCGGGGTGCGCGTTGAAACCTTCTCAATTGGTTTCGGGAAAGAAATCTTCGGACGTACCGACAAAAAGGGCACGCGTTGGAAGTTCTCCATGATCCCTCTTGGCGGTTACGTGAAAATGTTTGGCGACGCAGACCCTGCCAGTGCCCAGCATGATGAAACGGCAAAGGGCCCTGACGGGACTGTCCATAGAATGACGGAGGATGAGCGCAAAGTCGCTTTCTTTGCACAGCCTGTTTGGGCGCGTGCGCTGATCGTTTTTGCTGGCCCTGCCATTAACTTCCTTTTTGCCATTCTGGTTTTAAGTGTTCTTTACGGCACTATGGGTCGCCCGATTACGCCGTCTGTCGTGACTGCAGTTGAGGTCGGCGGCGCTGCCGATGTTGCGGGTTTCCAGCCTCACGACAAGGTTTTGAAGATTGACGGAAAGTCCGTCACCCAATTTGCCGAAATTCAACGCGCAGTGATGATTGCTCTGGATGAGCCGATGTCATTTGAAGTCCAGCGCGGTGATGAGGTAATCACATTGACACCCACGCCTAAGCGTAAAGAAATGAAAGATCGCTTCGGTTTCCGTCATGATCAGGGCTTTATCGGCATTTTAGGCCCTGGCAACGGTTTGGCACTGGCCTCTATTGCGCAACTGAACGGTCAGCCCTTACCCGAAGATGAGGCGGCACGCCGTCAGGCGGTTGCTGGTACTTTGGGTACGGAAGCGACAATGACGTTGAAAAGCGGCGAAGAAGATACGGTTTTCCGCGTGTCTCCCGTGGCTGCGCGCAATACCGAAATGAGCGAAGAGGGCGCACCGCTTTATAATGCGCTTGTCTTAGGCGATACTCCTCCTACGGAACTGACCCATTTGGGCCCTGTTCAGGCCTTTGTTCAGGCCGTTTCGCGCACCTATGAAATCACCTCCGACAGCTTGAAAGCGCTGTGGCAGATTGTCACAGGCACACGTTCGGCAACCGAGCTGGGCGGGATTATCCGTATCGGCGCAATCGCAGGGGATATGGCCCAGCAAGGCTTTATCGCACTGATCACCTTTACGGCGCTTCTCTCGATCAATTTGGGGCTGATCAACCTGTTCCCGATCCCGTTATTGGATGGCGGACACCTTCTGTTCTACGGAATTGAGGCGGCGAAAGGTTCTCCGGTTTCTGATCGGATGCAGGAATATGCCTTCCGTTTCGGGCTGGTGTTCTTGGTCGCGCTGATGGGCTTTTCCAATCTGAACGATATTTTCCAACTCATCCTCTGATTTATACCCGCTTTGCACACATCTTTTTCCTAAAAAGATGTGATGCCGACGCTGGACATGAGGTGAAGCTTCCTTTAAAAAGAGTAGGATGGCTTGTGTCCTGCACGAGCTCCCTGGTTGCACGCAATCACTTTTGAGACAAACAACTTTTTAAAGGGTCTTTGATGTTTCGCAAACTTCTCCCTCTTGTTGGCCTTGTGCTTTTTGCCGCAATGAGCGTGGCGCACGCAGCCCCGATTTCCGATATCCGCATTGTCGGTTCCGAGCGCGTCGAAGCCGAAACAGTGAAGAGCTATCTTCCTGTGCGTGTAGGTGACGAACTAACGCAGGATTCTCTTGATCAATCCGTTAAAGCCCTGTTCGACACGGGCTTTTTTACTGACGTGCAGATTTCACAACAGGGCGGGACTCTGGTTGTGAATGTGACTGAAAACCCTGTGATCAACGTGATCTCTTTTGAAGGTAACGACGAGATTGAAGACGAAGATCTGCAACGTGAGATTTCGCTTCGCCCGCGCACTGTTCTGACCCGTACGAAAGTTCAGAGTGATGTCGCACGGCTCTATCAGGTTTACCGCCGTCAGGGCCGTTTTTCCGCTGATATCGAGCCGAAAATCATTAAGCTGGATCAAAATCGCGTTAATCTTGTCTTTGAAATTACCGAAGGTCCTGTGACCGAGATTGAAGCTATTCGCTTTGTGGGTAACGAGAATTTCGATGACGGACGTCTGCGCGCCATTCTGGCCTCCAAGGAAACCGCCTGGTACCGTTTTCTCTCCAATAATGACCGCTATGACCCCGACCGTGCGGCATATGATGAAGAATTGCTGCGCCGTTTTTACTTGAGCGAAGGCTATGCGGATTTCCGCGTGCTTTCTTCTGTTGCGGAACTCTCTGAAGATAAGAAAAGCTTTTACTTGACCATCACTGTGGATGAAGGGGATCGCTACAAAGTGCGCGCAACCCACATCCATTCATCCTTGCAGAATTTTGATAAAGATGTTCTGAACGACCAACTCGAACTGTCTGCAGGTGACTGGTACAATGCAGATAAAGTCGAAGATAGCGTTGATAATATCACCAAAGCCCTTGATCAGTATGGCTTCCCCTTCGTCAAAGTGGCTCCTGATGTAAAGCGTAATCGCGAAGAAAAAACAGTCGATATCATTTTTGCCATTAATGAAACGACCCCTGTTTTCGTTGAGCGTGTGGATATCAGCGGTAACTTGCGTACACAGGATAAAGTGATCCGCCGCGAGTTTGAAATGGTGGAGGGTGACCCTCTGACCAAAGCGGAGCTTGCGAAGTCCGAACAAAATATCAAGGACATGAATTACTTTGAGAATGTCAAAGTCGAAACCAAGCCCGGCTCTGCACCGGACAAGAAGGTGATCGATGTTGATGTCGTTGAACAATCCACGGGTGAACTCTCGGTTGGTGCGGGTTTCTCGACAACGGACGGCCCTTTGGGTGACTTCCGTATCCGCGAGCGTAACTTCCTTGGTAAAGGCCAGGAAGTTCTGCTGGCCTCAACCATTGCCGGTAAGCGTACCGAATTTGATGCCTCGATCACGGAGCCTTACTTCTTAGATCGTGATTTGTCGGCTTCTGTCGATGCCTTCCACATCACACGTGACCTTCAGGATGAAAGCTCCTACGACCAGCGTCGTACGGGTGGAGGTTTCAGCTTTGGTTATCCGCTGTCTGAAAATCTGCGCCAGAAACTGGGCTACCGTCTGGAGCGCAACGATATCACGAATGTGAAATCCGATGCGTCACGCTTCATTCGTGATCAGGAAGGTCAGCGCATTACCTCAGCCGTAAACCAACGCCTGACATATACTGAGCTTGATTCTACGCTCTTCCCAACGGAGGGTCTTGTCAGTTGGCTTGATACGGAATATGCGGGTATTGGTGGTGATGCCAATTACCTGTCCGGAAAATTGGGTAGCCAGTATTTCGTTCCGATGACCGATAATTCTCACATTAGCTTCCTTGGTGAGGTTGGTGCGATTACAGGTATCGGTGATGAAGGCGTGAAAATCAATGAGCGTTTCTATCTGGGCGGTCAGACCCTGCGCGGTTTTGAATCTGGCGGCGTTGGACCTCGTGATACGACAACGGATGACGCGCTTGGTGGTAACTATTTCTATCGTGGAAGTGTTGAAGCCGAAGTTCCTATCGGATTGCCTGAGGAAATGGGTATCAAAGGTCACATCTTTACCGATTTCGGTTCTTTGTGGGAGCCGGATGACGAAACGGGTGTCGATATTGCTGATTCAAACAGCATCCGTGCTGCAGCCGGTGTTGGTTTGTCCTGGCGCTCACCTTTCGGCCCTGTGCGTGTTGATCTGGCACAGCCCTACATCAAGGAAGATGATGACAAGGACGAGATTTTCCGCTTCAGCTTCGGAACGCAATTCTAAGCGCATTTAAATTTTTAAACCTTATAGAGAGATGAAAGCCATGAATACAAAAACGATTGGTGCGATTATTGCCGCTTTAGTGATTATTGTCGGGGGCGCGATTGCTCTTGGCTTGTCAGGTGGCGACGACAAAGCAACGACAGGCACTGAAGAAGCCTCCATCCAGCCTGCGGCTGCCGATGCGACAGCCGAAGCTGATAAAGGTCTGGACGGTATTGTTGTTGTTGATGTGCAACGCCTGGAAAGCGTTTCCAAGGCTGCGAAAAGCCTTGAATCACAACTGAAGGCAAAGCGCGATGCGTTCCAAAAGGAACTGGCTGCCGAGGAAAAATCCCTGCGTGCCGAGCGTGAAGCGATTGTCAAAGACCAGAATAAAATGAGCAAGGATGAGCTGGAAAAGAAAGCTAAGGCTTTTGAACAAAAGCTGGCAG
>JBFWMN010000067.1:0-9599 GCA_050251555.1 Pseudobdellovibrionaceae bacterium | reverse complement strand
CAGATTCACGCGGGCGGTACCTTCATCAATCATATGTATGCGTCTGACGCCAAACTGCCTTTTGGCGGCGTGAAAAAATCAGGTTACGGGCGCGAACTCACCGAATTCGGTATCAAGGAATTCGTGAATATCAAAAGTATCATGGAAGCATAAGAGGGAGCCTATATGCCGATTATCACTGAAACGACGCTTGTCAGCGACGATGTTCTGAACGCGATTGCACACATGCCGACCAAGAGCTTGGGCGTTCTTGTCGCGGATGCCTTCTGGACAAAACTGGAAGATAAGGACTTCATGCGCATCGCGACCTTTTTGGCGCAAAAAGGCTATGATGAGGGCGGTTGCCCCATCGGCGGCGTGGTCATGGATAATCAAAGCCGCAAAATTGTCGGCAAAGGGCATAATACCTTGGTGCAGGAATCTCATCCCTATAATCATGGTGAGACTTCCGCCATTCGTGATGCGGGCCGTCTGGACTTTTCCAAGACGACGATCTTTACAACGCTTAGCCCATGTGATGTCTGCGCGACCCTCATTTATATGCGCGGTTTCCCGCGTGTTGTTGTCGGCGATGTGACCAACGCGTCAGGCAATGAGGATATGTTGCGCGGCAAAGGCATTCGCGTTGATATCCTCGAAGACCCGATGACGATTGCCCTTTACGCGAAATATCGCGCTGAAAAGCCCGATCTGGATATCGAAGACTGGAAGGGACTGGCAGCGGTACACTCATGAAAAACATAGTTCTGACACTGATGGGCTGCGTTTTAGCCTTTACCGGTTTCTCATCTCATGCCCACGCACAACAGGAAACGGCCCCTCAAATGACACCTGCCAATGCCTATCAGTTCAGCTTTCAGACAATTGACGGGAAAGACATGCCGCTTTCCGATTATAAGGGGCAGGTCGTGCTGGTCGTAAACACGGCTTCACAATGCGGTTTCACCAAGCAATATGCGGGCCTTGAAAAGCTTTATGAGACCTATAAGGATAAGGGTTTCACAGTGATTGGCGTACCGTGCAACCAGTTTGGCGGGCAAGAACCGGGGACAGGCGAAGAGATCAAAGCCTTTGCCAAAAACGAATACGGCATCACGTTTCCTTTAACGGCAAAGGCCAATGTGAAGGGTGATAATGCCCATCCGTTTTTCACATGGGCGGCGGAGCAAAATAAAGGCGGCTTTTTAAGCTCGTCTCCGAAATGGAATTTTCACAAATATCTGATTGATCGTGAGGGCCAGCTCTACAGGTCTTATGGCTCGACAACCGCGCCCGATGATTCTGACCTCGCCGCAGATATTGAAAAGCTTCTACAAGCGCCAGAAAATTAAGCTTATATGAATCAGTGCGTTAGACACAAACTTTGCTCTTAAGTGTCTGACTCATTATCTTTAGCCTTATGTCACATATGTCTGAGGGGCAAGCCGCTGAAAGCGGCATCTTGGTCGATTTCGGTGCGGCGCGTGAGTGCCGCCGCTTTGACGAAACGCTGGAAAAGACATCGACCACCCTCCAGACAACGTCCATTATCGGCGAGTATTGCAAAATCCCTCATGCGTTGGCGGAGATGTATCTCAATCGCGCTCTTGACCTCATGCCTGAAAGCGACCCAACCAAGCCGTTTGCGACCACTTTCGAAAGCGATAATGCGCGTGCGCTCTATGACAATGTCGAGGCCTTAAGCCGCCTTGACCATCTTTTGAACGGCGCAGACGGATATAAAGACGTATATGGCGCGGATGTTCTGGCAAGAGGTGCGGCCCGCGATCATGCGGCGGAAAGCGGGAAGCTCGTGCATTTGATGCCTGTATCCCAGCGTGAGAATTTTGCCCTTGCCGCCTCTATTCTCGATAATTTGGAAGGCGAGGTTGCTGACCCGTCTTATCTCTCGGCACATTATATTTCGCGTGCGATCGGTCTTTTGCGTCATTATGACCTTAATCTTGCGGACGGCAATATTGCGCAAAATCCGTCAGATGCCCCACGCGGCGCTCGTGCCGTGGCCTCTTCGATTGAGCTTATCCGTGCGCAAATTCACGGGTTTCAGAACAATTTCGGCGCGGATCGCGTTATGCAGGTGTTTGATCAGGTTGCTGAGGATTTGGGCCCCGCTCTGAATGCCCGTGTGACAAGCACGCAGCTTATTCCGTCTTAGGCTGTTTTTACGTATTTTATTGAATCTGGATATCGATAGGGCGTATAAGGGCCACGATCGATATAAAAAGTTACGGAAAAAAACGCTGGTCCGTAACGGGGGAGATACAAATATGTCATATATATCAGGCCGATTTATGAAACTTGCAGCCGTGCCCGCTATGGCACTGGCAACGGCCTCATTGCCTTTCGCTGGCGCTGTCGCGCAGGACCGTCCCGTAGCCATGCAGCCCGTCGCCGCGAATGCGAATGTTCAGCAGGTTGCTTTCCAGACTTCTGATGCTCGGAATGTCTCGGTGCGTGGAGTGCAAGCTGGTGCTGCTGAAGCCTCCCTCGATAAGATAGCTATTGTAGTTTGGGGCGGAAATCGTGATTTACAGCGCCAAGCATATGCGGCAGCACTTGATTTAAGGGATAAGGGTATACCTTTAGCTTTTATTGTTGGACCTTCTCGTCTGCCTTCGGATGGGGCAGTTATGATTGATATTTACGGTAGAGGTGTCTCTGCTACGCAGATGATGATAGGTAGTGATAATATTTCTTCTCTTCGTACTGACTTGCGCCAGCAAGGAGAAATTGTATATGGACGCATGTTTCCCCGCGAATTTGAGGCGCTCAAATTGCAGAGATAATTCATCTGAGCTGAATGAATATAGGCAGAACCACGCTTTTGAAGTCCCCGTTTGAAATACGGATTTTATTGACTCTTGGTATCGAAAAGGCGTATATATGGGGCGTTCATGATAAAAAGTCGTAGGAAACCCTAGCCTGCGACGGGGGATAAAAAAATGTCATTTATGTCGAGCAGATTTATGAAACTGGCAGCCGCACCCGCTTTGGCACTGGCAACGGCCTCATTGCCTTTCGCTGGCGCTGTCGCGCAGGAACGTCCCGTTGCCATGCAGCCTGCCGCTGCGAATGCGAATGTTCAGCAGGTAGCTTTCCAAACATTGGATGGTTCAACGCGTACGCCAGACTTTGTCCGCACTGGTGCTGCGATGGCATCTCGTGACAAAATTGCGATTGTCGTTTGGGGTGGAAATCGTGATCTACAAAGACAAGCTTATGATGCCGCTCTTGATTTGCGTGATCAGGGAATTCCACTCGCGTTTATTGTCGGCCCATCGCAGTTGCCTACAAATAACGCCACGATGATTGAAATATACGGTCGAGGTGTCTCGGCAACACAACTTGTTATAGGTCAGGATAACATAGCCAATCTGCGCGGAGATGTCCGTTCAGAGAGTCAGGCAGCATACGGTCGCATGTTCCCTAGAGAACTTGCGGCACTAGATCCCCGCTAATTTACCCCATTCCTAATTCGATGGTTGATGTTTGCCCTGATGCGGCAGGAGCTTGTACTTGCGCGAGTTGTCTTTCGTCGCCCGCGGCGCTTGAGTTGTAAGCCGACGATATTACAGGTCCTTCTCTCGTGCCATCGGCAAATGAGAGTGTATCGGACGTCCCACTACCCCAAGCAGCGAGAACTTCTGCATCCCCAGCAGAATACCCATTAGCTTCTAACGCGGCCCCCTGTAAATTACTGTCCTGAATATTTGTAATTACAGCATTATTCTGAGCATTGTTGCCGCTTGTCGCGTTGCTGAGGACAGTACGTGCATTACCCATAGCTAATTGCGCACCTTGATCCGCTTGCACCTCGGCACCCACTGTCTGTGTGGCGACACGCATACGACTTAATTTATCTTGAAAGTTTGGATCTGCTTCAAAGCCGCTTACGAAACTTTGTTGTTCGGGGGTCGCATTTCCATCAGCAATTGCCCGTTTTGCAATAAGGTATTGCGTATAAGAATCAATTTCGTTTTTACCTTGCTGAACGGATGTTCCGTTTTGACGTGCATAAGCCTTTGCTGCGGCATCGCGGTTATTCGGATCGCTAAGGAAATCAATCGCTGAATCCATCTGGGCACGCGACATTTCCATGTTGCCGATCCAGAATTTTTGAGACTCAATACGCTCCATGACAGCAGTGCGGTTTCTGTCGGCTTCGTCGTCTTCCTCCTGCTTGCGGCGGCGCTCTTCCTGCGCATCCATTTGGGCCTGAGTCAGCTGGTATGTACCGGCTTTGCCTGATACGGAAGAAATGGCTGTGTCGCCGTTGATTTCGTCTTGAACCTGTTCGCCTTCAATATCTTCGGGCCCGACATCCAAGAAGGTGGTGCTTCCTGAAGAGTCGCTGTTAAAAACCTGTTGTGAATTGCCCAGTATCTCCTGACCGTCGGCAAGCGTGAGGCCTGCGATATTTTGCGCTGTCAGCGTCGCGGACAGCTCTTCCATGCGGAAGGGCTGTGATACAAACGGGTCAAACTGAGGGCGACCGAGTGCCATGTGAATTGTAATCCTTAACCTTAATCAACTTTATGTAAGGATAGCGGAGAATGGTAAATAAATGATTATGTAAATAGATAAAATTTGATCTAATTTTTATCTATTTTTGAAAGGAAGGCTTGAGGCCTTTTCCCATGGGGTTTCGCAAGAAAGAATGGAACTATTCTTTACCCAAAATATTGTTTAAAACATGAGTTTATCGGATTTTTTTACATTCGGAATTATCCCGCCCTGGGAAGTTTTACTCCGCATTCTGCTGGCCTGTGCTCTTGGCTTTTTTCTGGGATATGAACGGTCGCGCAAGGGTAAGCCCATGGGCTACCGCGCCTATATTATCGTCTGTGTGACAACCGCGTTACTCGCGATTATGGGGCAGGTTCTTTATGAAGATTATGCCTATGCAAGTGAGGTTTTAACGATTGATCTGGCCAAAATCATTGCCGGTACGCTGACGGGTATCGGCTTTTTGGGGGCAGGGGCGATTATGCGCGATATAGACCATAAGGAAGTTTCAGGAACGGCAACGGGGGCAAGTGTCTGGGCATCAGGCGGGCTTGGCCTCATGCTTGGTTTCGGTCAATACGCGCTTGTCCTCATCGGCTTTCTGGCGATCTTTATATCGCTCACACTGCTTAAAAAAGCCGTTGAGGTCGCGGAATAATTATTTGTCTTGCGTAGACGGATCGGTCGGATCCCCGTCCTTGCTTTTCGTCAGCTTTTCCTTTGCTTCAGCATATTCGCGCTGTGCATGTGCGGCTTTATCTGCCTTGCGGCCTTTCGGGTATTCAGCGTTTGGCTTACTCATTTTTTCTCTCCTTTTTTCTTTTTTAGTGGTTGCGTAATGCGTCGATCAGCTCGTCCTTATCCATCTTAGAGCGACCTTCGATGCCGATTTCCTTGGCTTTGTCGTAAAGTTCTTCCTTGCTTCGCTCTTCATAAGGCTTGCCTTTGCCACCTTTAAGGGAGGGGTGCTGGTCGTCATTCGCCTGTGCATTGGCAATACGTGCGGCCTTTTCTTTGCTGGCGCCATCCTTGCGCAAGGCTTCATAGGTATCGGGATTCTTGATTTGCGGTGCATGTTTTCGGGAAGGCATGATTGCTCTCCTTTGATTTGCGGTGGGTCTAATAGGGCTAACGGGTACAGGATTTTCTTGTTCCCTATTTTATTAATTCAATCGATTGATTGACTTTTGAGGGGAGGGAGGCTATTCTTGAGGTAGAAATCAAAAATGGAAAGAGGTTCGGGCGTGAAACGCTGTCCCAAAAAAACATTGAAAGATGCCAAATCGCGTCTTTTAGAGGCCGCCGTCAAAATCTTTGCGCATCACGGTTTTGAAGGCGCGTCGACACGCATGCTGGTCAAAGAGGCAGGGGTCAATATCTCTGCCATTCCCTATTATTTCAGTGGCAAGGAAGGGCTTTATGAGGCGGTTTTGCGCCATATCATGGCGGTCGTGCACGAAGATCGCGGCGAGGCGATAGCCGCCATGCGTGCGGCACTTGAAAAGGGCGATGTGACACAAGAGACAGCCCATGCGCTGCTTCATGAATTTGTCGGCGGCTTTATCGGCTTTTTGTTGGGTGAAAAGGCGACACCCTATATGGCACAAATTATCATGCGCGAACAAATGCAGCCGTCGCCCGCCTTCGACCTGATTTATGAAGAGCTGATGCGCCCCGTTCATATGATGTTTACGCGCCTCGTCGCCATTCTGATCGGGGAAAAGCCTGAGTCCGAAGAGGCGATTTTATGCACCCATATGATTTTCGGGCAGTTGGTCGTCTTCAAGACTCATAAGGAATTATTACTGCGCCGTACGGGCTGGACAACTTACGGGCCTGAGCAAATCAAAACCATTTCGGAATTGGTCCGCACCAATATGGATGCGCTGATTGCCGCCCACGCAAAGGAGAAACGAACATGAATAAATTGGCCCTGATTGCAGCCTCTCTTATGGCTTTGACGGCCTGTCAGCCTGACGGGAACACCATTCATGGTTACGTCGAGGGCGAGTTCGTCCGCATTGCCCCCACCAGTGAAGGTTTGCTGGAAAGCCTCTCAGTCGAACGCGGTCAATCTGTCAAAGCGGGCGATCCGCTATTTGCACTGGACACGACGGAGCTGGCGGCAACCCGCGACGCGGCAGAAGCGGAACTCAAAAAAGCGCAGGCCGACCTGAACGATCTGACGAAGGGGGAGCGCCCCGAAGAGATCGAGATTATCATGAAGCAGCGCGATCAGGTGCAGGCAACCCTCACCAATGCACGCATCGAATATAATCGTGTCCTGCCTCTAAGCAAATCGGGGGCGGCCTCGGTTGCGGCGCGTGATGATGCCAAAGCCGCCCTTGATAATGCCACGGCCCGCATGGCTGAGCTGGATGCCCAGTTGAAGGCTGCAAATTTGGGCGCTCGTATCGATCAGATTGAGGGTGCACGCGCCATGGTGCAGGCCGCGCAGTTTAAGCTCGACCAAGCGGAAAAGCGCCTGACCGATGCTGCGCCGCTGGCTCCTGCCGCGGGCGTGATTGAGGATACCTATTACCGTGCGGGTGAGTATGTCGGTGCGGGCCAGCCCGTTGTCTCGCTGTTACCGCCAGAGAATGTCAAAATCCGCTTTTATGTCTCCCAAGCCCTCGTCCCGACCCTGAAAACGGGTGAGGCCGTGAATGTCACGTGTGACGGGTGCAAAGAGGCAGTGGCTGCCCACATCACCTATATCGCCCCTGAATCCGAATATACGCCGCCTGTCATTTACAGTGTGGAATCGCGGGAAAAGCTTGTCTTTCTGATTGAAGCGGCCCCCGACGCCTATCACGAGGAATTGCGCCCGGGCCTGCCCGTCGATGTGGCGCTGAAGGCGGAGTAGAGGCGGCACGTTTATGACACAAGAGCTTGCCATCAATGTCAGTCACCTGACCAAAAGCTTCGGCAGTAAAAAAGTTGTCGATGATTTTGACGTGCAGGTTCCTAAAGGCAAGATTTACGGGTTTTTAGGGCCGAACGGCTCAGGGAAAACGACGACGCTGCGCATGTTATGCGGCCTTTTGACACCTGATGGCGGCAAAGGGACATGTCTGGGATTGGATATTCGCACCCAGTCGCTCGAAATCAGAAAACGCATCGGCTATATGACCCAGAAATTCAGTTTTTGGGAGGATCTCTCTATCCGCGAAAATCTGGAATTTGTCGCCGAGGTCTACGGGCTGGACCGCGTGAAAGAACGCGTGGATGAAGCCCTTCACAACCTCAATCTGACAGACAGGCAGAAACAATTGGCGGGCCAGCTTTCGGGCGGGTGGAAGCAACGTCTGGCACTGGCGGCCTGTATTTTGCACGAACCCGATCTGCTGCTGCTGGATGAACCGACGGCAGGCGTTGACCCGAAAGCGCGGCGCGAATTCTGGGACGAAATTCATCATCTGGCTGCCAAAGGGCTGACGGTTCTTGTCTCCACCCACTACATGGATGAGGCCGAGCGCTGCCACGCCATTATCTATATGAGTTACGGCAAGTTGGTGACCCAAGGCACGGTCAAGGAAGTGATCTCAGGGGCGGGCCTCACCACCTGGGTGGTGCAGGGTGCGCATCTGATGGGCCTGGCGCGAGAGCTTGAGCAAAACCCTGCCGTCAAAACCGTCGCCCCCTTTGGTGATAGCTTACATGTCAGCGGCACGAATAAGGAAAAGCTCGAGGCGGCCTTGCAGCCTTATTTCGGGAAAGAGGGGCTTAATTGGCGCGAAGCCATGCCGTCTTTTGAGGATGTCTTCATCCGCTATATGGCGGATGCCAAGGATAATTTTGAAGGCGAAGAGAGTGTTAAGAGCGGGGAGGGTGCGGCATGACATTCTTTTCCCTGCGACGCGCCAAAGCCATTTTGATGAAAGAGTTCATCCAGTTGAAACGCGACGAGGTCACGTTGCGCATGATTGTGATGATCCCGATTATTCAGCTTCTCCTTTTTGGGTATGCCTTGAATACCGACCCGAAACATCTGCCGACCGCTATTTTGTCGCTGGATAACAGCGAGCTGTCCCGCGCCGTTGTCGCGGGCCTGAAAAACACCGAATATTTTGCGATTGATCACGAAGTGACCTCTGATGAGGCAGGGCACGCACTTCTTAAAAGCGGCGAAGTGACGTTTGTTGTGACGATCCCCGCGCATTTTGAACGCGATGTGGTACGCGGCACGCAGCCCGAAATTCTGATCGAGGCCGATGCCGCCGACCCTGTGGCGGCTTCGGGGGCCTTGGCAGCCGCGCAAGGCATGATGGAGCGCATCTTCACTGAACAATTGAAAGGGTCGCTGGCACACCTCAAAACAGGCCCGCCTGCGTTCTCTTTAAGAACGCAGCGCCTTTATAACCCCGAGGGCTTTACCAAGTACAATATCGTGCCGGGTCTGATCGCGATAATCTTGACCATGACGGGTATTATGATGACGGCTCTTGCCATCACGCGGGAGAGGGAGCGCGGCACGATGGAAAATCTGCTGGCGATGCCCGTGTCCCCCTTGGAGGTCATGGCAGGTAAAATCACGCCCTATGTGGTGATCGGGTTTATACAGGCCGTCATTATTGTGGTGGCTGCCAAAGTGCTGTTTGATATTCCGATTGTCGGTGATCTGGGCATGTTTGCAATCGCGACGCTTATCTTTATCAGTTGTAATATGGCGATCGGCTTTACCTTGTCGGCAGCCGCGCAAAATCAGACGCAGGCGATGCAGATGTCGATGATGGTGACATTGCCCGCCATCATGCTCTCGGGCTTTCTGTTCCCGTTTCGAGGGATGCCGCTCTGGGCGCAAATCATCGGCAATATGATGCCGGCAACCCACTACATCAATATCTCGCGTGGCATCTTGCTCAAAGGCAGTAACTTCGCCGAGATCTGGCCGCATTTCTGGCCTATGCTCGTCTTCATGGTGGTCATCACCCTGATTGCGATGAAACGCTATCGACGGACGTTGGATTAGAATTTATATAATTCAATCGTTTTGAGTATTCTAAATATAATTAAAAAATAGTCATCATATACGGTTTGAGGAGATGGCAATGAAGAAGGGGAGGGGCGGGTTTGGTGCGCAAGCTCATCGC
>JBFWMN010000066.1:0-9622 GCA_050251555.1 Pseudobdellovibrionaceae bacterium | reverse complement strand
TTCACTTATCAACAGGTTTAAAAATTTTTTTTCATGGGCCAAAATCGCCTCAAATCCGGCTTTTTCGATGAAATCGAGGGCGGCATGAAGCCCCAAAACCTCAATAATTGCGGGCGTTCCCGCCTCAAACCGTGCAGGACCGTCTTTGTAGGTGGTTTTGGTGAATGTGACGGTCTCGATCATGTCCCCGCCACCCTGCCAAGGGCGCATACTTGCTAAAATTTCCTTTTTAGCCCATAAATATCCTATACCCGTTGGGCCATAAAGCTTGTGACCTGTGATGGTCAGGAAGTCCGCGTCAATTTTACGTACGTGGATAGGTTTGTGCATAACAGATTGGGAAGCATCCACCAGCACCTTGGTCAGCGGCGCATTTTTTCTTGCCATTTCAATCATTTGAGCCACAGGATTCACCGTCCCGAGGGCGTTGGAGATATGCACAAGCCCTATCAGCTTTACGCGGGGGGATAACATATTTTCGTATGCATTCAGGTCCAAAACCCCTGTTTCCGTGACCGGTATCACCCGAATTTCAAAGCCGATATGCTCCTGCAGGAGCTGCCAGGGAACAATATTCGCATGGTGCTCCATACCCGTAAGCAATACCACATCACCTTTTGCGAGGGTTTGCGCCCCCCATGTCTGGGCCACAAGGTTAATGCTTTCAGTCGTACTTCTGGTGAAGATAATTTCTTGGTCAGCCCCGCCCACAAATCGGGCAGCGGCCTCTCTGGCGGCCTCGTAAGCGCGTGTCACATCCTGAGACCAGCTATAAAGACCACGATGAATATTGGCGTAAGGACCTGATAATGCTTGATTTATCGCGTCAATCACGGGCTGCGCCTTTAAGGCGCTGGCAGCCGTATCCAAAAAAACGGCAGGCTTACCGTTGGCCTCGTGTTTAAGCGAGGGAAACTCCTCGCGCCACGGACTGTCAAATGCCTCAAGATCGTGCGTATTTTTGATCTGTTGCTGCTGCATGGTCATGAGAGCAAGGCCTCCAGCTTAGTCTTAAGACCGACTTCCAGCATCTCTTTCAAAAGGCTGTCCTCACGAAGGCGGGACAGCGGTGCTGCACAGAAAGCTTCAATCAATAATCTTTTTGCCTCATTTTCAGGCAGTCCGCGGGAGCGCATGTAAAAGAGCGCCTCTTCATCCAAATCACCCGTTGTTGCCCCATGTGCGCATTGCACGTCGTCGGCATAAATTTCCAGCTCGGGTTTGACGAAGTTTGTAGCCATCGGCGAGAGCAAAAGCCCGCGGGATAGTTGTTGCGCATCGGTTTTTTGCGCTTCTCTTGCGACCGTTACTTTCCCCGTATAAGTGCTTTGCGCCTTGCCGCCGACAATCGCGTGATAAAGCTGGCTGGAAAAAGTACCTGCGCATATATGCTGAATATCAATAAAGCTTTCTGCCAAGGCGCCCCCTTCTGTCAGACATAAGCCTGTTATATCGGCACGCACCCCCTCACCTTTACAAAGCACATGCGCTGCAAAACGCGACTTCGCCATATCTGTTTTCGCATTGAAAAGCTTCGCTTCAGCTTTTGTGTTCAGTACAACCACCAATTGATCGGTAACCAGAACATCCTTGCCGGCTTTGTCATGACGCTCAAAATTCAGCTTGGCCCCTTCTTCCAGAACAATCTCAATGAGAGGGCAAAGCCAGCTTATATTGTCCGTATCGAGGGTTTCGTGCAGATCCAGCGTGCAGTCTTTCCGGACAATAATCTGGATATGCGGCATGGAAATTGCGCCTGCCTCACCATCTATATCCAAATGTATCGCGCTATCCTTCTGAACGTCGAGCGCAACATAGGAGTCTGTTGCCTCACGTACATACGCCAACAATGACGAAGGAATATCCGCCCCCTCAAACAAAGACGTCTCAAGCGGCTCAATCTCAGTCCCCAACGAAAAGGAGGAAGAAATGACAGAAAAATCACTCTTTTTCAGGATTTTTTGCAAAGGAAACTGGCGCCAATCCTCATCCTTTGCGCTCGGCAAAGCGGTTAGCATATTCATTTCCTGCTCCTGTGAGAGTATTTTCAGCATGTAATTAAGCTGCCTCTCCGATCAGATTGGCGTAACCGTTCTTCTCAAGCTCAAGAGCCAGTTCAGGTCCGCCCGATTTCACTATGCGGCCTTTTGCTAAAATATGGACGACATCAGGTTTGATATAGTCCAGAAGACGCTGATAATGCGTAATCACCAGAAAGCCGCGTGTTGGAGAGCGCAATGCATTGACGCCATCTGCCACAATTTTAAGGGCGTCAATATCCAGCCCGCTATCGGTTTCATCCAGGACGGCAAATTTAGGTTCCAACAAAGACATCTGCAAAACTTCATTACGTTTTTTTTCACCGCCCGAAAAACCCACATTCACAGCGCGCTTCAGCATGTCATCGCTCATACCCAAAGCCTGCTGATTTTTTTTGAGCATTTTCAGCATTGCTAAAGCATCCAGCTCACCTTGCCCGCGCACCTTACGAACAGCGTTCACAGCGCTTTTTAGAAACGTACTCATAGGTACACCCGGGATCTCGACCGGATATTGGAAGGCCAGAAAAAGTCCTGCTGCCGCACGCTCTTCGGGTTCAAGCGAAAGAAGATCAGCACCGTCCAGCGTTGCCGTACCGCCTATTACTTCATATCCGTCACGACCTGACAAGACATAGGAAAGGGTCGACTTTCCCGCACCGTTCGGGCCCATAATGGCGTGAACTTCACCTGCGGGTACGTGTAAATCGACCCCGTTCAAAATGGGTTTACCGTCAATTTCCGCTGTCAGATTTTTGATTTCGAGCATGTTTTATCCTTCTTATTTCTTAACCGACACTACCCTCAAGAGAGATACCGATCAGCTTTTGAGCCTCAACCGCAAATTCCATCGGCAGCTTTTGCATCACATCACGACAAAAACCGTTGACGATGAGGGCAAGCGCCTCTTCCTCATCAATGCCGCGCTGGCGGCAGTAAAAAAGCTGGTCTTCACTGATTTTTGATGTTGTCGCCTCATGTTCAAGGCGGGCCGTGGCATTCTTGCTTTCAATGTAAGGAACAGTGTGCGCGCCGCAATTCGCCCCGATCAGTAAAGAGTCACACTGCGTAAAATTACGCGCACCTGTCGCCCCCGCAAGAATTTTGACTTGTCCGCGGTAGGTGCTGTTTGAATGTCCTGCCGATATCCCTTTGGAAATGATGCGGGATTTCGTGTTCCGACCCATATGGATCATCTTTGTTCCCGTATCGGCCTGCTGGTAATTATTGGTGATCGCCACTGAATAAAACTCACCTTGCGAATTATCCCCCTTCAAAACACAGGAAGGATATTTCCAAGTGATGGCAGAGCCTGTTTCCACCTGTGTCCATGAGATTTTGGAATTTTTACCTTCGCAAAGTCCACGTTTTGTCACGAAATTATAAATGCCGCCCTTGCCCTCTTCGTCACCAGGATACCAGTTCTGCACGGTCGAATATTTGATCTCCGCATCATCATGGGCAACCAGTTCGACGACAGCCGCATGGAGCTGGCGCTCATCACGCATGGGTGCCGTACACCCTTCGAGGTAAGAGACGTACGCTCCCTTATCGGCAACGATCAAAGTGCGTTCAAATTGACCGGTGTTTAGCTCGTTGATGCGGAAATAAGTCGAGAGCTCCATCGGGCAACGCACACCCTCAGGAATATAAACGAAGGACCCGTCCGTAAAAACAGCCGCATTCAGGCACGCGTGCTTATTGTCGTAATAAGGGACCACTGACCCCATATAGCGTCGGATCAATTCCGGATGATTTTGGATCGCTTCAGAGATCGAACAGAAAATGACCCCCGCCTCTTTCAGCTTTTCCTTAAATGTCGTCGCAACAGATACAGAATCGAAAACAACATCGATAGCCACTGGCGTCACGCCCGCCAGAATTTCCTGCTCTTTGAGCGGAATTCCCAATTTCGCGTAAGTCTCCAGCAATTTTGGGTCAACCTCATCCAAAGATTTAGGCGCGTTCGCCATTTTAGGCGCTGCGTAATAATAGGCGTCCTGATAGTCAATCTCAGGAAAATCGACCTTGGCCCATTTAGGCTCATCCATGGTCAGCCAATGACGATACGCCTTAAGACGCTCTTCTAGCATCCACTCAGGCTCGTTCTTCTTCGCAGAAATAAAGCGGATCACATCTTCATTTAAGCCTTTAGGCGCTTTTTCAGACTCAATATCCGTAACAAAGCCTGCCTCATAACGCTCTAAAGCTTTGACCTGCTCAACGGTAGCCGCTTCAATCCGTGCATTATTCATCGCAAATCCTCCAGTCTGAGGGCGGATAGGGCATTGCGCACTGACGCGTTGATTTTATTCCAACGTCCATTTAAGGCGCATGACCCCGCAATCGCGCAGTGATCTTCTGCTTGAGAAACGCAGGACGTTAAGGTGACAGGCCCGTCCACCGCCTCAATAATGTCCGTTGCCGAGATATCTTTTGCAGATTTTGCCAGCTTATAACCGCCGCATGCGCCGCGCAAAGAGTCCACAAGGCCTGCTTTGGAGAGAAGCTTCATGATCTTGGCAATGGTTGGCTCGGGAATGAGTGTCAGGACACTTAATTGTGAAGAAGACACGAAATCGCGCTCCCTGCTCAACTGGTTGAGCAGGACAATTGCATAGTCCGCCATCTTCGAAAGTTTGATCATCTTTAATCCGTACAAAATTTGTACGGTATATATCGACCTTTTAGATCAAAAATCAAGGGAAAACCTTAGTTGAGAGCGATTCTCATTTGGCGCTTAACGAAGGATTAAGCCATTTTCTGTAAATTATAACCATGGAACTGAAACTCGAATTTACCAAAAGTGTCAACGAACTCTCTGCCACACGTTCAGCCTTGAAAGTGGGTGCACAAAGCATTACAGGCGTAGAGTGCCTTGATCTATAACACGCTGAAATACAATACTATTTTTGCGTTTCTTGCGAAATGAAACACACCTGCCTTACACTTAAAGCATGAGCAAATTAACAGGCATTCAAAATAAAGCAGCATCCGGACGCGGCACAATGAGCCCGGGTTTCGGTCGTGCCGCTGGCGGACGCTCAGGCGGGTGGGCCAGCCCTCACCCCTCAGGCCTCTAACACTAGCGCGTCGCTAAGAATTTCAGATCTTTATACTTATCCTCGACATCCGAGAGATGCCAAGCATTGCGCGCCAAAAAGACCGGGTCTTCATCATGGTCATTGGCAACGGCTGAGCGGTTGGAATCAATAAAATCCTTGATCTTCTTTGGATCACCTTCGATCCAACGGGCCGTATGAAGCGGTGCGGCTTCGAAATGTACAGGAATGTTATACTCGGAGCGAATACGGTCAGCCAGAACTTCAAATTGCAAAGGTCCGACCACACCGACAATCCAGTGAGAATCCAGTAAAGGCTTAAAGACCCTTGCCACGCCCTCTTCCGCCAATTGCTGCAACGCCGCGCCTAAATGTTTGGCCTTCATCGGGTCATCAGGCATCACGCGCTGCATATATTCGGGCGCAAATGACGGAATTCCTGTAAAAGTCAGCTCCTCACCTTCGGATAAAGAGTCACCGATGCGCAAATTGCCGTGGTTAGGAATACCAATAATGTCACCGGGATAGGCCTCATCCGCCATTTCCCGATCTTGCGCCAAGAACATCTGCGGCGAATGGATCGTTAGCATTTTTTGCGTTCTGGCGTGCTTTAGCTTCATTCCACGCTTAAAAAGCCCCGAACAAAGCCGTACAAATGCAATTCTATCACGGTGTTTCGGGTCCATGTTGGCCTGAATCTTGAAAACAAAGCCCGAAACCTTCTTTTCCGTCGGTAAAACTTCGCGTTCAACGGCTTTTTGAGACTTCGGTGCGGGTGCAAAGGCCTTTAAACCGCCCAATAATTCGCGTACACCAAAATTATTGATCGCAGAACCGAAATAAATCGGCGTTTTATGGCCCTGTAGATAACTCTGTTGATCAAATGGTGGACAAAGACCGCGCACCATCTCTGCCTCCTCGCGAAGGCTCTCAAGCTGATTGGGCGGCAAAATAGAGGCAATTTTCGGGTCATCAAGCCCCGTGCACTCCACAGTTTCTGCCAATCTGTCACCTTGACCGCGATCAAACAGGATCAATTTGTCATTCAAAAGATCATAACACCCTTTAAAATCACGTCCCATGCCGATCGGCCAACTGGCGGGCGACACATCAAGCGCCAGTTTCTGCTCAATTTCGTCAATCAGTGAGAATACATCCCGCCCGTCACGGTCCATTTTATTCACGAAGGTGATAATAGGAATATCGCGCAAGCGGCAGACTTCGAAAAGCTTCAGGGTTTGTGCCTCAATACCTTTGGCACAGTCTATCACCATAACGGCAGAATCCACGGCAGTCAGTGTGCGATAAGTATCTTCGGAAAAGTCTTCGTGGCCCGGCGTATCGAGAAGATTGAAAGTAATATTATCATAATCGAAGGTCATAACCGATGATGCGACGGAAATCCCGCGCTCCTGTTCAACCTTCATCCAGTCCGAACGCGCACGGCGTCTGTCACCTTTGGCCTTCACCTCGCCCGCCATCTGGATTGCACCACCAAAAAGCAAAAGCTTTTCAGTCAGCGTTGTTTTCCCCGCATCAGGGTGCGAGATGATGGCAAAAGTGCGACGCTTATTGATTGTCTCTTCGAAACTCATGGGAAATGTTTATAGGGTAGCCTGAAAGAAAGCCAAGTGATTTTTCAAAGCGCGAAAAGCTTTCCGTCAAAAGGATTGGCAAGCGCCCTGCTCTCGATCTCAATAACCCAGATATCAGGGTCACGCGATATGGCACGGGAAATATAGGTATCAATGGCGAGCTCCTCTGGGTTTTCTTCCCCTAAAGCATGCATCCAGCCAAGCTCTCCCTCAATATTGCGAATTTGTGAAAGAAGTCGAAAGCCATTGCCTAAACCATTGATTTTGAGAAGAACCGTACCCGACGCATACGCCCCCTTATTGACGATATAGACGCTGTGCCCCTCATTTTGCAATTTGCGCAAAACCGCATCTATCCAGACTTCAGCAGGAAGCCGTGCTTCGTCTTCATCAAACATGACTTTTTCAAGATTGGTTTTTGAGTTTCTTGCCGTAAAGCTCCAGACGATGATCGACCAGACGATAGCCAAGCTCCTTGGCAATTTTCTCTTTCAACGCTTCCAGCTCCTCATTTTCAAACTCAATCACCGTACCGCTGTCGAGATCGACAAGGTGGTGGTGATGGGAACGATTGACTTCATAGCGTGAGAAACTCTCGTTAAAATCGTGACGGACAATCAAATCCATCTCATGAAGAAGCGAGATTGTGCGATAAACCGTCGCCATAGAAATAGACGGGTCTTCGGCACAAGAACGTGCGTAAATTTCCTCAACGGAAGGATGGTCCTCGGAATGACTTAAGACCTGCAGAATGACCTTGCGCTGCCCCGTCATTTTGAGGCCCGCTTTCATACATTTTTCTTCTAATAAGCTCATGACTTTTGGAGACTAGACGGAATTTGCGCCGCCTGCAATCGACTCGCTTTGCTCAGAGGTCCCTTTTCCAGCACTTTGTGGAGGAGAAAGGGGTTTGATAAGGCGACGCTCAGGCAATGTGACAGTCACTTTCGTACCTTTTCCAAGGTCGGATTCAAGGCTTAAGGTTCCGCCATGCAATTCAATCATCGCTTTGGCAAGCGGCAAACCAAGACCTGTGCCTTGCTGTTCTTTGGCGTGCTGGGAATCCGTGATTTGTCCGAAGGGCTCAAGGGCCTCACGGATTTTTTCCTTGGGAATACCGATCCCCTCATCCTCGACCGAAATCACCATATCGCCATCCGAGCGGACATAGGCTTTAATATCAATCTTCCCGCCCTCACGCGAGAATTTAATCGCGTTTGAAACCAAATTGATCAGCACCTGACGAATAAGGCGTGGATCGGATTTCACACCGGGTAAATCTTCGGGGATTTCCGTCACCATATCGATTTTGCTGGTGAAGGCCCGTGACGTCATCATACGTGTAACCGACACAATCAGATCCTTGATGCTGTAGGGTTGCTCATCAAGATCAACCTTACCGGCCTCAATCTTCGACATATCGAGAACTTCGTTGATAATCTCAAGCAAATGGCGGGCTGACAGGTGAATATCACCCAGATATTCGATGTATTTATCTGAGCCCAGTTTTCCGAATGTTTCATTCATCATGATCTCGGAAAAGCCGATAATGGCGTTCAAAGGCGTGCGCAGCTCATGCGACATATTCGCCAAGAAGGCGGACTTTGCGTTGTTGGCGGCGTCGGCGCGCTCTTTTGCCATACGAAGGGAAACTTCCATTTGTTTCCGAAGCGTAATATCCATGATGGTCGCAACCTGAAAACGACGGCGCTGTGAAAGCTCAAGCGTTGCCGTCGTAAACAGCGCATTGGCAACCGCCCCGTCTTTTCTAAGCATCCGCATCTCACCTGAGGAACGCATACCCGATTCAATCATACGGTCATGATTGCGGATCGCGATTTCCTGCTCCTCGGGCGCAATCAGGAACGAGAAATCCTCACCGATCACATCATCGCGCTTCCAGCCGAATGTGCGGATAAAACTGTCATTGACGCGCACGATACGACGGTGGTGATCCGTCACTACAATCGCGACTTCGGACACATCAAAAATCGAGGTTAGAAGTGAGATCGCGTCATCGCGCTCACGCTGCAGGATTGAGTCATCCGCCGTATCCGGCTGCGCCATCACGTCAATGAGGACGGCCTTCCCTGTCAAATCGAGAAGCGGGTTAATCCAGAAACCGTAAACACGAATGCCACCCGGAAAGCTTGGCAGCGCTTGAATGGTGACGGGAACTTTCTGTTTGATACAGACCTCAAACGCCTGCTCAAAATGGCGGGCGTTTTCGGAATCCATAAAATCAATGATAGGTTTGCCGCAGATATGCTCCCGTCGGCGAGAGAAATATTCGAGGGCACGCGCATTCACTTCACGAATGACATAGTGGCCGCTCTCGTCAGGTTCGACGAGGAAGCGCGGCACAGGCATCGCGTCAAAGAGAACTTTGTGATCTATGTCCGTCAAGAGTTAAGCCGCCCCTACAAAGTCGATTTTTCTTTCGATTTCAAGCCAATGGCCATTATAGCACATTATGACCAAAATACCTACGCCCTACTGCGTGCCCAGCAAGCGGTCACCCGCATCGCCAAGACCCGGAAGGATATAGGCCTTTTCATTGAGTTGCCTATCCAGTGAGGCAAAATAAAGCGGTGTATTCGGGTATGCATCCAAAAAGGTTTGAATACCTTCAGGTGCGGCAATCAGTCCCATAAATTTGATGCGCTTCATATCCGCACCCTTTTGTTCCAGAATCTTCATGGCGTAAGCCGCAGAGTGCCCCGTCGCGAGCATCGGATCGACAAGATAAATGTCACGGTCTTTCAGATCAGGCAACTTCACAAGATATTCCACAGGCAGATGGGTCTTTTCATCACGGTAAACGCCGATATGACCGATAGAGGCATCTTGCAGCACATCTTCGAGTGCGCCAGACATACCAAGCGCCGCACGCAAAATCGGAATAATGACAGGCGGCTTTTTCAGC
>JBFWMN010000065.1:0-9646 GCA_050251555.1 Pseudobdellovibrionaceae bacterium | reverse complement strand
GGGCGCAATCCCTTTTGTTCCTTAACCGTCGCGGCTATGCGCCCCTCACATTATGTCGTACCTGCGGTCACCGTTTCGAATGCCCGCGCTGTACCTCTTGGCTGGTCGAGCACCGCGCCTCGAATTCCTTAGCCTGCCATCATTGCGGCTATCACATCAAAGTCCCCGATACCTGCCCCGAATGTGATGACACGGACAGCCTTGCCCCGTGCGGCCCGGGTGTGGAGAGGATCGAGGAAGAAGTGAAACACGCCTTTCCTGATGCAAAAGTTATGACGCTTTCTTCCGATATGTCCGAGGATCAGACGGAATTACGTTCGGCGCTGGATAAAATCCGCGACCATAAAATCGATATTGTGGTCGGTACGCAAATCATTGCCAAAGGTCACCATTTCCCGAAACTCGAACTGGTCGGCGTTGTGGATGCCGATTTGGGGCTTCATGGTGGGGATTTAAGAGCGGCTGAGCGCTCCTATCAACTTCTCCACCAAGTTGCAGGGCGCGCAGGGCGCGAGAAGGGGAGTAAGGGCCGCGTATACTTACAAAGCTGGAATCCTGCCGCACGAGTCATACAGGCGCTGGCGTCCGGCGACCGTGACCAGTTTTTGGAGGCTGAAGCCGAAGAACGGTCTGCTGCTCATATGCCGCCTTATGCACGTCTTGCCGCAATTATTGTCTCTTCACCTAAGGAAGCGGAAGCGGGAGAGATCGCGCGAAAACTGGCAAGTAATGCGCCGAACGGCCCGGGGGTGATGACTTATGGCCCCGCGCCCGCACCGCTTTATCGTATTCGCGGGAAATATCGCTATCGTTTGCTGGTCCATGCCGAAAAGCAACTGAATATCCAAAAAAGCATTGCCGCGTGGATTGCCTCACATAAAATTCCCTCGACGGCGCGGGTGCAGGTTGATATCGACCCGCAAAGCTTCCTGTAATAGGTTTGTCTCACGATGTTTGCACGCCTATCCGAAAAACTTCCTGCCACAGTCACCTCCTATGATGTCTGGAAAACGCTCGCCATTCTCCTTATGGTCGTCGATCATATCGGCGCATGCTTTTATCCCGATCATCTCTGGTGGCGCGTTGCGGGACGGCTATGCGTCCCGATCTGGTTCTTTCTGATCGGCTATGCGCGTTCACGTGATCTCGACCCGCGTATTATCGGCGGGGTGGTTATTCTCACGATCGTTCAGGTTCTGGCGGGGCAAGGACTGTTCCCCTTAACCATCCTTGCGGGTTTTCTCCTGATCCGCGGCACAATCGATTCTTTTATGCGCCAAGCCGCCCGCTCCGATAAGGATGCGCTGATGGCTGCCTTTGTGTTGCTGATGCTCTTTATCCCGACCAATATTTTGTTTGAATACGGCACATCCGGGTATGCGCTTGCTGTTCTCGGGTGGCTTGACCGTGCCAGACAGGACGGGATGGTTAAAGGCTGGGTGGTTTTTGTCGCCACAATCGGCGCGCTGGCTTTCTTTATTCTCTCCCAAGCTCTCGGTTTTGAGTTCGATATGATGCAATCCATCCTGATGGGGGCAGGGGTAACAGGTGTGACTGCCTTGCTGATGTTGGGGTTCAAATCTTATACAAGTTCTGCGCAATCCCTTATCAATAAAGCGATTTTTCGTGTTCCCTTGCAGCTATGCGGGCGATGGTCACTGGAAATTTACGTCCTGCATCTTGCCGCCTTTAAAATCGTTGCGGCAATCCTCGGCATCGGCATTTTTCACTGGTTGGATATCAAAGCCTTTTAAGGGCTTATGTGAAGACGAAAAAAAGAGTCCGAAAATATGCCGCAAACACTTGCTTCGCTAGTCCTCGTATGCTAATTCAGGCGCAAGTCAAAACGGAGAAACAACAACAGGACAACATCCACGTGACACACGCGCCTCGCCCGACAAGCTTGCTTGCCAGACGTTATGCTCAGGCCCTACTTGATATCGCTGTTGAGAAAAAGAGCGAATCAGCCGTTGAATCCGATATGGGTGATCTGGCTGCCATGCTCTCTGAAGGTGGTCCTCTCTCCGCTTTTATTAAAGCTCCGACTGTTTCCCGCGAAGACCAGATTGCCGTGATTGAGGCTTTGGCGAAAAAAGCCAAATTTGCCGCGCACACAACGAATTTCCTTAAAACGCTTGCCGAGAATAAGCGTCTTGCCGATTTACCCGAAATCATCCGCGCCTACACTCAGGCCGCTCAAGCCCTGAAGGGCGAAATGAATGTGATGGTGACAACGGCTTATCCTCTGTCCGCTGCACAAAAAAAGCAGCTTACGGGCACGCTTTCTAAAACACTGGGCCAAGATGTAGCGCTGATTGAAGAAACCGACCCCAGCCTGCTGGGTGGCATGGTCCTGAATGTCGGTTCGATCATGATTGATGATTCGCTTAAAGGGAAACTGGAGCGTCTCAAACTGAATATGAAATCTGGAAATAACGATAACCGCCAAATGGAGAAGGTAGGATAATCATGCAAATCCGTGCAGCAGAAATTTCGGAAATTTTGAAGGACAACATCGCCAATTTTAATGGCGAAGCTGACGTTGCCGAAGTTGGGCAAGTTCTGTCCGTTGGTGATGGTGTGGCCCGTGTTTATGGTCTGGATAATGTCCGTGCCGGTGAAATGGTCGAATTCCCCGGTGGTATCAAGGGTATGGCCCTGAACCTCGAAGTCGACAATGTCGGTATCGTGATTTTCGGTGATGACCGTGAAATCAAAGAAGGTGACTCCGTTAAGCGTACAGGCGAAATCGTATCCGTTCCCGTCGGTAAAGAATTGCTGGGTCGCGTCGTAGACGGTCTGGGTAACCCGATTGACGGCAAAGGTCCGATCAAGGCGAAAGAAACACGCCTCGTTGAAACAAAAGCACCCGGCATTATCCCGCGTAAATCGGTTCACGAGCCGATGCAGTCGGGTCTGAAAGCCATTGATGCTCTGGTTCCTGTCGGTCGTGGTCAGCGTGAACTGATTATCGGTGACCGTCAAACAGGTAAAACCGCTGTTGCCGTTGATACGATCATCAACCAGAAAAACGTCAACAAATCGAAAAACGAGAAAGAGCACCTTTACTGCGTCTATGTCGCTATTGGTCAAAAACGTTCGACGGTTGCCCAATTGGTAAAAGAACTCGAAGAAAACGGCGCGATGGAATACTCGATTGTTGTGGCTGCCACAGCATCTGATCCCGCACCGATGCAGTTCCTCGCCCCTTACACAGGATGTACGATGGGCGAATATTTCCGTGATAACGGTATGCACGGCCTGATCGTTTATGATGATTTGTCCAAGCAAGCTGTGGCTTATCGCCAGATGTCCTTGCTGCTGCGCCGTCCACCCGGACGTGAAGCTTACCCGGGTGACGTGTTCTACATTCACTCACGTCTCCTTGAGCGTGCCGCGAAAATGAACGACGACTTGGGCGCTGGCTCACTGACCGCTCTGCCGATCATTGAAACACAAGCCGGTGACGTTTCCGCTTATATCCCGACCAACGTGATTTCGATTACAGACGGTCAGATCTTCTTGGAAACAAGCCTGTTCTTTAAAGGTATCCGTCCTGCGATTTCCGTTGGTCTGTCAGTATCCCGTGTGGGTTCTGCCGCTCAGATCAAAGCGATGAAACAGGTTGCCGGTACGATTAAACTGGAACTGGCTCAGTACCGCGAAATGGAAGCTTTTGCGCAGTTCGCCTCTGACCTGGATGCTTCGACACAGAAACTGCTGGCACGCGGTGCGCGCCTGACACAGCTTCTGAAGCAGCCTCAGTACTCACCTCTGCCGGTTGAAGAGCAAGTTGTCTCGATCTATGCCGGTACACGTGGCTATCTGGACGGCGTTGCTGTTGATGCGGTTAACGAATATGAGCACCGCATGCTCGAAGATATTCGTGCCAATGGCGCTGATATTCTTGATGCGATCCGCACAGAGAAAAAACTGGATGAGAAGATCGAAGCGAATTTGAAAAAATTCCTCGATGAGTTCACACGTGGTTTTGCAGCTTCGAAAGCAGCCTAATCAAGCAACACAGACGGATTTTAGTCACCCATGCCAAGTTTAAGAGACTACCGCGACCGTATCGCTTCCGTGAAATCCACACGGAAGATCACCTCCGCCATGAAAATGGTGGCGGCTGCGAAGCTGAAACGTGCGCAGGATCAGGCCGAGGCCAGCCAGCCTTATGCACGCGCCATGGCAGGTATGCTTGCCCGTGTCGCGGCAGGCGTTGCTCCTGGTACCGGTCCTAAGCTTCTGACAGGTACGGGTAATGACAAAAACTATCTGCTGATTATCGTGACATCCGACCGTGGTCTGGCTGGCGGTTTCAACGCCAACCTGATCCGTATGGCACGTGGTGCGATCCGCGAACTCAAAGCCAACGGCAAAAACGTCAAGGTTGTGTGTGTCGGTCGCAAAGGCCGTGATCTTCTGCGCCGTACGAACCGCGAAGATATTCTGGAGAGCTACACAGGCTTTACAGGCGGAAAAGAAGTCCACTACCACGATGCGGATACGGTTGCACAATTGGTGCTTGAGCAATTTGATCTCGGACAATTCGATGTCGTGTCGCTGGTTTTCAACAAATTCCGCTCGGTTTTGGTTCAGAAACCCTCCGTGCAACAGCTCATCCCATTTGTGATGCCTGAAGGCGAAGCCGGTAACGATAATAGTGCCGCTAAGCCCGAAGGGAAGGCCAAAGGACCGATCTCGCCTTATGCGTTTGAACCATCCGAAGAACGCATCTTGGCTGAAATTCTGCCACGTAACTTAGGCGTTCAGATTTACCGTGCGCTGCTGGATTCATCGGCTGGTGAACAAGCCGCCCGTATGACTGCGATGGACAATGCGACACGTAACGCAGGTGACATGATTAACCGTCTGACACTTGAATATAACCGTGCGCGCCAAGCCCACATTACCAAAGAATTGATTGAAATTATTTCAGGTGCCGAAGCCGTTTAAGGTAAAGGCGCAAGACAAACAGTTTTCGACTTAGGAAAAAAAGAGGAAAAGAAAATGGCAACCAAGACAACCAAAACGACCGCCAAGAAAACGACAGCCAAAACAGGTACGCCTGCAAACGGTAATGCCACAGGCACAATCCAGCAGGTTCTGGGTGCTGTTGTTGACGTTCAGTTTGCTGCTGGTCAGGTCCCCGCGATCCTGAACGCTGTGACTACGGAAAACGAAGGCAAAACGCTGGTGATGGAAGTGGCACAGCACTTGGGTGAGAATGTTGCCCGCTGTATTGCTATGGACACGACAGACGGTCTCGTACGCGGCACACCTGTTTATGATACAGGTGATGCGATCTCTGTTCCCGTTGGTGAAGTCACAAAAGGCCGTATCTTTGACGTTGTCGGTAACCCGATTGACGAAGGTAAAGAAGTCGAAGCGACAGAACGCTGGGGTATCCATCGTGCTGCTCCTTCTTTCACCGATCAGGCGACTGAAACAGAACAGCTTGTCACAGGTATTAAAGTTGTCGACCTTCTTTGCCCTTACTCCAAAGGTGGTAAGATCGGTCTCTTCGGCGGTGCCGGTGTGGGCAAAACCGTGACCATCATGGAATTGATCAACAACATCGCGAAAGAACACGGTGGTGTGTCTGTTTTCGCCGGTGTCGGTGAGCGTACCCGTGAAGGAAACGACCTGTACCACGAAATGATTGAATCGGGCGTTGTTGTTCCCGGTGATAGCAAGAAATCAAAAGCGGCCCTCGTTTACGGTCAGATGAACGAGCCTCCCGGAGCGCGTGCACGTGTTGCTCTGTCAGGTCTCACCATGGCTGAGTATTTCCGTGATGTTGAAGGCCAAGACGTTCTCTTCTTCATGGATAACGTGTTCCGTTTCACACAGGCCGGTGCTGAAGTGTCCGCGCTTCTCGGTCGTATTCCTTCTGCTGTGGGTTACCAGCCGACACTGTCAACCGATATGGGTGCCCTGCAAGAGCGTATTACATCAACAAACAAAGGTTCGATCACATCCGTTCAGGCCGTTTACGTTCCTGCTGATGACTTGACTGACCCTGCACCTGCGACAACCTTCTCGCACTTGGATGCGACAACGGTTCTTTCACGTCAGATTGCGGAATTAGGTATCTACCCTGCTGTTGACCCGCTTGACTCTACATCACGTATTCTCGACCCCCGCGTTGTCGGTGACGAACATTACAAATGTGCGGCAGACGTTCAGAAGACACTGCAAACATACAAAGCCCTGCAAGATATTATTGCGATCTTGGGTATGGATGAACTGTCCGAAGAAGACAAACTGGTCGTGGCTCGCGCCCGTAAGATCCAGCGCTTCCTGTCTCAGCCCTTCCATGTGGCTGAGGTCTTTACGGGAACACCTGGTGTGTTTGTTCAGCTTGCCGACACAATCAAAGGCTTCCGCATGATTGTTGACGGTGACCTTGATCACCTGCCTGAAAGCGCTTTCTACATGGTTGGTACAATTGATGAAGCCATCCAGAAAGCCGAAAAAATGGCAGCAGAGGCCGCTTAATCGCGATAAAGGATTGACCCATGGCAACGCCACAAACAACCGCTGACGAAGATATGACCTTTCACTTCGAACTGGTTTCTCCCGAGCGCAAGCTTATTGAGGAGCCAGCCTTCCAAGTGACCGTTCCCGGTGAAACGGGAGAGCTGGGTGTCCGTAAAGGCCACACCTCGCTTGTCGTTTCCTTGCGTCCGGGGTTGGTTCAGATCATGCGTCAAAAAGGCGGCATGGTGGAAAAGCTGTTTGTTGCCGGCGGTTTTGCCGATATCACGGCAGATAACTGCACGCTTCTTGCTGAAGAAGCCGTTCCCGTTGCCGAGATTGATGCCGACAAGGTGGCTGCTGAAATTCAAAATCTGCAAGAAGATCTCGAACGCGCTAAGACACCTGTCGAAACCGATCGTATTGCCCGCAAGATTACAGTGGCTCGCGCTATGTTGCGTGCTGCGACGGCTTAAAATCCATTTGCTTTTACATCATTCTTGATTAGGCTTTTCCCTTAGGAATTCGGGAAAGGCCTTTTCTTTATGCGCATGGATATTTACTGCCTTGGTGATGCTGTCGTCGACGCCATTGCGGATGTCCCCGAAGGTTTTCTGGTGGCCCATCTTTTGCCTGAGGGCGCAACACGCCAGATTACACCTGACGCAGCGGCCCAGCTCCTCACGGAAAAAACATATGAATATGTAGCAGGGGGGAACGGCGCCAATATCGCCAATACGACGGCGCTTCTCGGCGGTCATGCCCGTTTTGTCGGTAAAACGGGTGCTGACGAACAAGGCGCATTTTTTACCTCATCCTTCCATAACAATGTTGCCTTTCAAACCGCACCGTCACCCGATTATCACACAGGTACGGTGTTCACCTTTATCACCCCTGATAAGGAACGCACCTTTGCGGCCTATTGCGGAGCGAGTGCCGCCTTATCAGAAGAAGATATTCTGGAAGACGAGATTAAGGCCGCAGGTATTGTCTATCTCGATGGTTTTACGCTTCGTTCGGAAAGCGGCTATCACGCGATGGTGCGTGCTTTGAAATTGGCACAAAAGCATGGCAAGAAGACCGCTTTTTCGCCTAATGATTTAAGTGTGATTGAAGGATTCGGCCCGCGTTGCGACATCTTTTTTCAGGCATGCGATTACCTCTTTTTCAATATCGGTGAGGCCTTGCGCGCTACAGGACGCGCTGAGTTCAGCGGTCTTCTCCAGTATTTTGAAAACCGCCCGCAAACGGTTGTTATCACAAACGGTGAACAGGGCAGTTATATCCTGCCTCAAGGTCGCCCGATGTTGCAGGTCGGTGCCGAAGAATTGAACACTCCTCTTATTGATACAAACGGGGCAGGGGATGCTTATGCGGCGGGCTATCTTTATGCCGTATCACGTAATGCCAGCCCTGACCAATGCGCGAAACTTGCGGCGCTGACGGCACGCGAATGTTTGCAGTCGCAAGGCGCACGCATCACGAAAGATTTAGGCTTTTTGTCGGATGAGGTTTTTTAAGGACGCAATTTTGCGTACACCGGAAATTGAATTAGACAGATAAAGCGCGGGAGCATTTATCACATCGGCAACCGATAAAGGCGCTTCAAACACTGTCAGCTCTTCCATCACGGCGCGGCGCATCGTGCCATCCAGTATCCCTTCGGACAGGGGCGGCGTGATCCATTTTCCCGTGTCATCTTCGAGGAAAAGATTGCTGGTTGTCGCACAAACGACATGCCCCAGTGTGTTGGTGAGAAGGGCTTCGTTGCAATCGTGGCTCTCGGCAAGACGGCGAGCCAGATAAGCACCCGTATAATCAAGACGTTTACAGTTTTCCAATGCACTGCCCGCTATCTTCGGGAAAGCATCCGTCAAAATGGCGTGAATGGGCGGCAGCTCGGATGGGTCGGGGGCATAACCTGCATCCGTCAGCGTGTGAATATCCGTAATGGGTGCAAGCGGTTTTGTGACCTGTCCGCCAAAGATTGACGTTCTGACACGCACACGACCTTCCAGCATATTTTGCGCCGCCAGCAGCGTTCTGATATCGGCAAGATAAGCCTCTAATTGCGTGTACGGGCTTTGCCCCAGTACCATCTTGGCATCATGGACAAGACGGTCGAAATGCAATTTGGCGTGCTGCATCTCCCCGTCAATGATGAGTGCTGTATCAAAAACGCCCAAGCCATAGGCAAAGCCGCTTTCCTTATGAGAAAGTTGCGGGCTCTGCGCATCCTTCAAAAGTCCGTCATAAAGAATTTTGCTCATGCGACCTGTCTTTCGGATGTAAGCCATGTTTCGCAAAGATCGGTAAAATTGGCAAGAAGGCGCGGCCCATGCGGTGTGAGAATAGATTCAGGATGAAACTGGATGCCATAGGTGGGGTGCGACACATGTTTCATTGCCATCAAAACCCCGTCCTCGCTCGTGGCAAGCGGGATAAGCGGGGTGTCTTTGGGCAAATCGACAATCAGCGAATGGTAACGCCCTGCGCTAAAATTTTGCGGTAAACCGATGAAAAGCGGGTCTTCTTCATACCGGATATGCGAGGAACGCCCGTGCATTGGAGAAGTGGCTCGAATGGTTGCTCCGCCAAAAACTTCACCGATTGCCTGATGTCCAAGACAAATGCCGAGGATCGGCAAGGAACCTGTTTCTTTTTCTATCAGAGTTTTGCAATGCCCCGACTCGGAAGGTGTGCAAGGGCCGGGTGAGAGAATAATGCCGCCTATGTCTTGCGGCAAAACTTCAGTCAGTCGCGCATCATCATTCATCCAGACTATGACGTCTGTGCCTTGCGCCTCAAGCGTATGCACAATGTTGTAGGTGAAGGAATCGTAATTGTCGACAATCAGGATCATGCGGCTGCCTCATTCTCCTGGTGTGTCTGGTCAAGGAAAAAGCGTGAAGCCTTGGCAAGTGTCTCCTCATATTCGGCTTGCGGGTCGGATTGCGCGGTGATTGCCCCACCCGAATAGAGATAGGCGTTTTGTTCGCTTGTTACCATTGTGCGGATCAAGATATTGAACTGTGCTTCGCCTGATGTGTTGATGTAACCCAACGCGCCGCAATAGGGCCCGCGCGGGGTTGCCTCAATCTCTTCAATAATCTCCATGGCGCGGATTTTGGGTGCACCTGAGATTGACCCACCAGGCAGTGTG
>JBFWMN010000064.1:0-9769 GCA_050251555.1 Pseudobdellovibrionaceae bacterium | reverse complement strand
TGGATGTTTTCGGCATGAAGGGGGGCGTACGAAAAGACGTACGCTATGCCCAACAGCTCCAGAATAAGCTTCCGAAAGCGCATCAATCCCTGCTTCATGCCGCTTGCGATTTTATCAATGTCGGAACAAGATCCAGCTTCGTCGCTTGTTCAATCGTAAAGGCGGCGCGTAAAATTGTTTCTTCTTCCCATGGGCGACCAATCAATTGCAGACCCATCGGTAAGCCTTGCGCATCAAACCCTGCGGGAACTGAAAGACCAGGAAGGCCTGCAAGTGATGCGGGCACGGTAAAGACGTCATTGAGATACATCTTGATGGGATCATCTTCATTTTCACCGATCGCAAAGGCCGCGGATGGCGCTGTCGGTGTCAGCAGAACGTCACATTTTTCGTAGGCTTTTGAAAAGTCTTCGCTGATGAGGCGGCGGACTTTCTGGGCCTTAATGTAATAGGCATCATAATAGCCTGCAGAAAGAACATAGGTGCCGATCATAATTCGACGACGGACCTCGGCGCCAAACCCTTCGCCGCGTGTTTTTTCGTAAGTATCATTCAGATCTTTGCCAGGAACGCGTAAGCCATAGCGCACACCGTCATAGCGCGCCAAATTCGAAGAACACTCGGCAGGCGCGATAATGTAGTAGGTGGGCAGGGCGTATTTTGTGTGCGGCAGCGATACGTCAACAATCTCAGCGCCGCCGTCTTTCAAGATTTGAATACCTTTTTGCCACAATTGTTCAATTTCGGTAGGCATTCCTTCGACGCGGTATTCTTTGGGGATACCGACACGTAAACCTTTCACGCCGTTACCAAGCCCTCCTGTGTAATCGGGAACGGGTTTATCGACCGATGTGCTGTCTTTGGGGTCAAAGCCAGCCATAGAACGCAGGAGAAGGGCGCTATCCTCAACCGTACGTGCAAAAGCACCTGCTTGATCAAGCGATGAGGAGAACGCCACGATCCCGAAGCGTGAGCAACGCCCGTAAGTCGGCTTAATCCCGACAATCCCGCAGAATGCGGCAGGCTGGCGAATGGAGCCACCCGTATCCGTTCCTGTGGCTGCCATGCAAAGACGCGCAGATACAGCCGCAGCCGATCCGCCTGATGAGCCACCGGGAACCAGATCGGCGTTTGATCCTCCATTGCGTTTCCATGGGTTAATCACATTGCCGAAATAGCTGGTTGTATTGGCTGAACCCATTGCGAATTCATCCAAATTGAGCTTGCCAGTGAAGACGGCGCCATCATCCAGCAATTTTTGCGAGACAGTGGATTCATAAACGGGTTTGAAATTGTCCAGAATGTGCGAGGCTGCCGTTGTGCGTACGTTTTTCGTGCAAAACAGATCCTTAATTCCGATGGGCAGACCTTCCAAAGGTTTTGTCGAGCCTTTTGCGAGGTTTTCATCCGCCTGTTTTGCGGCGGCGCGGGCTTCTTCCATAGTCGGTGTAATGAAAGCATTTAAAGAGGCATGAGCTTCCATGGCTTGCAAATGCGCTTCTACGAGCTCAGCAGCACTGAAATCTTTTTTATCAAGGCCTTTGCGGGCCTCTGTCATGGTCAGGTCGGTCAGTTTTGTCATGGGAATACGGTTCTTCTTATCTTTTATTCAACAACTTTTGTGGTGACGAAGTAGCCTTCGGCGCTCTCGGGGGCGTTTTTCAGAACACCGCTCTGGTTATCGCCATCTGTAATCTCGTCGGCGCGCAGGCGCAGTTTATTCTCGACAACACTGGCAAGAGGGGCGACATTATCCGTATTGACCTCGCCGAGCTGCTCGATAAAGCCCATAATTTTGGAGAGTTGAGGGACAAGCTGCTCTTCCTGTTCGTCTGTCAGGGAAATGCGCGCCAGTCGGGCCACCTTTTTTACGGTTTGGAGATCCATCTTTTGACCTTGTTTTTCGGAATTAAGGGATATAATCAATCGGACTATAAGCGTTGGGATATAAATGTCTAGAATGGAATTGGATGAAATTGCGAAAAAAACAGAGCCTGACGCCAGTGTTCTGGGGCTTGATGTCGGCTCGAAAACAATCGGAATTGCTGCGGGTAACCGTTTGACACGTACAGCCAGCCCGATCACAACCATCAATCGCAAGAAATTCATGCAGGACATCGATGCGCTGACCAAGCTTGTTAAAGAGTATGGGGCAAGCTTTCTGGTGATCGGTTATCCGTTGAATATGGATGGCACGGAAGGGCCGCGTTGCCAGTCAATTCGCGACTTTGCCATAGAGATGGAAAAACACGGACTTTCAATGCCTTACCTGTTATGGGATGAGCGGTTATCCACAGCTTCTGTGGATCGTTTTTGGGATAGTTCTGTGGATAAAAAGAAGGCCAAGGAAAAGGGCCTGACTGATGCCTATGCCGCGCAAATTATCCTGTCTCACGCCTTGGAATCCATGGCTTAAAACTGATAGCGCATCAACTCGGACGCATGGTTGCGCATCCAGCCTTTTCCCTTTTTATAGTCTTTGGACAGTTTTTCGGTGAGATTCCAGAAATTGGCGGAGTGATCCATGTGCACAAGGTGAGCAACCTCATGTGCGACCACATAATCTATCGAGTCATAAGGGGCAAATGCCAGTCTCCACGAGTAAGAGAGATGCCCATCAGGAGAACAACTGCCCCAACGAGAGCTGGTGTCCCGCACTGTAACGGAGGCAACTGTTTTATCAATTTCTTGTGCTTTTTCAATGCTTAAACGTGTGAGTAACGCCTTCATTTCCGCCTTGATAAAGCGCTTGAGGCGCAATTGCGGTTCATTCAAATCCGATGATATACGTAAAATACCTTCTTCGAGGCGAATTTTAGGCCCTCTGCCTGTCATATGATCATCAAAAAAGAGGGTCATATTCGATCCAAATAGCGGCATTTCAGAACCATGTGCAAATTCAAAGCTTTGCGGCAGGCTTGAGAGGGTTTTTGCTATCCAGTCCTGATGGCTGTTGAGGAATAGTCGCGCCTGTGTGGTCGTAGCACGGGGCGGAACAACCAGTTCAATCACCCGTTTTTTCGGATTAAGACGTAAAGCAAGGCGTGTTGACCGTTTTGAATGGCGCAACTGTACGTCTTTGGGAAGTTCCAAAGTGTCAAAACGGGCAGGAGATGAATTTTGATACAGCCAACGCATGCCAAAAACATATTATGCAGCCAAGTGGCGGGCAAGGGCTTTGTCATCATGTTCCGGAAAGAGATCGGGATTGGAGCGGGCAAACCCTGCGAAATCCGTTTTGGCTTCATTGCGTAGATAGCTCATCCATGCGGGATCGAGGCGGTAAAAGGTTGTTTTGTTCCAGTGGGGCTGGCTTTGTAACTCAAGACGGTGGATATCGAAGCTACGTTCAGGATTGGCTTCTAATGCGGCGAGGCGGTCGCCCAGCGTTTTGTCGACATTCATAACAACTTTGCGGAAGGCGCGCTCAAGTGGGGGCTGCGCACTCTGGGTTGCCCCGCTTTTGGCTTCGGGGTCCAGCATCACGAAGATCATATGGTCAATATCGGCATCCTGAATGATTTCGAAATGCGGATTTTCATAGTAACCACCGTCATAAAGCGTTTCGCCGCGCCACCTGACACCGCCGAATTCACGCAAAGCCGCGGAGGCCGTGATTGTCTCGGGGGTTAAGTCCTCACCTGTAAAGATATGGTGTTTCAGGCCCTCAGGTGCATTCGGGTCAAGCGAGCAGGCATTGACGAAAAGTTGGCAGGGGCCTTGCTGTACATGTTTCCAGTCGACGATATCACGCTCCAGCATATATTGAAGGGCGGTTGGTAAAAGGCCGTTGGGTGTTGCGGCATTCATCATCTCACGCGTCAAATTCCAGAAGCGCGGAATATTGGGAAATTTATCTTCATCATGCAGCGCCATGACATTAAATGCGTGGATATGGCCCTGCTGCATGCGCCCGATAGCACCCAGTTCCTTCCAATGTGCTTTCAACAGTCTGGCGGCTTCTTCGGGGCCGCCTGCATTCAAGCCCGCGACAAGGCGTGCGCCATTATTGGCACCGGCACTTGTGCCTGTGACATGCGTAATCACGCCGCGTCCCGAGCGGATTAAATCGGAATTGAGGAGCTGGATAAGCGCTTCGGCCTGATATTGACCATGTGAGGCGCCGCCTGACAGGGCAAGGCCAATCTTAATTGGCTCTTGTTCTTGTGATTTTGAAGGTGAGACCCTGTTCGTGGTGCCAAATAGCTTTTTCACAAGATGAGCGTGCCACGAACAGCCCTCGTAAAGCTATGCGCAGTGCAGCAAAAGACATATGTCTTATGTGGATGTTTAAGAGACTTCGCCGCCCATCATCGCCGAAAAGACGCCGCTGTGATCACTGGCGTTTTCTGCGGCTTTTTGTGCCTTTTCCTCACGCTCTTTTTCTTTGAGCCAGCGTCTGACAGCAGCAATGCCGTGCAGCTCGCGGTCATAGCGCGCCGCCTTCATATCGGGCACTTTCTCAAGATCGCTTGCGGGGATGGGGTCTTTGCCCGGGTCCATCTCACGGAAGAAGTGGCGCAGGCGTGGCATAATTTCGGTTCTCCAGCGACGACCGTTAAAGATACCGTAATGTCCGACTTCAAGCTGGAAATGGTGGTATTGCTTGGATTGCGGCAGGTTATAGCATAAATCATGCGCCGCCGTGGTTTGTCCGCGTGCCGATATATCGTCCTTTTCACCCTCAATGGTCAAAAGGGCGGTCTTTTTGATGTCTTGCGGGCGCACATCCTGCAGCTCATTGGTCATCGGATCGCGCCATTTCATCTTGCCGCGCGGGAGATCGTGACGCTGAAAGACGATATCGACCGTTTGCAGGTAAAATTCCTTCGTCATATCCATGACAGCTAGATACTCGTCATAGAATTTGCGGTGAGATTCGGCAGATGAGCCGTCACCATTCACGAGATGCTGGAAGAATTGCAGGTGAGAATCAACGTGACGATCCAGATTCATCGACATAAAGCCGCCCAGCTGCAGAAAACCTGGGTAAACCTGACGGAAGCCGCCCGGATAATAGAAGGGGACTTGTTCAATCACAGAGTTTTCAAACCAACTTAACGGTCTGTCTTCAGCCAGTTTTGTTACCTCTGTCTTGGAAATGCGCGTATCAATCGGACCACCCATCAATGTCATGGAAAGCGGTTGATTGGGGTCATTATCCGAAGCCATCAGCGAGACAGCAGCCAGTGTCGGTACGGCAGGCTGGCACACGGCGATCAGATGTGTTTTTGGTCCTAAAAGCGAGATAAACTGGCGGATATAATGAATGTAATCATCAAGATTAAAGCGGCCTTCCTTTAAAGGGACCTGACGCGCATCGATCCAATCGGTGATATAGACATCGTGATGGGGCAGGAGGGCTTTAACCGTGCCGCGCAAAAGAGTGGCATGGTGGCCTGACATTGGTGCGACGATCAGAACCTGTGGGTCATTGCGTTTGGTGTGGCGCTTAAAGTGAAGAAGGTTACAAAAGGGCTTTCTTGCAATAATTTCTTCTTCAATTTTAATCTCTTGCCCGTCAATCGTCGTTGTATCCAGGCCGAATTCAGGTTTGCCGAAATGGCGCGTGACACGTTCGAAAAGCTCGGAGGCCGCTGCAACGGTGCGTCCAGCAGCCGTGTAAGTCAGGGGATTGAAGGGGTTGCGCAGAGCCATTTTGGTCATTTCTGCCCCAAAACGTGCAGGTGTGAGCAACATATGTTGCAGATCGTATAGCTGGTACAGCATGGCTTTTATATGCCCCTTATCATTGTCGTCACGTTCCCTCGCGACTCCTATTATAATCCCTCCCGACTATTTTTGCATGTGCAATATAAGAAAGAGTTAAAATGCGGTGGGTATTACGTCCGTATGTGCTTCCCGCCGTTAACGCGCCTATGGTAGACTTTGTTCCATGTTGAAATTGCAATGGGCTATATATCTTACTGATATTACACAATATTTTCCTGAGCGCATGGTGCTTGCCGTCCTCGCTTTAAGTGTCGCACTGCTTGGCGGGCTGTTTTTCGGGCCCTTCAAATCGCGTGCCGTGCCACTGTTCTGGATGCTGATTGAGAAGATTTTTGCGCGCATGGCAGAAAAATCCTTCAATCCTGAGCGTTCAAGCGGCTCTCTGGCCTTTCGCGGCGGTCTTTTGACGCTTTTGATTGTGCTTGTTTCTTTTATTGTAGGGATGAGCCTGTTTGGTCTTAAATTTGCCTATCCTGCCTATTTTATCGTCGATTTTGTGTCCTTACTGGCATGTCTGTCCAGCGGCACGGTGATGTTGCTGATCTTTTTCATGCGGAAAAGCCTGACAGGCAAGTCCGATCCCAAAAGCTTTTTTATGGCGGCGCGCACTTTTCGTCTGGATTTGAGTAAATCGGATGCGCACGGCACGGCACGCATCGTTGCCGAACAATGTCTTGTCGCGTTTGAGCGTATGACAGTTATTCCGGCAGTCGCCTATATGGCGGGCGGTATACCGCTTCTTTATCTCGCAAGTGGCATTGCCGCCGCCAGTTGGCTATACGGGCGAGCAGGGCATGGCGGTGGATTTGAGACCCTGACAGGGCTTCTTCAGCGCGTAATCGGTCTTGTCAGCGGCACAATAAGTGCTTTTTTGGTTGTTCTCTCGGCATTTCTTGTTCCTACAGCCAGTATAGGGCGTGCCGTACAAGGCTTACTGGATTTCAAGAATCGTCCTTCCTATCTGGAAGGCGGGGCAGCTTTAGCGGCAGCAGCTTATGCGCTGAAAGTCACATTTGGCGGGACACGGCGCGATATCGAGGATGTCGCGATCAAACTGCCATGGTTCGGCCCCAATCAAGCCAGCGCGAAATTTGAGCCGGAGGCCTTGAAGCGCGTTGAATATATGCTCTTCACATTGCACCTTCTTCTGATCGGCGTGACCTTATTTTCCGCCATTTTCCTTGTTCGTACATTTGATGTGATATAGCGCTTGACAGTGCTTGTCCGGATCGTGTAACACTCCACATCGAATTTTTTTGTAAAAGACAAGGTTAAGAATAAGGATTTTCCCATGTCACGTCGTTGTGTAGTTACCGGCAAAGGCCCGATGTCAGGCAATAATGTGAGCCACGCGCAAAATAAGACGCGCCGCCGCTTTTTGCCCAATGTTCAAGATACAACCCTTTACAGCGAATTGCTGAAGCGTTCCGTAACGCTGCGTATTTCTGCTGCGGGCTTGCGTACCATTGATCACAAAGGTGGTCTGGATGCTTACGTTCTGGGTACATCAGTTGAAAAACTAGATGCCGCGCTTCGCCCCTTGAAGGCGCAAATGAAAAAGGCGCAGGCAGCCGCTTAAAGAATACAAAAAACGGCCTGCCAAGCGGGCCTTTTTTATATCCGCGACGTTGTGTATAAGTGGTAAAAATGGCCCAAAAACCTTCAAATTCGCATGTGGATAATGCAGCGCCCGAAACGGCGCTGTTTTCGTCTGCTGATGCCATTACCTACCCGAACTTCGCTTTTGATGTTCATTATAAAGACCCATCCTCAAGGGCGCGTTTAGGCACGCTGAAAACGCCTCACGGGAACGTCGATACGCCGAACTTTATCGTTTGCGGTACCAAAGCCGCCGTGAAAGGTCTTACCCCGCCGCAGGTGAAGGAAACGGGGACACAGTTCATTCTGGCAAACACTTACCATCTGATGATTCAACCCGGCGCAGACCTTATCGCTGAACAGGGTGGTCTGCATAAATTTATGGGCTGGGATGGCCCGATTCTGACCGATAGCGGCGGATTTCAAATCTATTCGATGGGTGAGGGCACAAATGCCGATGAGATTAAAGGGCGCAACTACAATTCCAAGCGCTCAAAATCCCTGAATAAAATCACGGAAGAGGGGGCGCATTTCCGCTCCTATAAAGACGGTTCAAAGCTGTTTCTGTCGCCTGAGGGTGCCATTGATATTCAGCGTAAACTTGGCCCTGACTTTGTTGTGCAGCTTGATGAATGCACGGCGATGCATGTTTCGGAAGATTACACTGAAAAATCCATGCATATGTCGCATCGCTGGGGAGATCGCTCGCTCAAAGCATTTGAACGCATGCATGACGGGACGCAAGCCATTTATGGTGTTGTGCAAGGTGGTGTTTACCGCAATTTACGCGAAGAAAGTTCGGCGTTTACAGCCTCGCGTCCGTTCTTCGGCACGGCAATCGGTGGCACATTCGGCGGAAACTTCGACCAGTTTTTCGAGATTGTTTCGTGGTGCATGCCGCATATTGCGCAAGACCGCCCCGTGCATTTGCTGGGAATCGGTACATTCCGCGACATTTTTGAGTGTGTGCGCCTTGGTATTGATACGTTTGATTGCGTGTCCCCGACACGTATAGCCCGCCATGGCTGGGCCTTGATGAAGGGCGCACCAGGTGAGCGCCTCAACTTACGTAATGCCAAATACGCAAAAGACGATACGCCGCTATGGCCTGAGCTGGGTGTTTCCAGCTCTTCTTTATATTCCAAATCCTATCTCCATCACCTTTTTAAAGCGGGTGAAACGCTTGGCGGGCAGATTGTTGCCCAGCATAATCTGGCTGTGATGGCCCATCTGATGGCCGAAATCCGCAAAGCCATCAAAGACGGGACATTGGATGAGCTTCAGAAAGAATGGCTGGTCGATTAACGTCGCCGCTTGTTCATGCTTTAGACTTTCTTATTGTTTTTGATATATAATTTAGAGACAATGCGGGGTATCAAGCAGGGTTTTCATCATGTCCAGATCAGTCAGTGAATATGCGTTTTTATCCGCACTCGGTTTGCAGGTTGCGAAAATTGCAGCGGGCCAGCATATTTCTGCAGCAGACGAGCTGATGCTGCCCGAAGGGTTTGAATCTCTTCAGAATGTGGGACGAAACTGGGAGCGGCTGGCCTCGCTCATCAAGAATAACGCGGATGCCGCATCCGTCTTACGTGAATATGAAATGTTCATCACGACATTGAATTCCTCGCTTTCACTGACGACAAATAACGATATCAAACAAGCCAGCGGAACAGTGATTGTCTCGCTGGAACGTATGGATCTGGATTATGAGCGTGAAATGGAGCGTTTGCGCCGTTCAGGTAAGGAATTTTGTATCTGTCTGATCCGACTTGACCGAACAGCCTATGATTTGGGTATCGGGCGCGAAGATATTATGGAGCGTATCATGCGCGTAATTTTTGAAAGCATGCGCAGCTTCGATGATATTTACCTCTACAATGAAAATTATATTATCGCCTTTTTGAAACTGACCGATCAGAACGGCGCATTGCGCTTTTTGCAACGCGTGCAAAAGGGGCTTAAACTTCAGCCGGAGCAGGCAAACCAAGCGATCAGCGTCAGCGGTCTGATTGCCCAGCCCGTTGTCGGCGAGAAATTAAACACGTTATTGGAAGAGATGCGCGCCGACCTTGATCAGGTTTGTGCGCGTTCCGCCGAGGAAGCTTTGATGAGAAAAGAGGCTTCCCCCTTGCAGAAATACCTCAATCAGGATTAAAACTACCCCTGCATAATTTTTCAAATCCACGAAAACGAGGAGCGAAGGGGAGTTTTCATGAGTTCTCAATCCCAATTTCCATCATTGCATGTTGTCGACCATCCTGTCGTACAGGATAAATTGTCGCGTTTGCGCGATGTTTCATGCAACAAGCGCGATTTTAAAGCCCATTTGTACGATATTTCGCTGTTGATGGCTTATGAGATCACGAAGGATCTGGAAACGGAAACGGTGAAGGTTCAAACGCCCCTTGAAGTGATGGATGGCAAATAGCTGAAA
>JBFWMN010000063.1:0-9973 GCA_050251555.1 Pseudobdellovibrionaceae bacterium | reverse complement strand
AGTAGTTGGCTTTAAAGTCGCCCTCTTTGGCGCGGCGCTCCATACAGGCCAGAACTTCACCATCGACAATAAAGACACGCAGGTCCCGCCCTTTGGACACAGCAACGAATTTCTGGAAGATCAACTGGATATTCGGATTGGTTTCCTTGATCAAATTCATCAGATCATGAAACGCATTCTGGTTTTCAATCAGAAAAACGCCCGTGCCGTTTACACCCAGAAGTGTTTTAACGACTACGGGAAAGCCGATGTGCTTTTCAACGAGTTTATAATCGACCGGAAATTTGGCGAGCATCGTCACAGGGGTCGGCAAATCATGTTCTGCCAAAATCTGGTGCGTATGCATCTTGTCGGCAACCGCTTCAATCGAGGTTGAGCCGTTATAGACTTTGACCCCCAAACGCTCGAGCTGTCGGATCACAGCCAGTGAGAAATAGCCATTTTCAACGGGAGGTGTGCGCGGAAGCAGAAAGTCGGGTAATGGCACGGCTTCACCGTTAATCATAACGGAGCTGCGGTCTTCATTGGTCACCATCAGGTCGAATTGTGCAGGGCTGTAGACTTTTACAGTCACACCCATTTCGCGACCGACCGACATGAAACGACGCACTTCGTAAGCCTCAGCCGTCGGCGCTTCAATTTCTTCACTAAAAAGAATCCAGACTTCCATGATGTTTTATCTCTTTTGTTATTTCTCTTATATTGTTTTGGAGAACGGGTGAACGACGTCGATAGTTCTATCGCAAACGCTTTAGTAGCGGGTGATGTCTTGGGGAACAATGCGGGAGAGACGGCTCTCCGTGTCTTGTGTTCTGTAAAGCATGCGCCGCACCATAAAGGAAGTTTTTTTAAAGTTCAAACTTTTCATACATTAATTTCTGAGCCTTCGAAAAAAACGCTTCGATCCGTACAGAATTTCACCTCTTCTGTCTTGATTTTCCTGCAAACATCTTCTAACACTTTGGTCTTTGAAAGACTTGTTAGACGATTTTAAAGAGACCATTCATGAGCGATTCTTCCTTGAAATACCACGAAGCCACACAATCAGACGACGACGCGCCGCGCCGAAGAGGTCGCCCCCGTTCCGAAACGTCCCGCAAGGCCATTCTGGATGCGACCAACCGTCTGCTTTTGCATACATCGGTTAAGGATATCTCCATTGAAGGGATTGCCGCCAAAGCGGGTGTTGGTAAAACAACAATTTATCGCTGGTGGCCCAATAAGGTTGCGATCGTATTGGATGCGCTTGTGAACCAGATCGGTAAAACACCTCCTCTTCCAACCACAGCCTCCAAAGGCGAAGCCGTCCAACGTCAGCTTGAGCGCTTCATGCGCCTCCTCAAAGGGAAAAACGGTAAGATCCTGATTGAGGCTATGGCTGAAGCACAATCAGATGAGCAAACGCTGACTATCTTTTATGAAACCTTCATGCTTCAGCATGAGCAGGTTCTTGCCGATCTGATTGATGCCGGTAAAACAACAGGTGAATTTCGCGCAGACATGGAAACGGCTCTGGCTGTCGACATGATTTACGGTGCGATTGTCTACCGCCTGATGAGCGGTGCCGACACACTGGATTCCACCTTTACTGAAAAGCTCCCCAGAGAGGCACTGCACATTCTTTCTGCCAAATAAGGATGCAGCTTAGACATCACGACAATAAATAAAGACAAGGTCAATCAAGCGAAATGAAGAATTACGTCGTCCAGTTCGAAGAGTATCTCATTTCGCTTTATGCCTATGTTCTCAGTACCTTTCAGGTTCCCATTAACTGGGTACAGATCGCACTGATCGCGTTGGCCTTTATTCTGGGCTGGCTGATGCGTCGCCGCGTCGCGCCGAAACTCATTTCCGTCATTGACCGTTCGCAGATGCATTTCCGCATCCGTCAGACCTTGAAAAACCTGACCAAGCTGATCCTGCCGATCACCGCCGTTTTGGTGTTGGGTATCTTCCTGCAACTTGAAAAAGCGGAAGCCGTTTCGTGGGATATGCGCCTTGCCGGCGCGATTACCTCCCTTACGGTTGCATGGATTGTCATTCGTCTGGCATCGAACCTCATCACCAACACCTTCGTCCGTCAAACAGTGGCGACCGTTGCCTGGGTTCTTGCTGCTATGAACATCATGGGTATTCTGGACGAGACGACTGCCGCCCTTGACTCATTCGGTTTTGCCATCGGTTCCTCGCGCATTACGGCACTAGCAGTCATCAAAGCCATCCTGCTGATTTTTGCTCTACTTTATGCTGCGATTTTCTTGAGCACGATTGCGGATCGAAAACTTGGTCAAGTAACTTCTCTTACACCGTCTTCACGAGTACTGATCTCGAAGATCGCCAAGGTATTTCTCATCACGTTCGCCCTTCTGGTCGGTATTACCACGGCAGGTGTGGACCTCTCTGTTCTCGCGGTCTTTGGGGGTGCGATCGGTCTGGGGATCGGTTTCGGTTTGCAAAAAGGGGTTTCAAACCTCTTTTCAGGCATCTTGCTGCTCATGGACCAATCCATTAAGCCGGGTGATATTATCGAGATTCAAAATGCCGCAGGCGAAGGCAGCACCTTTGGCTGGGTCCATAAAATGGGTGCGCGCTATACCGAAATCGTCACGCGTGACAATAAATCCTATCTCATTCCAAACGAAGATTTCATCACCCAGCAAGTGGTCAACTGGTCGTTCGGGAATACGCTGGTACGTATCGAGATTAAATTCGGCGTCTCTTATGACAGTGACCCGCATGAGGTTTCGCGCATTGCTATTGAGGCGGCACAACGCCCCGACCGTGTTACAAGCGAACGTCTGCCCGTCTGCTGGATCGAAGAATTCGGCGAGAGCTCTATCCGATTTACATTACGTTTTTGGATCAAAGATGCCGAGGGCGGTGTCGGCAACATCAAAGGCCTTGTTTTCATGGAGCTTTGGGACGCCTTCAAAGAACATAATATTCGCATCCCCTACCCGCACCGCGAAGTGTATGTGCACACCCGCGAAGGGGAGTTTCAACTGCCCATGACGGCACGCTCGCCTCAAGAAAAATAGTACCAAAATATTTTCATAATATTTTCATTTTTTCCCTTTATGATCTGCTTATGATTTTGGTTTCTTAAGGGGGGAAACAATGCCTCAGGATCTTGATTGGGATACAGTCGCACAACGCCTAAAAAACGAAGAAACGACACGGGGCCATGCCTCATTTTTTGATGCGGATGTCGTTGTGCGAACCGAAGGCGGTACCCAAATGAATGGTATCGTTTTAAATGGTGTCGCAGAAGCGATCGGTACGGGTTACGCAAGAGACATGCGTGACGGAAAACTTGATGGTTTTGAAACGAGCGTCGGCTTACAACGTCTGGACGGAACATTGGTCAATGGTTTCCGCCTCTCTGTAGAACCCGTGAGTAACAACCCGAATGCCGATTATATCGGCCGCGTTGAACAAGTGCGTGACGGTCAGGTTGTAGATACAGCCTATATCTCTGCAAATTTCACACCCACGCGATAGAGACGCGTTAAAGATGAGAACAAGAAAAGGCTGCATCACGCAGCCTTTTCTTTTTTCGCTTATAGCGCCTGATCTTAGGCGGCGCGCGCTAACGTGCCTTGCAAGGCATCTTGAGCTGAAAGTGTAGCTGCCACCGCATTCAGTGTCGCACCGATGCGCACTGCGGCTTGGATTTGCTCTGTGCTCATGCCTGCTTTTGCCAAAACGGCTTCGTGTGCGTCAATGCACATGCCGCATCCGTTTTGTGCCGAAACAGCCAATGACCACAGCTCGAAATCAACCTTGTCGACACCCGGATTGCCGATCACATTCATGCGCAGCTTGGCAGGCATGGTCTGATAGGTTTCGTTTCCTGCCAAGTGCGTGAAACGGTAATAGACATTGTTCATCGCCATGATTGAAGCTGCGGAAAGGGCTGCATTGTAGGCCGCTTCGGAGAGGTTATCGAGGGCCTCGGCACTCACGCCGCGGATCAATTCGCTATTACCCGTATTGGCGGCACATGCCAGAAAGCAGCCCCATTTTTGCTGGTCTGTCAGAATCTCTTCGGTTGCCAAGGACGACAGGTTCAATTTGATGTCTTTGGCGTAATCGGGGATCTGGTTTTTAATTGCGTCAATGCTCATGATATTTACTCCTTCAAAATTGTGAGAATACGGATACAAAAAAGGCGCTGATCGTCAGAGTAGGCAACCCAACGACACAGCGCCTTCTTTATGCTTAAAAAAAGCCTGTTAATTATGCTGCCAGTTTCGACGGATCAATTGTCTCACCACCGATTTGACGGTTGCAAGGGCACAGCTCGTCTGACTGCAGGGCATCCAGGATGCGCAATGTTTCTTTCGGGTTACGACCGACATTGAGACCGTTCACCGTCACATGCTGGATCACATTGTGCGGGTCAACGATGAATGTTGCACGGTAGGCAACGCCTGAATCTTCGCGGATGCCAAGACCATCAACCAGAGAACCGTTTGTATCAGCAAAGCTCCACTGATCCAGTTTCGCCAGATCAGGATGTTCGCGGCGCCATGCCAGTTTGCAGAATTCGTTATCCGTGCTGCCGCCCAGAACGATGCAATCACGATCAGCAAATTCTGTATTCAGTTTGGCAAATTCGACGATTTCTGTCGGACAGATGAATGTGAAGTCTTTCGGGTAGAAGAAAATGACTTTCCACTTACCGGCAAAGCTTTCATCTGTAAGTGTTTCAAACGCGCTTTCGCCGTTTTCTTCGTGTTTCATGAAGCCGGGTTTCACACCTGTCACTTCAAATTCGGGAAGTGTATCACCAATACCGAGCATGGATGTCTCTCCTTATGTGAGGTTTATTGCGTTGCAGTAATTATTAACTGTCACCAACTTGGACCATCATCATAAAAAAATCCAATGGATAATCGCAATATGATATATTTATAAAATCGATTGATTTAACCAAAGATCATTTTATTTTTGCAAATAGATGTACAAGCCCACTTTACGCCAGATTGAATATTTCGTGACGCTTGCCGACAAGCTGTCCTTCTCTCGGACAGCCGAGAGCTTAAATGTCACGCAATCGACCTTAAGCAACGCGATCCGCGAGATGGAATACGGGCTGGCGCTCAATCTTTTTGAGCGCGACAGCCGGAATGTCTCTCTCACTGCAGAAGGTCAGCGCCTCTATGAAGAGGGCCGCGCCCTGTTAAGTGCGCAAGACAGATTTCTGCAACGTGCCGATACACTGAAACATTCAGGGCGCGTGTCATTACGCCTTGGCGTTATTCCCACAATTGCACCCTTCGTGCTGCCCGATCTCTTGGCCCGCAATGCCGCTTCGGACAAGCCCTTTCATTTGAGCATTACTGAAACGCTAACCAAGCATGTTCTGGAAAAGCTGGATGCGCGGGAGATTGATGTCGGCTTGATCGCCCTTCCCTACCCGTTGGAAACACGCTTCAGAACGCTTGAGCTTTATAATGATCCCTTTTATCTGGCAACGCCCCAGGCCATACAAACCAAATTGCCGCAAAAAATCACACTTTCGGATATGGATGATTTAAAACTTTTGCTGCTGGAGGACGGGCACTGCCTGCGCGATCAAGCCATTTCCGAATGTCATCTGGCACGGGCCTCGGTGCAGGCGGATTTTTCAGGATCATCGTTGGAAACGGTCCTCAGCCTTGTTGAGCAAGGTTTGGGATGTTCGCTCGTTCCTGAAATGCTTCTGCCGCATTTCGAAGGGCGCATGCGGATCGACTTCCATCCCTTTAAAATACCCGCACCTCAGCGCAGTATTGCGCTTGTCACACTCTCAGGTGCTCAGGCCGAAAACATGACGCAAATGGGGCATCTCCTCTTAAAAAAGCCTTAACCCTTGATCCCTTAAAATGAATATTAGGGATTTGTATAAAATATGGCACTTCATAGCCTTACCTTTGATTTAGCGGGACTTTTCTCGGGAACCGCACCCAAGCTCGTCATCAAGTATGGCGGGTTGAAGGTGGGTATGGTCTATGCGCCGGACGGCAGTTCGTCTTTTTCTCTGGTAATTGATACAGGCGACAAGGCCTTTAATTCGTCCGATCTCATTTTCGGTTTCGTCAAAGACGGTGTGACTGATCCCTCCCGTCAAATTCTCGTATCCAACATCCGCATTGATAATGAGGCCGTCAACACGTCGGGCTTTAGCGCGCAATACGGTCACCCGACCATTACAACGGATCATCTGGCCCTGTCGGCAGGTGATACAGCCACCTCCAACGTCCACGGACATATCCCTGAGACCCCTGCGACCTATACACCCCCTGCCGATGATGGCGGGGTGCCCTCTGCCTCCCCTATGGCAACCATTACGGGGGATGCGGGTAATAACAAGCTCTATGGCACCGATCTTGCCGATACGATTAACGGGCTGGACGGTAATGACAAGATCCTGGCTAAAGACGGCAACGATATCGTCAATGGCGGCAATGGTGCCGACTATATCGATGGCGGTGCGGGTAGTGACACCCTCAACGGCGATGCGGGCAATGATGTGATCTATGCGGGTCTTGGCAATGATACCGTCCATGGCGGCGCAAACGATGACCGTTTGTTCGGGCAAGACGGTGATGATTACGTCTATGGCGATGACGGCAATGATTACATCCATGGCGGGTCAGGTGCTGACCACCTTTACGGCGGGCTTGGTGCGGACAAGATCGCGGGCGATATCGGCAATGACATCATCTATGGCGGTGACGGCAATGACGAATTGTTCGGTGACGAAGGCGACGATGAGCTGCACGGCGAGGCCGGTGACGACCGCATGATCGGCAATGACGGCAACGACACGATGTATGGCGATGACGGCAACGACAATATGGACGGTCAGTACGGCAACGACATCATGTATGGCGGTGCGGGCATTGATACGGTCGATGGCGAGCAAGGAGATGATACCATTGATGGTGGTGACGGCAACGACTTCCTGATCGGCGGGTTAGGTGCGGACGTCATCAATGGCGGCACGGGCGACGATATCATCCATGGCGGCGGCATCGCCTCTTGGGATCAGTACAATATCCGCGTCAACTCCTCTTGGGGCGCTTCGGGGCTGTGGTTTAATGAGCAAACCCAGAGCTTTTATCGCTATGTTACAGCCGGAACCAACTATGCAGGGGCTTTGGCAGCGGCACAGGGCGCCATGCTTAACGGGGTCGCGGGTCACCTTGTGAATGTAACCTCTTCGGCTGAAAATAGCTGGATTCAAAGCTTCATCACAGGCGACATTCGCATGGGTCTTACCGACGAAATTGTCGAAGGCAGATGGGAATATACATCAGGCGCCGAAAGCGGCGCTGTCGCCTATGAAAACGGCAGCTCCATCCCTGGTTACTATCAGAACTGGAACGCAGGCGAACCCAATAATTACGGCGCAGGTGAAGACCATGCGGAACTCCAGACCAACTCGACATGGAACGATGAGGGTGACGGGGTCAATCTCGGCTACATCATCGAATGGAACGCCGAAGAAATCCAGATCGATATATCCGTGAATACACTCAATGGCGGGCTCGGCAACGACCAGATCTATGGCGACGGCGGCAATGATATCATGCACGGCAATGAGGATAACGACGCTCTCTACGGGCTTGGCGGCAACGATCAGATATATGGTGATGACGGGCACGACACGCTGGTCGGTGGCGCAGGTAACGACATGCTTGACGGCGGTACGGGAAATGACCGTCTCTATGGCGGTACGGGAAATGACACGCTGATCGGCGGCGATGGCATTGACACGCTGGATGGCGGAGCAGGATATGACACACTTGACGGCGGTGCCGGTAACGACACGTTGCGCGGCGGCGGTAACAACGACGCTCTTTACGGTGGCGGAGGCAGCGATACTCTCGTCAGCACCTCTTCAGCGAGCACGATGACATCTATTCTGAGCTCTGTTTCTCAGGCACGCCATATTGGCGATGGCTGGATTGTGCAAACCTATACCAGTGTCGGAACAACAACTTGGACCCCGTCTGCTGAAGTGACAGACGTTTACTTTTTAGTGGTTGGCGGCGGTGGTGGTGGCGGTGGTCGCCATGGCGGCGGTGGCGGTGGTGGCGGTCTGGTCACTAACTGGGGCGGCGCAGCTTATGCTGTCACAACGACCGCTTACACAATCACTGTCGGTGACGGGGGAAGCTATACGCAAACCAGTCCAACGAACCAATCCATCGGTGAAAACGGCGATAATTCAGTCTTTGCAACAGTAACCGCTCTGGGTGGCGGTGGTGGCGGTTCTTATACGGCCAATAACGTCAATACAGGCGGTTCAGGTGGTGGCGGTGGCGGTGTCGGCCCGACAACGACAGGAAGCGGCGATGGTCGCGCTGAAAACAGGTTGGGCGGACTTGAAGCCCAGAACGACAGCGGCGGCGGAACGGGTTATGGACATAATGGTGGAATTGGTGCAGGTCCCGGTGATACCGCGTCGAATACCGGCGGCGGCGGCGGCGGCGGTGCGGGTTCAGCAGGATCCAACGGGTCAGGCGGTAATGGTGGTAATGGCGGCAATGGACTGGCATCTGACATTACAGGACATGATATTTACTATGCAGGCGGCGGCGGCGGCGGCGGTCTGAATAGTGGCGGCTCCGGTGGCCTCGGCGGCGGCGGAAGCGGAAGCAACAACGCACCCGCCGATGGCATAGACGGTCTGGGCGGCGGCGGCGGCGGCGCGCGAAGTGAAAACACTTCAGCCACAGGTGGCGACGGCGGATCGGGAACGGTCATTATCCGCTACCAACTCTCAGTTGAGCATTTTTCAATACTCGCCGGAGGTTCCGGCAATGATGATCTTTACGGCAGTTCCGGCCTTGATGTTTTTGAATTCAGTCACCGTGGCGCGGCAAATACTGACCAGATTTATAATTTCACAAATGGCACGGATCAGATTGACCTGCGCGATCTATTGAGTGGGTATGACCCGATGAGTGATGCGATTACGAGTTTCGTGCAAATCACAACCAATGGTGCCAATTCCGATATTCGCGTCGACACAACAGGTTCGGGTTCGTTCGGCGGCGACGTGATGGTCGCAACGATTCACGGCGTAACGGGTCTGACCGATGAAGCAGCCTTACTCTCCAACGGCACACTCATCGTTTAAGTCCCCTAAAAACCCTTATGTCATATAAGTTTAGCTCAAATTTGATCTGTTCAAATTTGACAGTTTCTTAAATCCTTCTTTAATTCTTTGAGATAGGCTTAGAGGGTCAAGCTGCGTCAAAAACGCACGACACTAAAAACCAAAAAATAAATAAAAACAATGCTTTGTGGGTTATGATCTCAAGTCTACGCCGCTTCTTTTTCAGAACAGAAGGTGCAACAGCCGTTGAATTCGCGCTGGTGGCGGTCCCGTTTACATTTCTTTTGATGGGAATTATCGAGGTTTCCCTCTTCTTTGCGGCAAGCGCCGTCATTCAGGGCGCAACTACCGATGCCGCCCGCCTGATCCGTACGGGGCAGGTGCAAAACAGCGAAAATCAGGACCCCGAAGAAATGTTTGCCGAAAAACTGTGTGACGCGGCTTCTGTCTTTGCCAAATGCGATAACCTGAAATACGAGGTGGTGCAGATGGACAGCTACGCTGATTTTTCCGCCTATCCGCCGACCTATGACGAAAACGGCGTTTTCCAGAGCAACGGCTTTACGACAGGTGGGTCAAACGACATTGTGATGGTGCGCACCGTGTACAGATACAAGCTGATGATCCCGATTATCGCCCAGATTTTTCAGGACCCTGACCGTTCCGACGGGACACGCCTCATCATGTCGACGGTGATCTTCCAGACCGAGCCTTATGCCTTGTCGGAGGCGTCATGATCGTGACACGTGCCCTTATCGCCCCGTTCCTTTTGATGCGTCGGTATTTGCTGTCGACAGAGGCCACTGCCGCAGCTGAAGCCGCCCTCCCCATCCCTTCGCTTATGACGATCCTGTTTGG
>JBFWMN010000062.1:0-10155 GCA_050251555.1 Pseudobdellovibrionaceae bacterium | reverse complement strand
TGCTAACGTTCAAATTGCGCTGTTTTCAGCCCTTTGCTGCGGGGCGCTTCCCATATCCGCATCCGATATGCTAGATGTGGAACATATCTTGAACATGACACTGACTTGTTGACCTCGCTATCGAGGGCGCGAACAACACCATAACAGCCCCATTCGGGCAAGGTTCGCCATGACGCACAAACACCAGACACAAGCGGTCATCTATGCCCGCGTCTCCACCAAGAAGCAGGCGAGAGAGGGGAACGGCCTCGACTCTCAGGAAACGCGCTGCCGCGAGTTCGCGAAGTTTCGAGGGCTAAAGGTCGTCCGTGTCTTCACCGACGATATGTCGGGATCATCGACAGGCCGCCCAGGCATGCTGGACATGCTCGCCTACCTCAAAAAGCACCAGAAAGAGGCAATGGTCGTCATCATTGACGATATCAGCCGCCTCGCAAGGGGGATTGAAGCGCACCTCAAATTGCGAGCGGAAATCGCCCATGCCGGCGGCGTTCTGCAATCGCCATCCATCGAGTTCGGCGAGGATTCCGACAGTATCCTTGTTGAACACCTGCTGGCCTCCGTTTCACAGCACCAACGCCAGAAGAACGGCGAGCAAGCCAAGAACCGTATGCGGGCACGGATGCTGGGTGGCTTCTGGGTTTTCAATGCGCCTATCGGATACCGCTATCAGCGTGTCCCTACTGGCGGCGCAATCCTTGTCCGTGAAGAGCCGATTGCCTCGATCATAGGGAAGGGGCTGGAAGCTTTTGCCAGCGGCAAACTCGGCTCTCAGGCTGAGTTTAAGCGGTTTCTGGAAAGCCATGAGGGTTTTCCGCTCTGTCGGCACGGATTTCTGACCAATGAGCAGGCCAACCGTATCCTGACCCGCCCGATCTATGCTGGCTATGTGGAGAGCAAGTGCTGGGGCGTATCGTTGCGCGACGGTCAGCATGAAGGTGTGATCTCGCTGGAAACCTTCCAGAAGATACAGGAACGTTTGCACGGCAAGCCCGTCACGCCTGCAAGAGCCGATATCAATGAGGATTTCCCGCTTCGGGGCTTTGTCGCCTGCGGCTGCTGCAATCACCCCATGACGGCTAACTGGGCGAAGGGGCGCAACAAGTCCTATCCCTACTATGTTTGCCGTCACCGAGGATGCGAGAAGTTCGGTAAATCCGTTGCCCGTCACCAGATCGACGATGTGTTTGAGGGCTATCTCAGGGAGATTACGCCCGATTCCGAGGCTCTTGCGGCTCTGGGTGCCCATTTGCGGGCTGTCTGGAACGATAAGCATGAAACGCAGCGGGATGACCGCACAGCCGCGAAAGAGGCTGTTCTCACCCTTGAGAAGAAGATTTCAGGGCTGCTTGACCGCATTGTCGAGGCCGAAAGCCCTGCGCTGATCGGGGCGTATGAACGCAAACTCGATGAGCTGGAGCGCGAAAAGCTGGTTTTGAAGGAAAAAGTGGCGCGTTGCGGGACGGTGGTGCGACACCATGACGATATTTTTCAAACCGCTTTTTCGTTTTTGGCAAACCCTTGTTCTGTATGGGAAAAAGATGGACTGGAAGGTAAAAGAACCGTCCTCAAGCTGGCGTTAGAGGGGCCTATAACATGGGACTGGAATGAGGGCGTTCAAACCGCCAATTTATCCTTACCGTTCAAGGTCTTACAGGACAAAAATCGGCTTAAAAACGTGATGGCGGACAGGGAGGGATTCGAACCCTCGATAGAGTTGCCCCTATACCGGTTTTCGAGACCAGCGCATTCAACCACTCTGCCACCTGTCCGTGTAAGATAATCACGTCTCGAAGGCCATCTTTTTGCATGAAGACGGGCGCCATGTCAAAAGTATATTTTTGTTATTGGCTTACTGTGGATTGCTCCTGCGGCAGGGGCGGCGCGGATGTTGCGCAGCCCGATAAGGCAAGGAGAGCGATCAGGAAAACCAGATTAATCTTTGAATTGAATTGCACGGCCTTTTCCTTCCAATGAACCCCAGCTAAACGCACTGATACCGCCTTGCCCGTAGCGGGCGAAGATCACGGCGTCCGCACCCATCTTGGCGGCTTTTTCTTTCAGCGCCATATCAACGTCTGCTTTGGTCGGATCTTGATTGAAAATGGTTGTCTTATTCACGGTGACCGTGATATCGCCCAGCGATTCATAAGAACGGTTGGTGATGTCGCCATCCGTCACAAGAATGTCGTTGACTTGGGTCGGGGCGACCTGTGTTTGTTTTTGACCCGTACTCTGCTGCACGGAGGACGTGGACCATGTCGCACAACCGCTTAAGGTGAAGAGGCCGAGAACTAATGCGGTGGTCAGCGTGTAAGAAGATGACTGTTTCATAATAGGAAAACCCCTCTGTTATTTTGTTATTCGACTTTTAAAAAAGAAAAAGTCCGGAAGACATTTTGTGCCAACCGGACTTTTTCAAAATTCAGATAAGCGACCGATTATTCGGGAGCTGTTTCAGAAGCGGGTGCCATTGCAGGAGCTTCTTCGGCTGCAGGCTCAACAGTTTCTTCAACTGTTGTTTCTTTTTCCATTGCGCCGTTATCGTCGACTGTTGTTTCGGACTCAACGGTTTTTTCAACTGTTGTGCCGTCTTCGGCTGTCACTTCAACGGTGGATTCTTCGCTGGCGACTTCGTCTTTACAGGCTGTCAGGCCGAAAGACAGTGTCAGAGCAGCCAGAAGCATAAGTGCGATGTTTTTCATGGTGATCAGTGTCCTTAATGGTTGGTAAGAGTTGTCTGTTCGGACGGTAGATTAGCGAGGCAAGTACGTTCTGTCCAGAGTCTATCTGAAAACTCATGATTTTTTAGGGCTGAAACAAATTGGGAAGGAAAAAAACCTGACGTACACGTGAGAGTCCGCACGGCATCAAAAAGAATTGACATATTTTCCAATGTCTCTTACAAAAGCGCCATGCTTGAAAATCTGAAATTCATCGCCGAAAAAGATAAAAACGCCATCATTAAAGCGTTGCGCGGATACCTGCCCGAGGGCGGACGAATCCACGTGACAAACGGCGGTTATTCTCTGCCGCAAGATAAGATCGTCCCGACCATGCTGGCGGGTTTTCAGTTCCTGCATGATTTTTATATGCGCAGCGACGATATCTTTGTTCTGGCAGTGAATTCCGACAGCTCGATGGTGCCTGCCTACCTCAAAAACAACACGCCAGACCATGAACGCGAAGGCCAGTATTTGCGCGCCCAGAAAATGGCTCAGCCGCTGGCAACGCTCTTCCCGCATGTGCCCGTCATTGTGATGTTTTATGACGAAGCCACCCCGACCGCCCTTTATGAGAGCCTTGAGGCCGCGGGTCTGCCGTTACGTTCCCTTCACAAATGGGGTTACGGAACAGGCGAAAATGTACCGAAAATTGAGGGCGCGGAACTCTTTGAAAGCACGCTTGCCTTTCCTTTGCCGCATGAAGGCGAAGTTCCGTTTTTCCATGGCCTGACCGATATGCCCGAGGCCCCGCAGCCCGTTGACATTTTTGATTTGCGTCAGGAAGTCGGAATGCACGGCGCGCCTTATATTTCATATGGCAATAAGGTGCTTTTTGCCGTTCCGCCTGCGCTGGCATCTTTTGCCGCAGCTCCGGACGGCCAATCCTTCACGATTTAATCCGCACCATTCTTTTTGATAAAGATGGTTTACCAGCGTAAGAAACGCGGGGCGATTACGCTTGCAAGAAAAACAAGCGCGAGTGCGGGGAGTCCATAGGCGACGGCGATATAAGTCGGCCCGTCAGCCGAGCAATGGAAGGAATAGCCAAGGGCTGCAAAACTGACGGCGCAAAATCCCGTTAAAAGAGCGGCATGACGGATATTGCCGGGGGCAAAGCGTTTCAAATAGCCCAGCAAGATACCCGTCCCGATAATCCCATAGGCGCTGACCGTCACCAGACAAGTCGGGAAGGTGTCATTTTCAAAGGGGCGCAAAATCACTTCGGCAGGAACACGCAGCCATTCATAGGCCAGTGCGCCGGCAAACAACACGACAAGACAGGCAGCGGCAAGCTTGACATGAATCGGTTTACCAATGGGTTTTGCAGCCTGAGTGAGTGCGTAAGCTGCCCAGAGCGCAATCCCGCCAAACAGGGCTGTTTTAGCAAAAAACCCGATTGTGGGGTGCATTTCTATAAGCTCTGCTCGGAAACCGAGAACGAAGAAGGTCAGTGCCGTAAAGACGAGAAGACAGGCAAAGCACACGAAGGCCAAAGGCTTCGGGCCTTTACAAGCGCCGTCACAGCTTAAAATATGGATCAGATCATCGGTCTTCATTGTTTGGTCTCTTTTATTCTTTACGTAACCGGCTTCTCATCCGTTACAAGCTCGGAGAGTTTTTTTAGGCCGCGGTGAATCAGCACTTTGACGTTGCTTTCGCTTAAATCATGAGCTTTGGCAAGTTCAGTAACCGATGCACCTTCGACTTTGAGCGCGTAGATCAGCTCACCCGCAGGGGGCTTGAGCTGGGCCAGAAGCGTGTCGAGATCACGCGCCGCATTTTGTGCGTCTTGCGCGCCATCTTCACCGAATTCCCAATTCTCAAAGGCGTCAATGTCGACGGTAGGCATTTTCCTGCGGCGGAGCGTATCGATGGTTTTATGTTTCAGAACCGTGCGCGCCCACGCCAAAAAAGAGAGGCTCTCATCATAGGTGTGGAGCTTCAGGTGAACGGCAAGCAGTGCATCTTGCGTGATATCTTCGGATAAATCAGGTGCGCCGTAAGAGCGGCAGAGTTTTGCGGCATTCAGACGGAAAAAAGGGGTAAGGCGCTTGAGTAGGGCCTCATACGCGGGCTTGTCACCTCCACGCGATCGGACAACGAGGCTTTGCAGCTCGGTATCCAGACTGTTGCTATCGGCAGGGGTGCTTTTCACGCGAGCAATTACGACAGGCTAGCGCTGTCCCGTCAAGAGGGCATGTTGTCATTCATATCCGAATGACCGGCCTGATGCTCGGCAATCAGATGTTCAATCACTTCTTCGGGGATATCATATTCGGCTGACAGCTTTTCAATCAGCGCTTCGGCGCGCCCGCGATCATTCGCGTTCATGCCCTCTTCCTGAATACGGTTGAGAATAGAGTCTTTGATATCGGGTTCAATGTCCATGAGAGGATAACGCCTGTTGCGTTTCCCGCGTTCCTTCAGATATCGCGCACGCTGACGATCTTGTCCCGTGATGTTTCACCTTTCAGGATGGTCAGGCGTGATTTGGGGATGCCCAGCTCCTTGGCAAGAAGGGCGATGACAGCCTTATTGGCTTTGCCGTCCTCGGGTGCTGCGGTCACATAAATTTTATAAAGCACCTCGCCATTTTCACGTATCTCGCGCTTGACCATTTCCTGTTTGGCCTTGGGGGTGGCGCGCACCTGAATGAGGGTCTGATTCTCGTTCATCATGCTTGCAGCATTTTGGCGCGGCTCAAAGCGGCTTCGAAATCATCTTCGAAATAAATGCCGTTTTCTGTCGCGTGGCCTGCCTTTTTCAAAACCGCATGGGGCTGGGATTGCAGCGCGCTGAAAATAACATCTGTGCCACGGGCGCGGCACTGGCGAATGAGATCATCCAGAATATGTTCGCCCGACGTATCCAGATACGGGACATAGCGCATGCGTAAAATCAGGATGCGCGGCATCTGTCCCATCGTTTTCAGTGTCTCGAGAAGCTCCGAGGCCACACCGAAGAACAGCGGGCCGTTAATCTGAAACACCTCAACCCCTTGGGGCAAGTTCAGGCGCTGTGTTTCATCTTCTTTGATGTCATTTTTCTGGCTTTTGATCTCGACCGTACGCGACATATTCCGCATGAAGAGAAGTGAGGCAAGCGTGACCCCCACCCCGATGGCAACAGTGAGGTCAACCAAAACGGTCAGCAAGAAAGTGAGCACCAAAATCACACGGTCTGAGGCAGAGATTTTAAAGATGCGGATGAAATGGTGCATCTCGCTCATACCCCATGCGACGACAAACAAAATCGCCGCCAGCACGGGCATCGGAATATAGGCGACAAGATCCATGGCAAATAACATGAAAAGCAGTAGGAAAACGGCATGGAAGATCCCCGCAAAAGGTGTTTGCCCGCCGGACTTGATATTGGTGGCAGTGCGCGCAATCGCGCCCGTTGCGGGTAAGCCGCCAAAGAGGCTGGAGGCGATATTGGCAAAGCCTTGTCCGATGAGTTCTTGCGAGGGGCGATGCTTATATCCCGTCATACCGTCGGCAACAACGGCAGAGAGCAAGGCCTCAATCCCTGCCAGAAAAGCAATGGTAAAGGCTGCGGGGATGAGTTCCCGCGCTTTCTCCAAGCTCCAGTCGGGGAAATGCGGGATGGGCAACCCCGCAGGCAAATCGGGAAAGCGCGTGCCGATGGTCTCAACGGGTAAATGAAAGGCCGCGGCAAGGCCCGAGCAGACGATCACGGCGAGAATATAGCCCGGCACTTTCGGGGCCAGACGGCGCAAGACGATGATGATGAAAAGGGCCAGTCCCCCGATCATCAATGCCGCCCATTGCAGACTGCCGAAATGCGTGACGTAGCTCTCCCATTTGGGAATAAAATCGGCAGGAACTTTATCGATTGTCAGTCCGAAGAAATCTTTGACTTGAGAAGAGGCAATAATCACCGCAATCCCTGCCGTAAAGCCGGTAATGACAGGGTAGGGAATGAATTTGATAAGCTGGCCCATGCGCGCATAGCCCGCCACCAGCAAGATGACACCTGCCATAAGCGTGGCCAGCACCAGCCCGTCAAACCCGTGCGCGGCAATAATCCCGTAAACCACCACGACAAACGCGCCTGTCGGCCCGCCGATCTGGACGCGTGACCCGCCTAAAGCCGAGATCAGAAAGCCCGCAATAACAGCCGTAACAAGACCTTTGTCGGGCGAGGTACCCGAGGCAATCGCCAGTGCCATCGCTAAGGGCAGGGCGACAATCGCGACCGTTAAGCCCGCAATGATATCGCCTTTGAAACGGGCAAAATCATAGCCTTCTTTAAGAACAGTGACGATTTTCGGTGTAAAATGCGTGGGGAGCATGGGGGGCGCGCTTATGTGGGAGTGAGACTTGCCCCGTTATCTTCCGCGATTGCCCACCCTTTTGTCACGCGGAATTTCTTACTTTTTTCTGTGACATGAGCCAGAGGGCGGCAATAAATAATCCTTTGGCGGGCGGCAGCAGAAAAAACATAATGATACAGGCTAAAACCAGTGGGCTTACAACGGCCAGCCATTCGGGGTTGAAATCATAAAGGGCAAAAAAGCCGATAAGAGGCGCGATAATATGTCCCGTTATTAAAATCGTCAGCCAGGCAGGGCCGTCATCGGCGCGGATATGACCGATATCCTCACCGCAACATGAACAGTTCTCAACCTGTTTGATATAGCCCGTGAATAATTTACCCTCGCCACAATTCGGGCAACTCTTGCGAAGCCCGCGCCATAAAACGGAGCGTTTGGATACGGACATGGGTGTGTGGGTCGGCATGGAGTAAATGTTCTTATATGTTGAGTGTTGTCCCGCCATCTTCCGCGATCCCCCACCCCTTTGTCACGCGGAAAATTTTTGAATAAAAAACTTCATAGCATCTTGTTTATCATATAGCATATTTCCCGTTAAAGTTGGAGTTATAGGACTATAAAAATGCCTGAAATTTTTAAACATAATGTCTCAAGAGCTGTAAGAAATGTTATTTCGCACGGTGATACAGATGTTTTGCCATACTCTTTTGAGAACATCCTCATCAGGAAAAATCCTGAGGAGTTTGTTAAGCTTGTTGAAAATTTAGCAGAAGATTTCAAGAATAAACTTGAAGACTCTAGTCCTCAATTTGAAAGCACATTGGTGCCAGCCGGTTACAATGGATATAGGTGGGTTACTCAAATTGATCCGTTTTGGAACTCCTATTTACTATCGGCAATTATAAGGCATGGGAAAGACATAGAGGGCGCTCGATTACCTTCTGAAGATAAGTCGGTTCACTCGTATAGATTTAACCCTGACAAAGATAGTGATTCTTTATTTCTACCTGATTGGGGATGGCATAGTTTTATGAGGGAGTCTTTTGAGCGTGCTCAAAATAAGTCTTTCGTAGTGGTTACAGATATTTCTGAGTTTTATAGGCGAATATATCACCACCGCATTCAAAATGCTCTAGAGAGAGTGTGTTCAACAAACATACCGATTAACATACTAAAATTATTATCTAAATTCAGCCTAGGCACTTCATATGGCGTGCCTGTGGGAGGGCCTGCAGCTAGAGTTATAGCTGAATTGGTTTTAGATCAAATTGATCACCTTTTAAGAGCTCGAGGAATTTCATTTTGCAGATTTGTAGATGATTACCATATCTTTGCAGATTCTGAGCAGGAAGCATATAGAGCTATTCAACAGCTATCTGAGTTATTGATTTTAAACCAAGGCCTCAGTTTGCAGAAAAGCAAAACAAGGATTATGTCCTGCCAAGAATTTGTTATTACATTTCCAACTCACTTGAAGCCCGATGCTAAACCAATGAATGATAGAGAGCGACTATTTAGCCTCTCACTTAATTATGATCCGTATTCTTCAACCGCAGAAGAAGATTATGAAGCATTAAAGAATTCCCTTGATTCTATTGATTTTTTGTCTCTACTGAATGAGGAGCTTAATAAGTCACAAACACATGGCCCAACAATATCAAAACTAATTAAAGCGTTGAGAGTAACTAAAGGAAAAGTAAGGGAGCAAGCTATTATTACTCTTATGGATAATGTACATCTTCTTTATCCTGTTTTTTCCCAGTTACTTATAGTTTTATATTATTTAAAAGGTGATTTTTCAGATAAGGAAAAAGAAGCAGTTATAAATAAGCTTCTTTCTTTAATCTCGGAGGGGTCGTACTTAATGGCTCTTGACGCACACAAATGTTACGCAATCAAAATCATTGCTGATAGTAATGATTATATAGTCGATTCAATTTTCACTAATTGGCTTGTAAATGGATCTGACTTATTAAAAAGGGACGTGATAATTGGCTTTATTGCCAGAGGGGGATGGAACCACCTTTCTGATTACAAAAATAGGGTTTCAGGGCAAACGCCTTGGGTGAAACGAGCTATGTTATCTGCATCCTATGGCTTAGGAGACGAGGGCAAACATTGGCGCCAAGCTCAAAATTTTAGCGAGTTTGAAAAGTTCACCAAAAAGGCAATGGAAAACTGTAATCCACAAGAGTTAATATGATTACCGTTTCACAGTTTACTTCATCTTATTCTAGCTTCTGGGACAGTTGCTTCCCTGCTTTAGAGGGATATATACGCGTTATTAATTCTGGTGCCTACAAAAGAGTTTATGATGAAATGGGCTGGGAGGTAAGCGCAGCGAGAAGCGCTCTTGTCTCTGAGGTGGCATTTTGTTTGGCTAAAGAAAAAAATGGCAATGTTTCTAATGCGTACATAGAGGCCAGAAAGAGGCTAAGCGGTTTGCCGGGCGTTGTAGATGATAAAAAAGAATTAGATAAGCAAGAAATAAGTTGTGCGATAACCCTTGCTCGGCGGCTATGGGGTATGTTGGAGAATTTAGGCGGGAAAAGTATTGAGCCTTGTTTTGATCCTTCATTTATTGGGTGTGGCTCTTTAATGAAGTCCAGTGGGGATATACAAATACGCGACTGTTTAATTGAGATCAAATCAGTCGATAGAGGATTTAGAGCTACTGACTTTAGACAATTGATTACGTATTTTCTTTTAGATTCTTTTTCGAAAAAAGCATCCATCAAACATATTTGTATAATGAATGCCCGAAGAGGTGTCTATCATGCGTCTACTATAGAAGAATTCGTTTATGACACTTCAGCTTCAGGGATAATGGATATACAGCAGAAATTTTTATCATCTTTAGGTCATAGTGGTATTTCTAGATGAGTCTTAAGGCTTATGCGCATTAAAAAAGGGACAGATTTTTCTGTCCCTTTTTTTTTAATGGCGGACCTCAGGGGAGAAAGTTCGAACCGCCTCTTAGAGGTTTTGGAGGGGTGGGAAGCCCTTCTGAATGACTGACCGGCTGACGCCGGTAGGATCATGGGGCGGGGCTGAAGCCATCCTTGTGGGTATGTCGATCGAGGTAACGCATGATGATGTCATCGGTGATGTTGCCGGAAGTGGTCGAGAAGT
>JBFWMN010000061.1:0-10244 GCA_050251555.1 Pseudobdellovibrionaceae bacterium | reverse complement strand
GCCCTCGATAGCGAGGTCAACAAGTCAGTGTCATGTTCAAGATATGTTCCACATCTAGCATATCGGATGCGGATATGGGAAGCGCCCCGCAGCAAAGGGCTGTAAACAGCGCAATTTGAACGTTAGCACGTTCCGCAAGATGTGCGTTTGTAATACAAACTCATCTTGGCAAGGGGGCAGCTGCGCGCCCCCGTTGCATCCCCCATGCCATGGTGTGTTCACACCCTCCCAAATCCGACCCGGCACACATAATTAAACTCTCACTTCGTTATATGGTTTTAGATCAAGGCAAACCGTAGAGAATCAAATCTCTGGCTAAGTGCTACTGAAATATGCATTATATTTAGCCGGGGGCTACGTGACGAAAAGCGAAAACGACCAAACACCGAGCCAAATAGAGAAGTTGAAACCGCCCACGCCTTGGCCGGGCGCGAACGCTCGCTTGCTCGGTCTGGGGGTCGGATTGCCAATATCGGAACTTGATCGTCTCGCAAATTTCAGCGCAAAGGAGTTTGAACGCTTCACCCTAGAATGGGCAACCGATTATTTAGCCGTGAAAAGGCCAGAAATTGTCGAGGTTCAACAGCGCGGTGGCGCGGGCGATAAAGGCCGCGATGTAATCGCCTGGCATGATCCAAACACCGTCCCAGTCCGCAAATGGACACTCTATCAATGCAAACACTACGGCTCAGCGCTTGGAGGCGGCACAGCGGCAGCAGAAATCGGCAAAGTCCTGTTCTACAGTTACCGTGGCGATTACACCTTTCCATATGAGTATCACTTTGTCACTCACAAAGGCGTTACCTCATCATTCCAAGACCTGCTGGATGAGCCCGAAAAACTCCGAGAGTTCGTCATCGATAACTGGGATGGGTATTGCCGAACCAAGATCTGCAAAGAACCCGTTGAGTTGACGGACGAATTCAAGGCCTACATCGAGAGTGTTCCTTTTACGGCTTTCCGTGCGAAGCAGCCGCTGACACTTATAAGAGAGCACGCCCAAACGAAATATCACCTGACTGTTTTCGGTGCACCGTTGATTGAGCGCCCTAAGCCGCCCGAGCCGCCATCCGAGGTAGCGCCAGGCGAAAACGAATATGTCATGCAGCTCATGGAAGTGATTTCAGCTGACATCGGCTACACGGTGACGAACTTGACAGATTTCCTGCATTCGGAAAAGCATCGCCGATTGTTCGATCGGTCGCGCCTAACCTTTTATCATGCCGAAGGCCTCAAAGAACTGGCACGGGATCAGATGGCTGACATTGCGTTCTTTGACACCCTCTTGAAGGAGTTCCATGATGGTCTGTTTCACTGGCACACAAGCGAGCCTGACGGCTATCCACGGCTGATCCAAACCGTTAAGGCTTCTCAGAGCATACAACTTAGCAAACACGCACTCGAGCCTCACGTCTTACCGAACGACCGAGAAGGTATGTGCCATCAAATGGCGAACGAAGGGCGAGTCCGGTGGTGCAACAAATGAGCCTCCCAGATCAGCAGTTGCGCCCCTTCAACACACCGATAGAGTCGGGGTTACGGCTCCTCTTCGCGCTTGATGAAGCAAAGGGGAAAGCCTTCGATCTCCAGCGTCTGGTATCGTACGACTATCTTCTCGTCCATTCTGGTGATGTAGAAGACGGTCCGGTGAGCCTTCACCCAGCTGTGCCGTTTAGAGGAGGTGAGCTTCTTGTGAAGCGCGAACTCGTGCTTGCGGGTCTCGATGCCATGTTCGCGAAGGAGCTTTTGGAGAAGAAATTCGAACCCACCGGCATTTCCTATCGGGCCACTGCACTCACGGGCGCATTCCTAAAATTGCTTGTATCCACCTACGCGTCCTCGCTGCGCGTGCGAGCGGCCTGGGTTGTTTCGCGCTTTGCGACATACACTGACGAGATGCTCGAAAGTTATATGACAGAGAACGTCGGCCGCTGGGGCGCGGAATTTGATCGTCTGACGGCGATCAAGGAGCTGGAACTATAATGCTCCAGATCAGAGAAATACGCCTCTCCGGTTCAAATGTTGAAGATGCCTCGGTCAAATTCGACCCTGGCCCGAATGTCATTGCCGGTGAATCGGACACGGGCAAAAGCTATCTACTTCATTGCCTTGACTACATTTTCGGAGCCGAGGAGCTGAAAAAGCGTATCCCGAAAGACGAACCTTATGACGAACTGAAAGTCGAGTTTCAGAACACGGCGGGCGACTACCTCACCTTGGTTCGTAGCCTTTCAGGAGGTGATCTAACGGCGCATCGCTCCAAAATCGACGCGATCGTCGGAGATGGCAAGCCAATCGCATACCGACGCCACGGGACAAGCAAGGCTGATGACGTAACATCGGTTCTGTTTCCTTTTGCAGGCATCAAAGAAGCCATGCTCCGCAGAGATAACGATGGGAAGGTGCAACGCCTCACCATCCGCACATTCATGCCGACAATAATCGTCGACGAAGTCTCCGTGATCGAAGAGCAGTCACCCGTTCTTGGGCGGGGAGGATTTGATGAGACCGCACGAAAGCGTATGTTCGCCTACATGCTTTCTGGCAAGGACGACTCCAGTGTCGTTGCCAGTGAAAAAAAAGCGATCGTCACGGCCCGGTTGAATGCCCAAGTCGCCCTGATCGACGACCTGTTGGCACCGTTAGAGCGACAGCTCGAAGCCATGCCGACCGATCAGACCGAGGATTCCATTGAGAAAATTGATGAAGCAATCGATAGGGTTTCAGATGAGCTTGCCGAGATAGAAACGCGACGCACTACCCTGCTAAATGAGCGCGACATCGCGAGTGACGTAAGAACTAAAGCTGAAACCCAAATCTTGGCGATTGATCAGTTGCTAACGCGATACCAGCTTCTCAGCGAGCATTATGCGTCCGACCTGAACCGTTTGGACTTCGTCGCAGAAGGGGCACATTATTTTGATGGCTTGCAAGCCGTCACCTGTCCGCTCTGCGGTCAGAATATGGACGACGAGCATGCCCATAAGGCTGCGCAGGCCAGCGCAGATGTTTATACGGCAGCCAGAGCGGAAGCCGCGAAAATACTTGCTCAGCGTGCTGACCTTGAAGACGCCATTGCCACCTTGGAACAGCGGCGCGAGGCGCGCGACTTGGAGAGGACAAATGCACTAGCCGAGTATCAGAATGCCGAACGCAGACTGGCCAACATTCTGCAACCTGCTGCCGCGAACAGCACCGCACAGCTTCGTCGCCTAAATGCGCGGCGACTGGAGTTGGAATCTGCCCGCAACACGAGCGAACAGGTCGAGGCTTTGCGGGCGCGTAAAGCTGAAATTGAACAGAGCAACACTGGTAAGGGCAAGGCCAAGAAAAAGTGGGAAAGTCTGCCCGGAGCCTCCTTGCTTGCATTCTGCAAGGAAGTCGAAGCAGTTCTCACAGAATGGAAATGGGAAGGCGAAGGCCGCGTCGAATTTGACGAGAAGAGCTTCGACATCAAAGTCGATGGGCAAACTCGACAGTCACATGGAAAGGGCTTTCGCGCCGTCTTGTATTCAGCATTCGTGATCGCGTTGGTTCGCTACTGTCAGAAGAATAATCTGCCCCATCCGGGCATCGTGGTCATCGACTCGCCATTGACCAGCTACAAGCGGCGCGGTGCTAAGGATGTGAAGGGCTCTGACAGCACAGTAAGCTCAGGTGTCGAGGAAGCCTTCTGGGAGTCGCTCACTAAGATTCCCAATGACGTCCAGGTCATCATCGTCGAGAACAAAGAGCCACCTATCAGTGTGGCCGCTGGCGTCCACTACGAGTGGTTTGCCGGAAACGAGGCCGGACCGGGCGATCGAATCGGCTTCATCCCCGAAGCGCCAAGCAAGTTAACATCCTAACGCGCGTTATTGGCTTTGTGGCAAACCGATCCCTGAAGAACGCTGCTCCACCCCTCCAAAACCTCTAAGAGGCGGTTCGAACTTTCTCCCCTGAGGTCCGCCATCAAAACAAAGCCCGCCTTAGCTTTAATATCATGACAATAACACTCACTTCCCCTCAGACATATACCGTACTCTTACAAAACATGTCCTATCAGCTTTTAGGGCAAGACGGATCCCAACAAAAATTTTCAGCGCCAGCAAGCACCCCCAATATCCCAAAACTATATGTTTTTTATGATCAGCACTGCCTGCACTATGTCGGCATAACCACACAAAGAGTGTCGGTGCGGCTTCTTAGCGGATTAAAAGCCAAAGGCGCCCATGGCTATCACGGGTATAAGTGGAAGGGTGAGAGCAAACTCACTTTATCAATATGGACTTTGGATGGCTGCGGAGATGAAAAAATCTCCCACATTCTTGAAACTGTTGAAGCCGAGATTGTCTTTCTATATCGGTCAAAATCCGGCAAGTGGCCTCAGTCGCAACACGAAATTCACTTTCACAATAGAAACGACGACATCTGCAAAGAGCTTGCCCAAAATATATTTGAGCACATTCAATCCAAAATATCGGGCTGAATTTTTCTACTGAAATAAAACCAGAGCGTCCGTTTTAATTCTCGTGACAGACACCGCCATCCTTTTCGATCTGGATGGTCGCGTGGGCCACATTGAATTTTTTCTTCAGCAAAGCCTGCATTTTTGACAGAGCCTCGGTATGGTCGGCCCCTTCTTCTAAAACGGCATGCAATGTAACCATCGGCTTTTCATCTGTCAGACACCACGCATGAACATGGTGAATGTCTTTGACGTGCGGCAGGTGGGAAAGCGCCGCACCGATACGCGCCGCATCCAGCCCTTCGGGCGTCCCTTCCAGCAGGATATGCGTGGAATTGGCAAGCAATGCCCAGGCAGAGCGCAACACAAGTACCGCCACAAACACCGAGAGAATCGGATCAATCGGCATCCAGCCCGTTTTTAAAATTACCAGACCCGCAATAATCGCCGCCACAGACCCCAGCATATCGCCGACAATATGAAGACTGGCCCCTTTCATATTGAGATTACCTTTGTCGCCACGTGACAAAATCCAGAAACCCGCGATATTGACCAGTAAGCCGACAAAGGCGACACCGAGCAGCAGCGACCCCATCACGGGCTGCGGGGATAAGAATCGCCCGATTGCCTCAACCACAATCCAGAGACCAATGGCAAAAAGAGCCAGCGCATTTAAGAAAGCCGCCAAAATTTGTGCGCGGTGATACCCGTAAGAGCGTTTGGCGTCCGAAGGGCGCTCGGACATGTAAAAAGCAAACCACGACAGGGCCAGCGCCGCCGCATCGGTCAACATATGCCCCGCATCGGCAAGCAACGCCAGCGAGCCGGACAGCCAACCGCCCACCACTTCGACCAGCATGAAAGTCAGCGTTAAAAGCAGCACAAAACCGACACGCGATTTATTGTCGCCCGTCACTTTGGGGGCGTGTGAATGCGCATGATCGTGGCTGTGGTTATGATGGTGGTGTTCATGTCCCATGTCCCGCTTATAGCGCGATCGGCTCATAAAAAAAAGCTGCCCCATAACATCGGACAGCTTTTTTTAAAGGAGGAGTGTCGTCAAAAAATTCTTATTGCGGGTTGGGCACACTGACTTGGGGCGTTTCCGAACCGCTTTCGGGCAAGACGTAAGTTGTCGTGCTGGTATCGCCATTATAGACAAAGACACCTTTGATATTATCGTTGGCATAGCCTTGCACTTCATTTTGGCGGTTAGCGGACAGGGCTGACAAATTGTTTTCGCCGATCTGAATGATGGTTTCGGCATCAGGGATGCGTTTGACCAGCTCGATCATAACAGCATCAGCAAATGCAGGGTCTGCCTCGCGGTAAATGCGCATTTGGGCCGCCGCAATCATGGCACCCATATTGTTTCTTTCGGAAGACAGAAGTGCTGAAAATTTAAGGGCTTCGGCACAAGGTGTATCGAAGTCGACCACGATGTCATAGCTTTGGCGGCCTTGCGTCGCTGTTCGGGTCACATCACAGTTGGACTGCACGACAGGATCGGCATAGCGCACCGGAGGCGTAATCGCGCAACCACCCAGAGGTGTCGCAGCAAGAAGAAGGGCCGGTGCCAGTTTGAGAGGTGATTTCATAGTCGTCTCCACATCCAAAAATTGATTTTAAGAATGTTAATGTTTTTTTAATATTATGTCAAATAATTTTATGGATTAACGTATTTCCGCTGATAAAACAGGGGCTTGCCCTGAATAGCCGTTCATATAGCTTTGCGGAATATGGAAGAATTCTGCCGTTCCCGCAATGGACGTGTCTTCTTCGGGGAGGATATAAATATAGGGCGTACGGCCCTCACGGTTCACATTGTGCGGGTTGGTCAAAACATTCCACGCGCTGTCAAAGTCACCATTTTCAGCATTCACGCAAGAATGCGAGATGTTGTTATCTTCAATAGTTGGCGAGGCCAATCGTTCAAGACGACGGTCGGACGGGTTCCCCAGCCAGACCGCATGCAGACCGGCACATAGGGTTCCGCCTCCGCGTGCGGGGCCGCATTGAAATTCGATAAACTGACCGCGACGATAGCCTTCGCGCTCCAATTCTCTACCCTGAAGTAATCTGGCGCGGAACTGACCGGCGGGAACGGCATAATCTGCCACAGGACGCGTGTCCCCTTTATTCTTACCCAATAAGACGGGGCCTTCATCAATGACGCGCCCGTTTTCAAAAACAAACATGCGGGCATTGGCCTTATCAATCATCACGAAATGACGTTCGCCTTGACCCTGCAGAATATACTCAGCCATAAAGCGTGCTTGTGCAGACATATTGGCTGGAAAACCCGCCTGTACGGATACGCTGCTCTGGGCACCCGATACGGGCTGTGCCGTCTGGGCATAGGTCACGGTAGGAAAAGTCAGCGCATTTCCTGCCAAAGCCACAGCCATCAATGTTTCAGACAAACTTTTCATCATTGCGCCAATATATTTACATAACTATTTGTTTTACGTCAAGTTCTTCTTGTATCAGACAAGAAAAAAGCCGGGGTAACCCGGCTTTTTCGCTTCAAACTCTTAATTTTGCAAGTCTTATTGACCGCCGCGGTATGCAGGAGCAGGAGCCTCTACACGACCTGATTCTTGATAGACAACCGGCTCAGCAGGGGCTGCTGCAACAGGGGCGGGGGCGGGTGCAGGAGCAGGTGCAGGAGCTGCCTGAACACCAAAGACCAGACCCATTGTGCCGTTGTTGCCGTTGGCAGCGCCGCTGGCAAGGTTGCCGCGGATTGTTTCAACGCCTTCTGTCAGGCCACAACGTCTGTCCATAACGGCTGAAGCACGCACTGTGTCATCAGGGGATGACAAAGCTGTTTGGCAAACAACTGTTTGACGCTGTGCATTACAAAGCTCTTCATTGTAGCGTGTGTTACCGGACATATTGGCAACCCAAACACCGAAACCACGTGTTGTTGTTGTGCAGCTACCGCTCGGCATACCTGCTGCGGCTGTGTTGCCGTAGAATTGCATGCGGTCGCGCCATGTCAGAGATGTGTTGCCTGTATTGGAGACTGAACCACCTTGTCCGCCAACATTGTTGCCGCTGTTATCTACAGAACCACCGGTTCCGTTACCACCAGCACCGCCTTGGCCACCTTGGCCACCTTGGCCACCCTGACCACCTTGGATCGGGCCGATATTGATTGTTGTACCGGGGTTAGTTGGATCAACAGGTGTCGGTGTTGTGGGTGTGCCAGGTGTACCATCGATAGGGCCGCCACAACCTGGGCCTGTACAACCTGTATCTTGAGCTTGAGCAGAAGTAGCAAATGCGAGGGCAAATACCATGCCTGCTGCTGTGCCACCGAGCTTAACGAGTGTAGATTTAACCATTTGAGAATTCCCTTCCCTCTATAAAAGTTAAAAAAGCGTAAAATTCCTAAGTGTCGATGTTTATACATTCAACTCGTTTTCAGAGTCAACAAAAAAATTATGGAAATTTTTTGTTTGCATAATTTTTCATATTCACGTAATAATAGCGCGCATTAACCAATGGTTAAGAATTTATGTCACGCGTGAACGTTTTCTATATATAAAGCGTTCCATTCACTCAACAGACGGCAAATGTATCTTGAGAAGGTGGGTAATATGTTGAAATTTTTCGGTAGAGATAACGACATGGATGGCGGCGCAATCGTTTCAGGCCCGACATATCCTTTCGCCGACGAAGGCACGGTTATTGAACCTTCCAAGCCCAAAAGCCGCTGGTCCAAACTCTTTAATGTAAAGGCCGTTGGCGGCTTGATCACCGCTTCCGCTCAGGAACTGGGCAGAACCGGCGCTGCGATCGTAAACCCCAATTCTTGGGCCAAAGACAGCGAAGATTATGATGTCAACAGCGCACGCCGTCGCAATGCCGCGAAAATGGCAGCCACATCCGTTGCAACTTTTGCCGCCAAAACAGCCTTCCTGTCAGGTGCCGCTGCCGTCGGTATCGGCGCTGCAGGTTCTATTGCCATTGCGGCAGGCGCAGCTTCGGCTGCCAGCGCAACAGTCAAACTGGCGACACGCTTCACGAAGAATGCCTGGAGACGCTACACATCCGAAGACACCGAAAACCGCCCGCCTCTGATGTCCAAAGACGACTGGAAAGCCGTCGGAAAATCGGCTCTGTTCGGTTCTGTCGGCGGTCTGATCGGGGGCTCGATCCACGAATTGATGGGCAGCCCGTCCTTCGATGATCTGAAAAACATGCTGGGCTTTGCCAAAGTGAATGCGGAAACAGTTGCACAAGCCGCTGCCGTAGCCCCTGCCGCAAAGGTTGCCGCTTCTGCCGCAGCACCTGTAGAAGTTCCGGTTGTTGATCCGCATGCCGCAGTCGTGACAACAGAAACACCTGTTGCCCCTTCCGCAGCACCGGCACATGATGTCACACCAGCGCATGCAGCCCCCGCACCCGAAGCACCGCGTCTTGGCGTTACAGAAACACAACAATTGAAGGACGAGGCCCTGCAGCTTTACCGTTCAGGCGGCACACAAGAGGATGTTGTCCGCGCTATCGAAATGTATGAGCAAGCCGCACAAGGAACAGGTCCCGGTGCCATTCAGGCCGCCAACGACCTGCAATATCTGAAAAATATCGGCGTCTATGACACCGCCATGCAAAACCCTGTTTCACCGTCCTCGCTGCACCCGACCTCAACAGCGGACACAACAACGACAACAGGCACGGGCGACACAACTTCAGGCGAAGCCGCAGGCGCACCCCGTGTGGCTGCACCAGTTGAGGCTGCCCCTGTCACCAGACCCAATTTGGCAGCTCGTTGCACAGCAACATTTGACCGTATTGCGGGCTTCCTGAAACCCCGCATGGGCCTGACATGTGATGTCTCACCTTCCACTCCCGTTCTGAGCGGCGAGGCTGTATCCATCGCCACAAACGGTGTGGATGGCGCAACACCTTATGCGCAAGATGCCATTAATGGCGGTGCTGACACCACACTAGGAGATTTCATACCCGTCATTGCCAATCCTTTCCGCGACCGCGTGGCAGGCATGGCTGCACCCTCTGCCAACTAAGGATCATCAGAAGAAATTTAAAAAAAGCCCCGCAGAACATGCGGGGTTTTTTATGCCTTAAACTCAGGGAGTGACCTCTCTATATAAAGGTCGATCGGTTTGAGGCGTCTGTTCGGAATATGTCACCCCGCTCCAGATAGCACGGCGCGAATAGATCGCGTCCCGACGCGCATCTTCATCATGATTGTTGCGCCAGTTTCTCACAAATCCCAGCATTCTATCGGTCATACCACCACGGTTTGATCCGTAAACAACCATTTCCGAATCCAGAATTTTGGCAGAGTGATTGACCTCGACTGTCCATGTGCCAACCGCATCTTCGCCCAAAAATCCGGGCGTTCTGAAAAACAGTTTCATCTGACCGTCGGGCGACCTGCGAAACGAATTATGCAGCCCCATCACATATTTTGTGCCTGAGGGTGATGTGATCTCGACCCCGCGCATAAAGAAATAATCGAATGTGTCGCTGGGCGGTCTTGTGACAGTAATTTCACCAAGAACCGAACCTGTAATCATGTCTTGCGTGACTTCAAATGTGGCACGGTTACCGACTTCGCTTCCCGCCATAATCTGATGCATTTCGACATCGGGGGTCGCATCGATGTAATTATAGCGATTGAGCGCCGTGCGGGTAAGGTGGCTATCCATAAAGCCAAAGCCGTGGCAACGCGAATCATAGGGGAACCCTCGTGCATTTGTGACAGGCAAATCACATTGGGGCTTAAGCTCAACAGGGTTAGCTGAGGCAAGTATTGCCGCCC
>JBFWMN010000060.1:0-10286 GCA_050251555.1 Pseudobdellovibrionaceae bacterium | reverse complement strand
AATGCCGCAGGGGACTTTGCCGCCAACTCGCTGGGCCTGAACCGTTATGCCGACAACATCATCTCGGCAGCGGCCCTGAAGGCGGATATCGCCGCCGATCAGGCCGCCAACGATAAAGCAACAATGGACAGCACTTCGGACTTTGTAAAAAACGAATCCGGCGTGAATGTCGACGAAGAAACCGCAAAGTTACTGGAGCTGGAAAACGCCTATCAGGCCGCTGCCTCGGTTCTTGCGGCAATCAGAGACTTGTTTGACGACCTGCTGCTGGCAGTCAGATAAACAGTCACATTTTTAATTGAGGAGAAGACCCATGGTCGGACGTATTTCAACCTATGTATTTTCAAACCGGATCAATGCCGAGAATTTACGCCTGCAAATTCGCGCCTCCGAAGCTCAGCTTTCCATGTCGGGCAAGAAAGGCTCCAGCTATTCCGTGATCGGACGCGACACCTTGCGCCTGTTGAACGTGCAAAATGATCTAGCCCGCACGGAAACCCAGAATATCGTGGCCTCGAACGTGGCATCACGCGTTCAGACCATGTATTCCTCGATCCAGAATATGATTGATCTGGGCAACCAGTTCCGCCAGACGATGGCGGCTTCCTTAAGCGGTAACCTCGCCGTTCCCGCCGAAGTCCAGAATGTTGCCAGCAATTCGGAACAGGCCTTGGCCTCGCTTATGAATATCAATTTCGGCGGACGTTACCTGTTTGCAGGCGACCTGATCAACACGCCTCCCGTTGATTTGACGGATCCGGGCTATACCGCGCAAGGTTACCCCTCCGTGCCCAATTTCAACTATTATCAGGGCGATCAGGGGATTGCGCAGGCTGAAGTGTCCGACGGTTTTTCGGTCAGCTATGGCGTGACAGGCGATAACCCCGCCTTCGAACAATTATTCCGCGCCATGAATCTGGCGTCCAATAACGCGGCTAATGCTGCCGCACGTCAGGAAGCTTTTGATCTGGCCACGACAGCTCTGGCAGGGCTCGCTGCCATCCAGACCGATCTGTCTTCGAATGCGACACTTGTTGACCAGCAAAAAGCCAGTAACGAAGACGATACGATCCTCTTCAAGTCGGTTGTTGCCGATATTTCGGAAACGGATATCGCGCAAGCCTCCGTCAATCTGACGCAGTACCAAACTCAGCTAGAGGCGTCTTACGCGACCGTGACAAGGGCCATTCGCCTGAAGCTGTTTAATTACCTCTAAATCTCTCTTTTTACGGGATCAAATCCAAAGGTCGGCTTGGCAAAGTCGGCCTTTCGTTTTATAAGCAGGGCAGCATATTTACGTACAAAAAACCACCAAGGTCATATGACATGCTCAGACGCATCCTCGACTCTTCCGTAATTGTCCCCCTCCTTCTGGCACTGTTAACGGTTGTCTTTCCGTCACTCGGATGGGCGGCAACACAGGTGCTTGAAAGCGGTCGCCCGATCATTGATCCGGCTGAAATGACCCACGCCCTGCCCGCTCTTTTCTGCGTCACGGTCTTTATCATTTCCTATATGTTCGTGCTGACCGAGGAATATTCCCATCTTCGGAAATCCAAGCCCGTTCTCCTTGGTGCGGGGATTATCTGGATCACGATTGGTTTTATCGCCAAAGATAAGGGGATCGACCACGAAACCCTGCGCTCGGCTATTTTTCACGGGCTGGAAGAATATTCCTCCCTCCTCCTCTTCCTGCTAGCTGCCATGACCTATATCGCGGCTTTGGAGGAACGTAATGTGTTCGGCGCACTCAGAGGGTGGCTGGTACAAAAAGGCATGTCGCTCAGGCAGCTTTTCTGGGTGACGGGCGTGCTCGCTTTTTGTATTTCGCCTGTGGCGGATAACCTGACCACCGCCCTTGTGATGGGTGCTGTCGTCATGGCTGTGGGCTCTGCATCCCCGCGCTTTGTCGTGTTGTCTTGTATTTCCATCGTAAACGCCGCCAATGCAGGCGGTGCCTTCTCACCCTTTGGTGACATCACCACGCTGATGGTGTGGCAGGCAGGCCATGTGTCCTTCTTCGAATTTTTCGATCTGTTCTTGCCGTCGCTGACGATGTTTGCCGTTCCCGCCATTATCATGACGCCGTTCGTCCCATCCGGAAAACCCGAGGCGCTCGAACATGAAGAACACATGAAGCGCGGCGCCAAGATTTATATGTTTCTTGGGGTGTGCACGATTGCCCTTGCGGTTTCTCTCGAAAACTTCCTCGGTGTCCCCCCTTTCATGGGCATGATGACGGGGATGGGCATGCTGATGATGACGTCTTATTTCCTGAAACTGACCGCCAAAGGTACGGATGATTTCGATATTCTGGAGCAAGTGCGCGCCGCAGAATGGGACACGCTCCTCTTCTTCTTCGGCGTGATTTTCTCGGTCGGCGGGTTGGCGTTTTTGGGCTATATGGAATTGGCCTCGAACCTGATGTTCGATGAGATGGGTGCCGATGTGACCAATATCGTGCTCGGTTTGATTTCAGCGGTAATTGACAATATTCCCGTGATGTTTGCCGTACTGACCATGGATCCTGAAATGAGCCATTTTCACTGGATGCTGATTACATTGACCACCGGTGTGGGCGGCTCGCTGCTCTCTATCGGGTCTGCCGCCGGTGTAGCGCTGATGGGTACAGCCAGAGGGCAATATACCTTTGTCAGCCACCTGAAATGGACGCCTGTCATTCTGCTGGGCTATGCTGCAGCCATCGGCGTCCATTATCTGGTGAATGCCCGCTTTGAGCAGGTCACAGGGCTTGTAACGCCCTAAATCGCGCCGAACAGCACCAGCAGCAAGACAACCACTAATACGAGGCCGAGACCGCCTGCAGGGCGCCCACCCCATCCGCGTGAGTAGGGGTAAATCGGCAATGCGCCAAGCAGAGCCAGAATCAAAATAATTAAAAGAATTGTGCCTACACTCATTGTTTTTCTCCGTTTCTCATGTGCGTCTGGGAAGGCTAACCGTTCGCAGCCGTATTTGGTTCAAACTGGGAAATGTGGAAATTTTAGGAAAGTGGAATATTTAAGAGGTGAACCCCTTGCATTTTAAAGGTAAGGCCGCTATACCTCAGCACGGTCTTGCCGCAAGGCGTTTAAAACAAGACATTTGATACGAACATCTCATCGCGGGATGGAGCAGCCCGGTAGCTCGTCAGGCTCATAACCTGAAGGTCGTAGGTTCAAATCCTACTCCCGCAACCAATTTCCCTTTGTAAATAGCCACTTTTCGAGGATTAGAACTTACTCAAGTTCTTTGTGCTTTCCTTGTGCTCTCCATCTTCCAGCGCAAGGTAATGCATTGAAATACCTAAAAAGATAAAAAATGCATTTTTTTCGTAAAGAATGCTTGCCATGAGGGGCCGAAAATTCTATAAACCCCTCTGTCTAAAAGGTCACACATGATCTCCGATCAGAACGTCCCGTTCGTCTAGGGGCCTAGGACACCGCCCTTTCACGGCGGCAACACGGGTTCGAATCCCGTACGGGACGCCAATTTATATATTCAAAGTCTTGATCTACGACGCCTACTTCTTCTGTAATATTTTTTGTAATATCTTTCCTGTAATAAAATTTGCTCTCGTCTTCTGTTTCCTTCAATTGCCAAGGCCCTATACTCTTTGGCGTTTTTATATATTTTTCTGAGGTCATCAATTAAACTGCTTTTTTGTATGCCAGAAATAAAATCTCTTTGTTTAAGAGCAACAACAATTGATCGACCCTGAATACGCCCAGGTAAAAGGCACCAAACGCCTTTTTCATGATCAGATAATTTGTTCTCATTACAATTTTCAAAATCAAAAAAAACTGGGATCGGTCGATCGCTCCATGAGGTCGGGAAACAACCATCTAAATCACCTAAAAGAAAGACTCCCTTCATGTGAGTTCTTTCAAATCTTTCTATTCCGGCAACAAATCTCGGCAAATCCCTCTTCAGTCTGCTTCCATCTACTACCCAAATCATTTTTTTATAAAAACGCTCTCTAGCTTGCTTCTCTTCAGGCTTAAGGTGGGAATGTTGAAATTCAAGGATTAAACCCTCATCTGAACGGATGTCAGCTATGTGTTTTTCTCCAGATTCATCATAATGAATGACTTCCTGCCAATCCTCAGAAAAATGGCTCTTCCATTCCCGATGCCAGGTGGTTTCATTTTCCCACCAAGGATCACACGATCTTTTACCTTTATGTGCCCAATGCCAAACTTTTGTATTCCCGCATTTTGAAATCATAACAGCCCGACAACTTGGGCAATTCCCTACAAGACTAGGCTTAGGCTCGGTTTTCTGGTTATTAACAAGTGCAAATTTCATTCTTCAAAAAGTCATATCAAAAACAAGTTTTAAGCCTATATTGTAAGTTTGTAAGTTAACCAAAATCAATATTCTTAATGAAATACCTTCTTCACAATCTTGCAGAGCTTGCAGAACGTCGCGCACGAAATGTTCGAGAAGAGGCTCAACTTTGGGACATCTTGAGCCGTGACCTAAAGCGTGCCGCCAAAGAACTAGATAATCAAAGTTCAAACCGCCCCACTCGCACTTCTCAGGAAGCGCCTGAAGACCTTCCTGTTCTAGAAGACCGCCTCTACGTTCGCGTCAATGAAGCCATGAAGATCATGGGCATCTCTCGAGGCTCAATATATAAGGAAATTGGGGAGGGTCGCTTGCCAATTCGGAAAGCCGGTAAAAGCACATTGATAGCGGTTAAGGATATTCATGAATGGTTTGAGAATTTAGAAGAGAGCGTTCTTAAAAGATAGTCTAATATTTCTAACCTCTTGCGTAGATTCGTTATGCGTGATTCAATGAGTCAACTGATTCTTTTCTTCTAAAAAAATTCATGCAGACCGTATTAGCTTATTTTCCCGATGGGGAAAGGCATTTAATTATGCCTTCCGCAAACCAAGAATTATTGCCTAACGTAAAGTGGGGCAATTTTGACCAGTTATTTACTCCTGCATTCTGGCGAGCACAGGCATGGCAGCATGAAATTTTAGGCACATATCAAGACTTTATGCTGATCGCATTAAATCACTTCAAGATGAACTTGATGAAATGCGCATCAAGGCAGAAGAAAATAGAAAATCGTTTGATGAATTAAGCAACAAAGAGAATTGCGCCAGGATTTTTGTCGAAGGTGAAAGCGATCGAATTATTTTAGGTGCTTTACTTAAAACATTCAAACAAAGTCATTTTGACTCTTTACTAATTGAAACTAAGACAAGCGGGGCAGGCCACGCCTATGTTATAGATATGTTACATCACTGGAGGCGCCGACATAAGCATCATCAGAACGAGGCTAAAGCCATCGGAATAGTTGATGAGGACGCCGCAGGCGAAAAGAAGCAGTGGAACCAAGAACCTAATAATACAAATTCGGCTAAATGCTTTATTTGGCCGAAGCCCCAAAGTTTTATAGATTTAGATAGAACTATTTTAAATGCTTCACTCTCTTTGGAGACATTATATCCAAAAGACATATGGGTTCACGCTGAGGAAAACGAGTGGCTAGAAGAAATTAAACCTCTAGGGTATTTGAAAGAAGATTACTTAAATAAGATTGTTGAAGAAGAAAAAAGGAAAGGTGATTTTATTACAGACACCACCCCCCTCTTCGTAACTCATAACGTAAGGTCAGATAAGAAAATTTCTTTAGCAAAATATGTCGCAAATAAACCCTCGAATTATTTAAGACAAAATTTTGGCTTTATGTCAGATTTCTTTGATCAAATTATTACTTATTTAGAAGTATAAAAATTCAAAGCGAATAACTTCTTCCGTTTCAAGTGCTTGCTTTGTGCTCTCCAACCTCTGCTTTACGTTAGGCGAGCAGAGGAGAGCACAAGACACGGGAATGCACTATGTAAGTTATTGTAAAATGGTCGAGAACCGGTGTTTTCTCGTACATTTGCGTGATTTCAGGTGCTTTAAAATATCTTTTAATATCAAAAACTTAAAAAGACTTTAATCGGCTGAAGGTCGTAGGTTCAAATCCTACTCCCGCAACCAATTTCCCTTTGTAAACAGCCACTTAATCTCATAAATACATATTTTCATAATCTTGTGCTATTTTGTTTTTGATGAGCGATGATATCAAAACCGGTGTGTCAGGCGTTGTGACGTCTATTAAAGGCGCGTTCGGCGATATGGTTTTGAAAAATTTCAAGGCGCCGAGACCAGATAATACGGCCTCCGAACTTGATTATTCCAATGAGGTCAGCGCCCTTCAGGTTTTGCAATCCCATGTAAGCGCATTGCCCTTCCGCATCCCCCAGATTGTCACGCATGGCGTTCACGAAACGATGGAAACGGAATATGGCCCCTATGCCTTTATTCAAATGACAAAGCTGGCAAATCCTCTAGGGAATAGTGACAAAAATGACAGTTACTATGACGATATCACAGAAGAGGATATGCAAAGACAGGCATACGAAGCAGGTCGAGCTGCCGCCCATTTGCACGGTTTGGACATTTCCCCCGAAGAAAGAGCCACATTAACCAGAGACCCTGTCGAGCTCATTAAAAATCAATTGCGTAACCATCCTGTCGCAGCCCAACATCCCGACCTTATCGAGAGAGGCATCGGGCTGCTAGATCGTCTCGAGGGAGAGGATGTGTTTGTGCATAACGATTTTCACCACGTCAACTTGTTTGCGCAAAGCTATGACGGCCCTGTCGAGGGCATCTGTGACTTTTGTTTCTCCGGAATGGGTGTCAGAGAGCTTGATATTCGTATGTATGTCGGAAAATACAGAGAGGCATTTACACAAGGCTACGATGAGGTAAGCGATGTGCCGCTGAACCCTGCAAATGTCGATATTATGGCTGAGGTCAGCACGGTTTTCAAAGAGCTCTATCATCGATTAGAGGACGACATCAGCGCGCAACAAGATAATGGTATCGCCGATACAAACGCCCCCGAAGCAGGTCATTTGCGCCCTTTATGATTTTCGCCTTACGCATGTAAACATGCCTATTTCAGGTGACTAAAAATTACCTTGCCTAAAATCTAATCTGCAGCGCCAGCGGCAAGACAGGCATATTCTTTTGCCCATAGCATCTGGGCCCGGCAAATAAGTGATCCTCTTCAATGACATGAACGGCGTTATCCGCATCGAAGTCGGCACGGTAATGATGCGGGAACACTTCCGAAGCCGACAACAACTTCACCTCGCCGGTCGTTGCATTCTCCAAACGAATTTCATGCGACTGTACGTCAAATTCACACGCGACATCCGGAGAGTCATGAATATGTGTGGGCAATCGGGCCGTATCCAAAAGCTCATATATCGTGGCCCCGCCACCCTGCTGAATGGCAGCTTCGGCAACATTGGCGGCTTTGGGCACAAGATATGCCGCAGCAAGAAAGGTCGGGATGAGTAAAACAGATGACTTCATAATTTCTTCCGTATGGGTCAGGTGTTTTATAGGGTGCCTCTTTATACATAAAGCCCCTTACAAAAATCAAGAAAAAAGAGGACAAAAATAGTCCTAATTAAATTGTCTTTCATATAAGGCCCCCGCACCGCCCTCAGGCTGCTTAACTTTTTCTTTATTGGTTTTACATATGATAAAGCCAAATCGGTTGATTGCGAGGGGCCAGTTTTTTCATGGGACAAGATACGATTATCGTCACCGCCGCGCGGATTACGGAACGCATCAGCGGTGATGAGGAGGTCCGCCAGATTGCCAATATCGCCGCCGAGGTAGGCTGGCGCGTCTTCAATCCTCCCGCCGCCATTTCAGATGCGATCTCGGGCGGGATCAGCCGCCTGATCCGCAAAGACGGGATGGGTGACGGCACCGCTATCGGCAATGATATTGACCTCTACCAAGCAGGTATGGACGGGCAGGATCTGACCTTGGCAGGCATTTCCGTCTCCCCTGTCGATATCGGGATGGGTATTGCGAAACGCTTTGTCCCTGCCAGTTTTGTTTTGGGAGATACGCGCCGCGTTTTGGATGCCAGAGACGATGTGAACGACCATAAAGAGATGATCCGCGGCATGGCTGAGCGCGGCGTACCGGGCTTTGCCCACGAAATCATGATCAAGGACGGCGGCGAAGCGGTCGAGGTGTTTGCGCAAGTTCCTCTGGATGGCGGCAAGCCCGTCACCTATGTCGACAGCTATGACGGTCAAATCCCTTCAGGCGCCCGCACCATGCACAGCAGCAGTAACATGCGCGAGGCACTCACATACGAAGCCGCAGACTCTTTGGAACATTGGGCGATGCGCACCGAGGCCGCCGCACATGATAACTTACGTGCCGAGGCCGCCATAAGCGGCGAAGACCCCGACATGAATGGTGCCGAAGCGGATGCGACAGCCCGCACCGCCGTCAGTATTGCCTACCAGCAATTGAAAGGGAATGCGGTGCGCCAGATGGCTGAAGGCGTGCCCCCTGCCCCTCATACAGGCGCTCAAGTGCGTTTGGCGGGCAACAGCGCCACCCCTGAAAATCTTCTCCCCGCAGGGTTTGATAACGGCAGCAGCAGCACAGCCGCGCCGCAACAACCCGTCTCAGGCCCGACACCGGGCTTTATCGCCGCGTTCAAGGATTTGTCGATTTAGGGACGTTCCTTCCGTAGCGGCAGCTCTCTAGACATTATTAATTGCAGAAGCTATAAATTCTTTTATGAGTACACTATTTAATGACAAAGACCCTTACAATAAGTCTTTTGAAGAAGCCGATACGGATATACTCCCCCCTGAAGATGTAGTTTCATATAATGAGCTGCGCTCCGTACACGACTTATACAGGCTGTACGTTACTCATCAGTTAGAAATACAACCTGATTTTCAACGCGAAGAAGTCTGGAAAGCCCCACAAAAAACGAGATTTATTGATTCTCTTTTTAAACGATTGCCGATACCTAGCATGTGTTTAGCAGACGATTACAAAAGGGGACAAATGATTGTTGTAGACGGCCTACAAAGAATTAGCACTATTATATCTTTACTTGATAAAAATAGTGATTTTAAACTTTCAAAACTAGATGATGTCGACAAGAGATTATCTGGTTACTCATCTATTGAATTACGACGCTTAAATGAAGTTCTTCCTAAAATAGAAAATGTAACTATACCGGTAACAATTATTAGATGTGATTTAGAAAAAAAATCTCACAATGAATACATATTCCAAATTTTTCATAGGCTCAATAAAGGTGGCGTAAGCTTAAACAACCAAGAGATAAGAAACTGCATATTTAGAGGAGACCTTAACGACCTCCTATTTGATCTTTATAAAGACAGGCGCTGGCTAGATTTTATAGGAAGAGCAAAGGAATCAGGTGATCGTTTCAAAGGTCAGGAATTAATATTACGTTTTTTTGCAATGCATTTTTCGTTACCACAATACGAAGGAAAGCTATCACAATTTTTGAATGATTTTATGAAAAATCATCAGCACCTAAATAGCCAAGATAAAATAAAATTCGAGCAACTTTTTGCCTTGACTATGGATATCACAAGAAACCTAATTAAAAGACCATCCAGTATAGTTATCAGAGAAGCTTTACTTTATGGCATATCTAAAAACTTAGATATTATTAACAAAAAATCTAGCTTCGATATAAATACAGCTTATAAGAAAATGCTAGATGAAGAGGCCTTTCAACATCAAAATCTTCAAGAAGGATTAAGTCGCAAAGACAATCTAGTGAAAAGATTACATGTAGCAAAAGAAGTAATTGAAAAATATGCCGAAGGCTGTAATTAAAAAGCACGTTGAAGAACGCTTACGGAATTTAATACGCTTAGAAAAACGTGAACAGAAGTCAACACACTCTCTTTCCCACATAACTCCTGTACAATTCTCAAAATTAGCCGTTTTAGACCTCTCAGGTTGGATTGAAATAACTCAAGATGAAATTATAAAAAAAATACTCAGTAGTAAAAATATCTCATCCTCTGAAATTAAAACTTTTGAAAAAAAATATATAGATAGTAACAACGCTTTTAGCATGAATAAGTTTGATGCGATGCTTACACCTGCTGTAGGCTACAGCTCCTTTTTAAGCTTTAAAATCATGTTAGGTGCTGACTACGATCTACTGAGTTCGAAATTATCATCACTTAAAAAAATTCGCGATGAGCTTGCGCACCAAACCCGCCCCTCCCCTTCTTCATTGCCATCTCCTCAAACCGTATATGATGACTATTTTTTAATTATATTTAGAATACTCAAAACGATTGAATTATATAAATTCTAATACAACGTCCGTCGATAGCGTTTCATCGCAATCAGGGTGATGACCACCATGAAGACGAGCATAGGCCAGAAAT
>JBFWMN010000059.1:0-10605 GCA_050251555.1 Pseudobdellovibrionaceae bacterium | reverse complement strand
GGATATCATCAAGCAAGGACTCCATGCGCCTGACACGTCCGCGCATGAGTTTCAGCTTATCATGGATATCGTCACTTACCTTACCTCCCAAATCCTCTTCCAGCCACTTAGCGAGATTGTCGATCCCCCGTAACGGTGTTTTCAGATCGTGTGAGGCAATAAAAGCAAACCGCTCCAATTCGGCGGCCGAGTTTTTAATCTCTTCAATCGCGCGAACCTGATCGGTAATGCTCTCGGTGAACATAACGATGCCTCCGATATGCCCGCTTCCGTCCCGCCAAGGACGCACTTCGTAGCGCAAATATTCGATACTTCCGTCGGGGCGTTCCAACGTGTCCTTTTCAGAAAAGAGGACGGCACCATTGAGTGCGCGCTTATGGGCTTCTATCCATTCAGGGCGGAATTCCCTAATTTCAGGAAAAACATCATAGTGGCTTTGGCCCATCAGGTGGCGACCCTCAAGGCCGTAATCCTTCACCCATCGGTCACTATAGGAAATATAACGCATATCTCTATCAAACATCGCAACGGCCGCGGGTGTGTGTTGAATCATAAACTTGAACAGCGAGCTGGAATCTTTCGCCAGTTGCTGCGCTCTTAATTTCGCACTTGCCATAGCCCAGGACAGGAAGAAAACCAGTAGCGACAAAATGCCGCCGCCACTCAGAATGACAATCGGAAGCAGTTTACTTTGCTGCGCCGAGAAGCTGGGCAAAGCCATAAACTCAACGGTCCATGTTCCGCCGCGAAAGTGTATTGTTTTAAGTCCCCGCATCATTGAAAGCCGCTGTGACGGTGATAAGGTGGGAAGATGAGATTTATAAAGAACGGTTTCCGGGGAGACTGTTTTACCATCATATATCGTAACGGCAATATCCTTATCATCATCACCCAATGCTGCATTAATGAAATTGTCGGCACGGAAAGGCGCATAGATAAAGCCTTTGATGGAGGCCTCTCTTTCTGCGGGTGTAGTGGGTCTTTGGCCTTTGCCGTAAAACGGAAGGTAAATCAGAAAACCGGCCTGAATATCATTATCAATCTCCTGAACCAGTCTGACTTTTCCCGAAAGCTGAGGCTCACCGGTTTTTAGAGCTTCCTCCATTGCTGCGCGTCGCGTCGCTTCCGACCACATGTCATAGCCGATCGCTTTGCTGTTACGTGTGTCTTTGGGCTCCAAATAGATGATGGCACTTTGCGGGTCGCGTGAAGCGGCGGGGTAGACTGTAATTTTTCCGATACCCATGGCCTTCATTTCTGCATTGAATGCCTCCATGTCATTATCGCGAATCCACAACGCATAACCGATTCCTTGCAGCCCTCTAAAATTTTCTTTGAGGCGTAGTGAGGAGAAATATCCCGCCCACTCGTCCGCCTCAACGAGATCGGACGAGAAAAACAGAGCCCTTGCTCCCTTGAGGACTTGTTCAGATGTTTCCAGTGCGTGTTCGATTGAGTTGCTCAGATTTTCCTGTTGCAATTCAAATCGTGCTGCATTGGCATTGGCAAGCTGAAGGGCTGACAAGTATGTAGCCCACAAAGTCGATAGCATGAGGAAAACCACCAGAATAGCGCTTCTGAGAAAGCTTTTCTCGAGAAGTACGGAAGGCTCAAACGCTTTCAGAAAATTTGACATGTTTTCCCCAATAGATAGAAGAGTAAGGCACGTTTTGCACCGCAAAATCAATGTGATTTTACTGACAGGTTAATTCCGTACTTTCGGGGGTTGAGCCGGGGCGATAGGAAAATAGGCATGTCTAAGCGCCTCAAAACCCTCACCAGTGCAGGATTTAAGTATGTCCTTCAATTGGTCAATCGGGAGGGCGGAGGCACTGCCCAACGGTTCAATCGTATGATCCGCTTTTACTTTGGCAATCAGAATGGGCGCTACGGATGTTCGCTTTTCTGCCAGGAAATAGGAAGTAACGCCGTTCTCCTCTTTTTCGTTCAGCTTCCATCCGCTGCGGCAAGGCCAGCTGTTGACTGAATTTTTTGCCAGATCCTCATGGACAGCATGTTCTTTGGTCTGGCGCTCTGCCTCCAGCCCTTCTTCGCGCCATACGCCTTCATACAACACAATCATGGCAAGAATCGCGAGTGTCGAGGGGGCCGCTAAAAACAGAATATTCTTCCACTGACAAATAAAGGAGAGCCAGGTCAGAAACATACATATCTGCAAAAACGTAAAGGCCACATCAACAAAGCCGCGCATGGAAAGCGGCACACCTTCCTGATCCATTGCGCCTTTTAAGAACCCTGAAATCAGGAGTGCAAAGAAAAAGACAAGGGTCGCGATGACCGGTTTTAGCTTTTGTTCGAGTTTTGTGAGCATGGTTGTCGCTAGCGAAAGTGGCGGGGCCATAGAAAGCCTGTCACCAGTCTACGCGATTTTTTATGAAATTGCGAAAGTGAAATTGATTAGGGTCTTGTGCCATTAAGTCTCTTGCAGGGCGGCTAACTCCAACCAGCGTGTTTCGGCCTCACTCAGGCTTTTTTTGCGGCGTTCGATCTTTTCCGAAGCACGCATAAAACCGTCCGCGTCACGCTGGTAAAAATCAGGATCTTTTAAAAGCTCTGTCAGTTGTCCGATCTCGGCTTCAAGATCGGCAATTTTTTGCGGCAATTTTTCAAACTCGTAGCGATCCTTATATGTCAGTTTGGTTTTGACTGCAGACTCTACTTTGTGATTTTGCTGCGCTTTCTTGTCATCCTTCGTCGCCGCTTTTGCGGATTTCTCCGCTTTGGGCTCGCTCTCATTTTTGCTGCGCTTTTTCTTTTGATGCAGATAATCGCTATAGCCGCCTATCACGCCTTCGACATGTCCATCTCCTTCAAATACAAGGAGTTTTGAAACCGTCTGGTCCAGAAAGTCACGGTCGTGAGAGACGACAAGCAATGTTCCGTTATATTGCGCCAAAATATCTTCCAGCATATCAAGCGTATCCATATCCAGATCATTGGTGGGTTCATCCAGAATGAGGAAGTTCTTGGGATCGGCGAGTGTTTTGGCAAGCATGAGCCGGTTTTTCTGACCGCCCGAAAGCGTCGACACCTTTGATTTTGCGTCAGCAGGGTCAAACAGAAATTGTTTCAGGTAGCCGCAAACATGGCGCTGCTTGCCCATGACGTTAATATAGTCATTCTCATCTTCGCTTAAGGTCTTCCAGAGGCTGTAATCCTCATTCAGGCCGCGCCTACGCTGATCGAAATAGGAAAATTCGATTTCTTTGCGGCGTTTGACCGTCCCTGAATCAGGCTCCAGTTCTCCGATCAGCAGTTTCAGGAAAGTGGTTTTGCCTGAGCCGTTGCGCCCGACAATGCCGATCCTGTCCCCTTTGGTGATCTTAACCGAAAACTTATCCAGCAAAGGTTTGTCGCCAAAGCCTTTGGAGACATTGTAAAATTCCGCGATATTCCTTGAAGTCAACTCCGCGTCAGGTGGTGTGATATCAATTTTTGCCATGAGGCGGTTAAAGGCGGATTTATCGCTTTTCAGCTTGTCACGTTCCTCGCGCATCTTGTCCAGACGTTGCTGGTTACGCTTGCGCCGCGCTTTCACGCCCCGTGAGGCCCATTCAACCTCGATGTCGAGTTTTTTCTGGCGGTTTTTTAGTTCACGCTCTTCCTGTTCAAGGAGGGCACCCGACCATTCCTCGAATCGTCCAAAGCCGTGCGGGGCGACTTTAATGACGCCGCGATCAATCCAGAAAATCTTGTTTGTGACATTCGCCAGAAAGGTTTTGTCGTGGGAAATACAAATGAGTGTCCCGCGACGCGCACTTAAAAAGTTTTCAAGCCATTCAATGACATCAAGGTCCAGGTGGTTTGTCGGCTCATCCAGCAAGAGGATATCGGGATCTTCAACCAAAGCCCGGGCCAGCTCGGCGCGGCGTAACTGTCCGCCCGACAGGGAAACGGTTTGAGCATCGGGGTCAAGATCAAGCGGATGGATAATGACATCGACAAGATAGGCGACTTCTTCGGGGTTTTCGGCCTTGATACCGGAAAAGACGAAATCGCGTACGCTTTCCCCTTCCCTTGGCTTCACATCCTGGCGCATCGTACCGATGCTTGTCCCTGCCAGTTGCCAGCGCTCGCCAAGATCGGGCACGAGATCGCCGTTAATAAGGCGCATCAGCGTTGATTTGCCCGCACCGTTCTTGCCGACCACGGCAATACGGTCCCCTTCCTGAATATTGAAGGTCAGTCCTTCAAAAAGGGGTGTGCGGCCAAATGTGACGGTGGCATCCTGTACGCTTAATACGAGTGGTTCGCTCATGGCATGCTTATATAGCTTTATCGGCGGACGCATGCAAAGCTCTTGTGGCTTTGCGATTAAGTTTTTATAGTCCGCCTCGACTGATGCAGGATAGAAACAACCAGAGTGAGAAAGCAGGATGGACGGCACGCTTAAAGGGCATGCTGGTGAGTCCTGCTTTGCTGTTTTGGACACTGCCTTATCTGATGCTTCTCCTGATAATCGGGACGCTGGAGCAAACCAAACTTGGCTTATATGCCGCCCAGCATAAATTTTTCGGATCTCTTTTCTTTATGCTCGGCCCCATCCCGCTGCCGGGCGGCATTCTGATTTGCGCGCTTCTTTTCATTAATCTTGCCGCCAAATTTTTATTGGACAGCGAGTGGAGCAAGGCGCGGATCGGTATTCATCTGGCGCATCTGGGTGTGCTTGTTATGCTGATGGGCGGGCTGATTTCAAATGTCTCGCGGGAGGAATGGGCTATGACTTTACCTCCGGGTGAAGAGGTTAGTGAAGCGTCCGACTATTTTGAAAGCGAACTGGTCTTATTGAAGAACGATCTGCCGCTTGCAGAAATCCCCTTTGAGGATTTGAAGGCGGGCGCAACGCTTTTTGAGGGCAAGGCCCCTTTCGATGTCAGTGTTATTAATCTATGCCGTTCCTGTCAGGTCATTTTACGTGATGAGGCAGGCAATCAGGGTGCGACAGGGGAGTGGCGCGGCCCGTCTGCCAAGATGGCCCTTGTTGAAGGGGAAGCCTCATTAAAAGCGGAAGAAAATCTGCAAGGTTTGTCTTTTCATATTTCGGGCCTTGACTCTGAAGTGGAAGGGAATTATGTCACATTTCTGTTTTTCCCCAAGCCGCCCCTATGGAAAATTGGCGAGGACAGGTACAGTTTGGTTGTTCAGCGAAAGATGCATATATTGCCTTTTTCCTTAGAACTTCTTGACTTTCAGGCCATTTACTATCCCGGAACGCAAATGGCGCGTTCTTATAGCTCTGACGTACAAGTCAAATATGGAAACGAGCTGTATCCCGCACATATCGCTATGAATGAGCCTTTATCCACAGACTTATACACAGTCTACCAAAGTTCATTTTTTCAAAACCAAGCCGGAGAATCCGTAAGTGTGCTGACGGTGGTTAAAAATCGCGGCCGCTATTTTCCCTATATCGGGACAGGGCTTGTTGCATTCGGCCTCATTCTTTACGTGTTTATGCGCGCCCGCCGTGTTAAGGAAGGTGTAGCATGATGCGTTCCCTCTTTCTCTTTGTTCTTTGCTGCATAAATTTACTGATATTCAGTCCGGCTATGGCAAATGAAAAGCTGGATATAAGCGGTGTTGAAACGCTGCCAATACAAGCTGACGGTCGGATACAGCCGATTGAGAGCTTTGCACGCAATGCCCTGAAAACGCTCTCGGGGAAAAGCAATCTCGGGGACCTTTCTGCTGCGGAATGGTTGATGAAAAGTCTGTTTCTGCCTCAGGAAGCCGTCGAAATTCCCGTCATTTTTATCGGCGATCAGGGGGTAAGACGCGCCCTGCATTTGCCCCAGCGCAAAGGCCATTTGTACCGTCTGGATGAGTTAAATCTGGCAGAGAATATGAAGGATCTGCCGGAGCTTCTGCAGAAAAAAGCCCAAAAGAAGGTTTTGACTGCACAGGAGAAGGGGTTGCTCGATGTTTTTGAAAAAACGGCACTGGATACGCAGATCTTGCGCAGCTTTACGTTTGATGCAGCCTTCTATAATGGCGAAGCCGTTGAAAACTATACAAAATTATTGCCTGCCATGCAGGATTTAGAGGCACGTGTACGTGCCATTATCAAGACTAAAGGCACTGACCCATCTCAGTATACCGAGGAAGAGCAGCGCCTCGTTATGACAGCGGCCTCTATGACCGTCATACGCGAAGGAGGGGAAATCAACACGCTTTTTAAAGTGATTCCGAATTCGCTAGATACTGATAACCAAGGCTGGATTGCCCCTTGGGAAATATATACCAGAGGCGGTGGAAGCCCTGAAAACGGCGCTTTTGTTGATGCCTGGACCAAATTACGCAAAGACTACGTTGCAGGCGATGCTTCCGCCTTTGCCGCCAGCCTCCATGATTTAAAAGCACTGTACGCACCCTTTTTGGAAAAGGATGGTCTTGGCGCTAAGCTTGAGATTGAGGCGCTTTACATGAAGCTGATCCCGTTCGGTTGGGCCTTCGGTTTGTATTTGGCCTCGCTTTTATGTGCCTTATGCGCAGTTCTCTTTAAAGAAAATAGGGGCGCAAAATACGCTAATATATTGTTTAAAATATGCTTTTATACTGCTGTGACCGTTTTGGTGCTGGCAATTACGGCGCGCTGTTATCTTCTGGGACGCCCGCCAGTGGGAACATTATATGAGTCGGTCTTGTTTGCGAGTTTAATTGTCGGTGTGGGCGGCGCATTGTTTGACCATATGGTAGGCAAGCATCTTTACAGGCTTTTGGCGGCGTTTTTAGGGCTTTTTCTGCTGGCGCTCTCCTTTTTCGCTCTTCCGGACCAGCATGGCCTCAATGTGCTTCAGGCGGTCTTAAATACACAATTTTGGCTGGCAACCCACGTGCTGTGCGTGACAATCGGCTATGGATTGTGCCTTCTGGCAGCGGCACTTGCCCATGTAAACCTTGCCCAGCAAGCTTTTGCAAAGGGTAACAGGCTCTCTGTCGGATTGTCTGAGATCCGTTTGAGTGCAGGCTTTGCCCTTTTATTTATGAGCGTCGGCACTGCTTTAGGCGGCATATGGGCAGATCAGAGCTGGGGACGCTTCTGGGGTTGGGATCCTAAGGAAAACGGCGCTTTGCTGATTGTTTTATGGCTGATTTGGCTTTTGCATGGACTGATCAGCAAGGATTTAAAGCCTTTGGCGTTCATTTTCGGTGTTGCCGTCACGGGCATTTTTGTGGCTCTGAGCTGGTTTGGTGTCAATCTTTTGAGTATTGGACTCCATTCTTACGGGTTCATTGATGGCGTGGCCCAAGGGCTTGGTCTTTATATTTTGCTTCAATGCGTTATATTGGCTCTGCTGGCACACAAAATCGTGCGCAAAAACAAAAACCAACAAGAAATATTCGGCTAAGTCTATGTTTCGTAACCTTTATATTCTGCTTGGCATTATGGCGTTCAGCGTCGGAATGACTTTTATCATCTCGACCTTTTCGCGACATGAGCGCGATGTTCCCGTCACAATTGACCGTCAGTCCAAGAAAATGGACATGGCGACACCCGACGTGATAATGCAAACGTTGGACGGAACCCCTTTTAAACTGGCGGATTATAAGGGTAAGATCGTTCTTTTGAACTTTTGGGCATCATGGTGCCCGCCATGTGTTGCTGAAATTCCCGATATGCTGGAACTTGCGGCGTCTGTCGGCCCCGATCTGCAGATTGTCTTTTTATCCAATGACTTAAAGCGTGAGGCGATTGATAAATTTACATCGCAAATGTCCGAGGATATCCAAGAGCGCATCGATATGCCAAATATTACAATGGCTTGGGATGAAAAAGGCGCTGTAACACGCGATATTTTCCGCACCTATCAATTGCCCGAAACCATTATCATTGATCGCGATGGCAAGATTGTTCGCAAAATCGTCGGGACCACAAGCTGGAACAGCCCAAAGATGATTGCGGCCTTTGAAAAAATGGGTCTGCATCCGCAAAAAGCAAATGTAGAATAATTATTCTATTCAACTTCAAAAAATATCATGTAGAAAGATCGGATAATATTTCCAATGATCGCGTTATACGTGTGTCATTAGGGGCGCTTTATGTCGGTTCATCAGTATAGAACAATTATTCTAACCAAGGGTTTTTCAGCGAATTTCCTAATGTATTTGAAGGCGTTAAAGATTCAATGCTCACGCCTGACATTTGCGAAAGCGCTGCAAGGCGCGCCGAAACTGGTGGGTGTGTCTGAAATAATCCAAGAAACGCTTTCGTGTTATCCGTGCACATCATGCGCACGTCATCAGAAACATCGGCAGGCAAGGCGCTGTGTCCTGAAATCGCCATCAGGGCGCGCATCATGGCCTCGGGACGTTTGGTAAGGGTGACGGCACCCGCATCTGCCATGAATTCGCGCCGTCTTGAGATTGCAAGGCGGGTGAAAATGGTTGCCATATATCCGATCCATAGGATCGCGCCGAGTACGAGCATCACCAAAATGATGCGTGCATCACCGCCACGTCTGCGTTCTGAGCCTATATTTCCCCAAAAAAGTCGATAGCGAATTTGTGACCAGAAAAACTGCGCCGTAAAGCCGAGCAGCCCTGTAAAAACGACGCAAATCATTAAAAGCCGTACATCTTTATGGAGGATATGGCTAAGCTCATGCCCAAGTACGGCCTCAAGCTCCTCCTCATCCAGCGTCTCAAGCAGGCCGCGCGTAACCGTTACGGCATAAGTTTTATCATTGATGCCACTGGCAAATGCATTGAGAGCCGGGCTTTCGATCACATAAAGCTGGGGCATTTTCTGCCCGACTGCGATGCAGAGATTTTCAAGAAGATTGTATAGGGTGGGCTCTTCTTGCCGCGTGACCGCTTTGGCATGGGAAAGTGACGCCATCATTTTCGTATTCCAGAAAAAAGAGATGACGAACCAGATGGCAACGGCAGTCAGCATAAGGGGCCAGTAATTGAAGAAGAAGCTGTTGCCCGCGTGAACAGCGATAGCTTGAAGATGTGCGCCATTCGGCGTAGGCGTTGTCAAAACACCGAGCGCCGCGCCGATACACCAGAGTAGCCCAAGCATAATCAGCGGGTAAAGGCACAACAAAAGAACCGAATAAAACTGGTTATTCCAGATATGGGTTCTCAGGCCTGAAGCTGCCAGTGCCATTGGCTCATCCTAGAATTTAACATCGGGGCGCTGGCGGACCTGTTCTGCGATATCCGCATCAATCTCATAGAAGCCTTCCTGCCCGAAATGGAAAAAACCTGCAATGATATTGCCTGGAAATTGCTGAACGGCAGTGTTGAGCTCGTTCGTGGCATTGTTAAAGTAACGGCGTGCGGCGGCAATCTTGTTCTCGATATCGGAAAGCTCGGCTTGCAAAGCGCGGAAATTCGCATCCGCCTTCAAATCAGGATAATTTTCAGCAACGGCAAACAAAGACATTAAGGCGCGGTCCATCTTGGCTTCCGCCTGCAAGCGAGATGTTTCATCTTTTGCAGCCGAAATACCGGCGCGTGCTTTGGTGATATTTTCCAAAATCTCTTTTTCGTGGCTCGCGTAGCCTTTGACCGTCTCAATCAGGTTGGGAATAAGATCATAGCGCTGCTGGAGCTGGACATCGATATCGGAAAAGGCGTTCTTGCGCGTTTCGCGTAAAGCCACAAGACGGTTGTATATCACAACTCCGATGAGAAGCGGCAAGCCGATCAGAACCAGTAAAATTACAATCAGTTTCATTTCATCTCATCCCTTCTATGGAGGTCATTACGAAAACACTCTTATAAATTATAACAATTTGAAGGAAAAAGTAACGCTTTCTCGGTTAAACTGAAAGAGAGATTCAATATGGCAATCAGCTCTTTAGTTTGGGCGGAACTTCTTATAGGATGTTGGGGTCATGACTGTCTTTAAGCTATTTGCCTGTCTTCTTTCGGTGTCCTTGCTCTCCTTTCCTGCCTTCGCGCAGGAAAAGGATGCGCCGCGTTACCCCTATTACATCCAGCAGCTCGCCAAAAGCGGCGCGCAAGTGCGCTATCTGGGTGATGATAAGGGCTTGCAAGGGTGGCTGGTGATTATCAACGGGCAATCCCAATACATTTACAATACACCTAACGAAGAGGCATATGTCGTCGGGGTATTGTTGGACAGAAAGGGTGAAGTGATCACCGAAAAACAACTGGAACGAATGGTCCAGAATGTGCCGCCTGAGCTACAGGAGCTTATGCTTGATAAGGCTGAAATTAAGGATAAGGCCGCTGCGCCTGTTGCCAAGGATAGCCTGTCGGCAAAATTAATGGCGGATATGGCAGAAGCTCCTTATTTGGAGCTGGGTAACGAAAATGCGCCGCTTGTTTATGCGATTATCGACCCCTCATGCCCGCATTGCCACGCCTTTATCCGCGGGCTGGAAACGTCGGGAGCGTTAGAGGCCGGTCGTGTGCGTCTGCATCTGATCCCCGCGGGTGTCTTGAGCAAGGATTCCCTTCTGCAGGCCGCGACCTTACTGGAAAAAGGGCCCAAAGAGGGTGGACAGATTTTGTTGGCCCACATTATGGGCGGAAAAGATGATGTTCTGCCTATCGACCCCAATGTTAAGTTGGATCAGGTCAGGAAGAATATCGTCCTGATGCAAAAAT
>JBFWMN010000058.1:0-10622 GCA_050251555.1 Pseudobdellovibrionaceae bacterium | reverse complement strand
GCAACGCACTATGCGTACCAAACCCGTCATTCTGGCGGTTGAGGATCAGCGCTTCAGCCAGAAGCTACTCATGTATATTCTTAAAGACTATACGGTCTATATTGCCGCTTCTTCGGCTGAGGCGCTTCTTCTTTATATGGAAAAATGTCCCGATATATTGCTGCTGGATATTGATCTTCCCGACTTGAGTGGCCACGAATTCGCTCAATTAATCAATAAAATAGACCCTGAACATTACATCATCATGGTCAGCGCCAATCATTCGAAAGAAGATATTATTAGAGCACGCCAGAACCGTTCCAAAAGGTTCATTGTGAAACCCTACGAAAAAGAAGAATTGATTAGAGTTGTCGATGATTACAAAATGATCAAGAAATTGGCCAAAAAAAGAGAAGATATTGAGAAGAATAAGCTATGACGACATCTCTGCCCACTATTCTTGATCTGACGCAATTTCGCGATATCACGGAAAATGACCGTGAACTCGAAGCCGACTTGTTCAATGAATTTATCAAGGATTCTTCCAACCTTGTCGAGGAATTACACACCACTTTAGAACAAGATGAACGCCCCGCTTTCCGCAAAGCGGCACATGCCTTAAAGGGGATCTCGCTCAATCTTGGTGCCCGTCATCTGGCTGATCTTGCTTTTCAGGCTCAGCAGAATTTTGAAGGACCGTCAGACGACTTACAAAATCTCTTTCACCAAATCCGTGACGCACAAAGCGTAGTCACTTGCCTTCTCGAAAAAGAAATGGCTTAGGCCAACGTAATCGTCAGCGCCAGATAAACCCAGATCACGATGAGACAGATCACCCCCGCCAGAAAGGCTGGAAAGCGGTGACGGATCTTATTGGTTGTGACATGAACACCTGCATGAATGTAGCGCGTGACCACAAAGGCCCAAGCAAAAACCACCATCAGCCAGCCCGTTTGCCCGAATTGCAGCGCCAGTAAACAGGCCACATAAAACAGCACGGGCATTTCAAACTGATTGGCATAGGCATTTTGAACGTTGCGTGCTTTTTCAGGCCAGCCTGCAGGATCATAGCGGGCGATCTCTTTGACCTCTCCGTTACGAAAGGCAGCCACACGCACGGTGCGTAAACGGAACAAAATCAGGATTGCCAGAAAGCCTTGCGCGAAGATAGCCCAGAGAAGAAGCAGAGTGGTGAGTGGGAGTGCCATAATAAAATGCCTTTGCTTTTGGCTGAAAGAATAGAGTAAAAACTAGCCCATTATGGCTGATACGACAATGGATGAAAAAATTGCGGCACTTGAAGTCGCGCTGGCACACGCTGAAAAGCAGATCGGGGACTTAAGCGATCTGGCGGAAACCCAATGGAAAGAAATCAAGCGCTTGAACGCCCGTCTTTCCCGCACACAAAGTCAGTTGGAAGACCATATCGCGACAATTTCCGATCAACGCGAGCGCGAAGCCATGACCGTTTCCGAAATGGCTGCCCGCGACAAACCTCCGCATTACTGATTTTTAATTCAAGGCGACCAGCAGATAAACGGCATAAAGAAGCCCGCAGCCCATTAAGGCGCGTATGCTGATCCCCGCTTTTTCCGTATGCATGCAACGTACCCAGATCGCCGCTAGCAACGTGATGATAATGCCGGGCGTTACATCATGGCGTAACTCCCAAGGCGTCAGCAAAATACCGAACGCAGGCAGCAAGGTACCCTGAAAAACCATCGCACCCGTAATATTGCCGAAGGCCAGAGTGTCTTTGCCTCTGCGTATCCATAAGATACTGTTCACCTTCTCGGGCAGCTAGGTCGCAATCGGGATAATTAAAAGCGACAGGATCAGCGGCGACACCGATAACGCATTCGAGACATCCTCAATACCGTGAATGAAGCCCTTGGCACCCCCGACCAGCAAGATCAACCCCAGCAAAAGCTGCATGTAGATCACCGGCATGCACTCTTTCAGACGCAGATGCGTCAGGAACAATTTATGCCCCGCCTCCGTGCCATGACCGTCCTGCACCAACCCCTGTGATGCCCGAAACGTGCAGATAATGTAGAAAATATAGGTCAAGACCAACAGCATACTGAACAGCATACGCGTATAGATTTGTTCATGCGGGACCAGCATGGCAAGCGCCGCAATCGAAAACGCCACAATGAAGAACGACATGTCTCTGACAAAGCCTGTCTTTTCAGGGCGAATATGTCCTTTAAAACCGCGCTTTTTTATGGCGGCAAGTGCCATCAGAAACGTCGTTAATGTGCCCAGCATCAAAGGTGCGCCAAGGATCGCCCCGACACTAATTTCCTCATTCACACTCTGGCTTTGCGTACCCGCCACCATCGCCAGAATAGGTACCATGGTTTCAGGAAGCGCCGTGCCGACAGCCGCAAACAAAGAACCCGTGACACCTTCCGAAATTTTCAGACGGTCACCCAAATGCTCCAGCGCATTGGTAAAAATTTCCGCAGCGGCAAGAATAATCAGAAGGGAAAGGAGAAGTTCACATCCAAAGAAAGTCATTGATAAGGGCACCCGGGTCGGACAACGGTTAAACTTATGACACACCGCCTCCCCCTTCCGACCGAGAAAGGGAACGATGATGCCATAGGTCTCACCAAGCCGAAGCCAAAACTGCCATAGCCTGCGGGCTAAGTATGTTGACAGTCTTCCCTTCCGCATTACGCGTTGTGCGTGACAACTGCGCGGAGGGCGGTTACTCCCCTATAGGAACAGCCGCGACAATACAGATTTTTTGGATGAGTTCAAGTTCGAAGATGTGGTGGGCCCGGAGGGAGCGCATATCAGAGGCTAAGCCAATGCAGATAGCGCCTTAGCTGCAATGAGGGACAATTTATAATTTCTGCATACACATATGCCTTCACGATATTACGGCTCATAAAAATGAGGAGGACTTACGCCCTCCCCACTTAAAAATTTAATTAGTCAGCACAGCGCTTCCAACTTTATCTTACAAGAGCTGTAGACGCGTACTTTTTACAAGCATCAACTCCGGCTTGAGCATTGTGCTTCTGCGTATAGCCTTCGCTTACACACAGAACTTGCCCATTTGGAGCTTTAAGATGCCAATAAAACTGACCATCGCGGCCAGTGAAGATTTCGAAAATACCCATTCTGGCATTCCTTCTTCCTATTACCATGAGGAGCTTCATGGCTTGACATTATCTCAAGGGCCACCTATCTATAATGCTGTAGACAAAGCTAGGGGCTCCGCCCTTACAGTAGGCCACTCGCCTTAGGGCAAGTGGCCTTTTCTGCTTTTGGCAGGGCCTTATTAGAAAACTATTCGTAAGTTTTGTCAAGCTCCTTCGCAAAGATAAAATTATTTTTGTTGCTATAAATCGCTTTATGTGCAAAAAATCGCAAAAAATCACCGATTAAAGAAAAAGAGACCGCTTTATGCTCGTCCAATTTAAGGTTAAAAACTTTCGATCCATTAAAGATGAACAAGTCTTCTCCATGACATGCTCATCAAGAAATCCATTTCTCTTTCAATCAAAACACAAATCAGCACCACACTTACTCCCTGTAGCAGGGATTTTTGGAGCGAACGCCTCTGGTAAATCCACATTTACTCTCGCCTTAAATCTCGTAAGTGACTTAGTTTCAAACTCATACAAAAACAAAAAAGAAACGAAACTTAACGTAGCCCCGTTCTTGCTAGACAGCCAATCAAAGAAACACCCATCTGAGTTTGAAATTAGCTTTATTTACTCCGAGACATTATACAAATTCGGCTTCACAATCACCGAAGATAGAGTTGTCGATGAGTGGCTATTTATAGTGCCACAAGAGGGGCGCACAAATGAGGTCTACACAAGATATTTTAATGAGGAAACCAACGATTACGATTGGAACATAAACGATAAGATTGTTAAGGGTCCAAAAGCTAATTGGAAACACTTAACAAACCCAAAAACCTTGTTCCTATCAGTAGCCATTCAATACTACTCCGAAAGCCCATCCGAAGCAGCCAACAGCACGCTTATGGATGCTGGTGAATGGTTACAATATGGCATTCGCGTAATTGGGCAAGATGACTCAGTTCATTATACGTACACCGCCTCTCGCATTCACAACAACTCAGAACGTGAGAAGAAAGCTCTCAAGCTACTAAACTTGGTTGACAAAGCTATCACCGGATTAGTTGTAGAAGAAAATGATCTCGATGAAGATCGGCTCAACAACATCCCTCTAAATATGCGACCCGCATTCAAATTTTTTAATAAATATCGACTGAGCATTACCCACTCATTAAACGACAAAGAGAGCATTACCTGGGATATAAAACAGGAGAGCGGAGGAACTAAAAAATTCATCGAACTTTTAGGGCCTATTTTGGATGTCCTAGAAGATGGAATGGTATTTATTGTTGATGAACTACACAACAATTTTCATCCTCATCTTTTAGAAGCCATAATCAAACTATTCCAAAATAAGGAAATCAATAAATTTAATGCTCAACTGATTTTTACCTCTCATGACGTCACAGCAATGTCTCCAGAAATTTTGACTGCCGAGCAAATATGGCTTGTAGAAAAAAGCAAAGATCACGATACAAGCATTATCCCCCTATCATCATACAGACCTAGAAGCGATACCCATTTCTGGAAACACTATCTGGCAGGTAGATACAATGCTATTCCCAATATTGGAACGCTGGACGACCTTTAATGGGCTCCGATGATCTGCACAAAAAGCGACGAGATCGTTCCAATATGGATTTCAGCAGGAAATATGCTGAACGAAAGACCTATGACAATTTTTTGATTGTTTGCGAAGGGGAAACAGAGACCTTCTATCTTAGAGAAGTGGTTGACGCATTTGGGATCAACCGGAAAAGGGCTAAAGTAATTCCATGTCCCGATGGCACAGATGCGTGCAGTATCATAAACTATGCAGACAACATTGCTTCATGCGATTTGCATGACTTCGATCATGTATATTGTGTATTTGATGGCACAGGATGTGGTGATCTTACAAAAGCCTACGATCTACACAAAAGCATAAATCATAGTAGCTTTCATCTCTGCATATCATCTCCATGCTTTGAGTTTTGGGTACTTTGCCACTATGAAAACTCGTCAAAACCTTACTCAAACGATGCCGAGACATGCAAGTCTCTACAACGTTACATTAAGGGCTACAAGAAACCTATGCGGGGCTTGTTTGAATTAACCTCCGATAAATTGCCGGATGCAATCTCAAACGCACGGTCAGTTTCGAAAGCTGTCGCCATTACTGGAAGCACGAATCCTAGCACTAATCTGTATAACCTAATAGAGCACCTCTTAAGAGAGCGCTAATCTGGACAGGATAACGGAAGTAGAAGACGTTATGACGGGATAAAGATAGATAGCTTGGGTTAAACAAGAAATGTCTCACTTTCATGGCTCACCACGAAAATGTCTATCTAACCTCTTGATTTCAAAGCAATGGTGGGCCCGGAGGGACTTGAACCCCCGACCAAACCGTTATGAGCGGTCCGCTCTAACCAACTGAGCTACAGGCCCTTGATCACAAGGATAGTTACTTTCACCGTCCTATACCAGCTTTCCCCGAGCACGCCAAGTCTTCAAGGCCCGTAAGGAAACCAATTCCCCCAACCAATCGTTAGAAAAATGGGTATAAGACTGCCCGAAACAGGCAACCCATTGAAGCCACAAGAAAAAGCTTTATAGTAATAGCCAGCAAGATTTTCGAACGATTTAACGGAGGAGTTCTCCCCTATGTCTATCGCACCACACACATTCACATCACGTTGCCGTCTGGCAGCTCTGACAGCCATCGGCCTTGCTATGGCCTCCACAGCAGCCCTTGCGCAGGATGTTCAGGCCAGCTCCGATGTCACCACCTCACCGCAAGGCGTGACGACAGCAACAACCGAAGTTCAAACCCCGTCAGTTGAAAAGACAACTAAAGTTGTCGCCTCTGAAATCCAGCCGTCACCGGGTGACGGACAAAATGTCATCAACACCGCCGCCGACATGGAAAAGGTGATGGTGAAAGAAACCAAGGAAGAGGCAATGCAGGAAGCCCAGATGAAAGCCGCACCAGCGCCCGCACCTGCTCCTGCATCCCCCGCTCCCGCTCCTGCACAGAATGTTCTGGTGGCTCCCGCTGCCCCCGCAGCACCTGCCGCCCCTTCTGTCATTGTCACTGAAGCCCCTGCGGCCCCCGTCGTTCCTGCGCCAGCAGTGATGAACAGCGCTGCCGATGTCGACAACATGCCTTATGTGCCTCAAGCTGACTTAAATGCCTCCATGACAATGCAGGATCGCAATGAACTGTCACTGAATTCCGTTCCGCCCACAATCGTGCCGGGCGAAACATCACATGATCTAGAGCCACGCGACCCCAATATGATGGGTCTTCCCGTTCACCAGACGGAATTCAACATCCCCGGCGCAACCAAGGAAATCCCCCCCTTCGGCAAGATTGCGACAGATAAGTAATTTTCTGACCAAAATGGATAAGATATTGAAAAAGGCCGCAAATGAGCGGCCTTTCTTCGTATCTCATTTTTAAATTACGCTTCGTATCGTTAAGTATCGAGAAAGCTGCGCAATTTGCGCGAACGGCTCGGATGTTTGAGTTTTCTCAAAGCCTTAGCCTCAATCTGACGAATACGCTCACGCGTCACGTTAAATTGCTGACCTACCTCTTCCAGCGTATGGTCGGTATTCATCCCGATCCCAAAACGCATGCGAAGCACACGCTCTTCACGCGGTGTCAGGGAAGAAAGCACGCGGGTTGTGGTTTCACGCAAATTCGAGTGCACGGCTGAATCCACAGGCAGGATCGCGTTTTTATCTTCAATGAAGTCCCCGAGAGATGAATCTTCCTCATCACCCACAGGCGTTTCAAGAGAAACAGGTTCCTTCGCAATTTTCAGAACTTTGCGCACCTTATCGACAGGCATGTGCAGACGCTCTGCCAACTCCTCGGGGGTAGGCTCACGACCGATTTCATGGATCATCTGACGTGATGTGCGCACGATTTTGTTAATGGTCTCGATCATATGCACAGGAATACGAATTGTACGGGCCTGATCGGCAATTGAGCGCGTAATCGCCTGACGAATCCACCATGTCGCATAGGTCGAAAATTTGTAACCGCGACGATATTCGAATTTATCGACCGCTTTCATCAAACCGATATTCCCTTCCTGAATCAAATCGAGGAACTGAAGACCACGGTTCGTGTATTTCTTGGCAATCGAAATAACGAGACGCAAGTTGGCTTCGACCATTTCTTTCTTGGCCTTGGCAGCTTCTTTCTCGCCCTTTTGCACGGTCGAGACAATGCGGCGGAATTCCTTGATCGGCAGCATGGCCTCATCAGCAATCGCGCCGATCTGTTCTTTCAGGCTGTTCACCTCATCCGTATATTTCTCGGCGAATTTAGCCCAGCCTTTTCCTGTTAATTTGGCAACCTGCTTCATCCATTTCGGATCCAGCTCATTCCCATAGTAATTATCAAGGAATTGCCCACGATCCACACCGCAATCGACAGCTAGACGCATGATGCGGCCTTCAATACCGACGAGATCACGGTTCATCGAATATAAACGCTCGATCAACTGCTCGATACGCGCATTGTTCAAGTGTACGGCATTCATGTGATTGACCATCTCTTTTTTGAGATCGGAATATTGGTCGTTTGCTTTTTTATCAGGCTCTTTACCGGCCTGAATGGCATCCAGACGCGTTTGCTGGACCTTCTGCATCTTTTTGTAGGTCTTTTGAACGCCCGCAAACATGTCGAGAACCTGAGGCAGAAGCTCGGCTTCCATGGCAGTCAGGGATAACTGGCTGTCATCGCCCTCATCGCCTTCGGCCTCACCTTCTTCACCTTCGGCTTCCTCGTCTTCAGCGCCTTCTTCAGGCTCTTCCGCATTATCGCCGTATGTCGCATCCAGATCAATAACGTCACGCAGGAGAATCTCGCCTTTTTCAAGGGCTTCATACCATGCGATCATCGATTCAATAGCGAGAGGACTTTCACAAATCCCGCCAATCATCATTTCACGACCGGCCTCGATACGCTTGGCAATGGCAATCTCGCCTTCACGGCTTAAGAGCTCAACCGACCCCATCTCGCGCAAATACATGCGCACAGGGTCATCGGTACGACCTGTGTCATCCGAGGTAATGTTACCGCCGGACTGATATTCTTCGCCTGCATCCTCGTCGAAATCTTCTTCCTTTTCGACAATCTGCACACCCATTTCGGTGAAAGCCGACATCGCATCTTCGATTTGCTCGGATGAAAATTCTTCGGTCGGCAGCGCCGCATTGATCTCGTCATAGGTCAAAAAGCCGCGCTTCTTGCCGTTCGAGACCAGCTTTTTCACAACAGCAGCAAACCCGCCTTTCGGAACGCGGGTTTTGGTAGCAGAGCCTTCTGCGCCGTCTTCTTCTGTTTCTGTCGATTGATCGTCTTTTTTCGCCATGCGAATCACATACTCACGGTTGCATATAAAATTTTGTCAAAGATACGGGATTTAAACCGAATCACCCTCAAGATCAATAAGTGTATCGATTTTCAGTAAAGCTTCAAAGAGCGATTCGCCCAAAGCACGGTTTAAATCCGAATCACTCCTGTTGCCCTAATAAACGCTTCATTTCAAAAAGCTGGCTTTCGCTGTCTTCCGAAAAATCATCCAGAAGCCTTGCCTTGGCTTGAGACAACTCGGCGCTGACGGCTTCCGCCTCAATCTGCTTTAACACATCCCGCAAACCATCCTCGGTGCGGGAAATATCGGCCCCGGGCTTGGCAAAGGCAGCGTGCATATACGTATCCGCGCTTAAAATCTTTGCCAGATCGGCTTCAAATCCCGCTTCTTTGAGATGGTTCACAACCCCCTCCGCGTCAAGGGAACGCGTGTGAAGCACGGCAATCACCTCATGGATCAGCATGTTCGTCTCTTCGCCCAGATCAAGACGCTCCACCTGATCCTCAAATCCCAGCGCCAGTTCAGGGTGATTAATGAGGGCGGCGGCAATCATACGCCCCAGCTTTTCGGTGCGGGTATTCGAAGGCCGCGTCAGTTGCACGGTCGGCGCTGGCGGCGCGCCCCGTCTGCTCCCCGCGCCCTGATAAGACGTTTTATGAAAGGGTCGCGAGAAAGCCTGCCAGAGCTTATCCTTAAATGTGCGGCGATAGTAAGTCTGCACGGTTTTATCGGCGATGGTATCGACGCGCTCTTCCAGACGTTTTTCAAGACCTGCGCGGGCCTCGGGCGTATCAAAACGTGTTTCGGCAGTTTCTTCGGCCCAGATCGCCTCATGAAGCGGCATCGCGGTTTTAAGGAGATCAACAAATGCCGCCTTGCCACGTCCCTTGATGAAGGTATCAGGGTCTTCGCCTTCGGGTAGGAAGGCAATTTGCGCAGAACATCCCGGTTTCAAAAGCGGCAGGATACGTTCTGCTGCACGGGATGCCGCCCTGCGGCCCGCATTATCTCCGTCAAAACACAGAACGGGCGAGCGCTCCTCACCGACCATCATCCCCCAGAGAGAGATAATCTGCTCCTCTGTCATGGCTGTGCCCAATGGGGCCACAGCACCTTTTAAGCCCGCCTGATTGCAGGCCATCACATCCAGGTAACCTTCAACGACAATCGGTGTGTGACCATCCCGTGCGGCAAGGCGCGCATGGGATTCCCCGTACAGCATACGTCCTTTGTGAAAGAGCGGCGTATCGGAGGAGTTCAGATATTTGGGCGGCGTATAAGAGCTGCTGGTCTGGCGCGGCGGGCGGATAGCTTCGGGCAAGATGCGCCCGCCAAAAGCGACAATGCGGCCTCTCCTGTCAGAAACGGGAAACATCACACGGTCACGAAAGAACGGAAACAGATTGCCGCCTTTATTTGAGGCCCGCAGCAGTGCCACTTCGATCATCTCTTCAGGCTTGAAGCCTTCTTTGGTCAAAAACTCGCGAAGTGCATTCTCATCGTCGGGGGCATAGCCGATGCGAAACGCATTCAGGGTTTCTTCAGAATACCCCCGCCCCAGCATATAATCACGGACATCCTTATTCTGGGGCAGCTCAAGCTGATCCTCGAAAAAGCGGCAGGCCGCCTCCATCAGCGCATGTAAATCTTTATGGCGTTTGGCTTTGGCGACCGTCTCGGGCGTTTGCTGAGGGACTTGCATACCCGCCTGCGCTGCCAAGGTTTCAACCGCTTCAATAAAAGACAGGTTGCGGTTTGCCATCGTAAAGCCGATCGCGTCGCCATGCGCACCGCAACCAAAGCAATGATAGAACTGCTTATCGTCATTAACGTAAAAGCTCGGGGTCTTTTCGCGGTGAAACGGGCAGCACCCTTTAAACTCACGTCCGGCACGCGTCAGCTTGACGCTCTTTCCGATAATGTCGGAAAGGGTGACGGCAGAACGCAGATCATCCAAGAAACGTGGCGGTAAACTCATGGGCTTTGACTATGCTTAGCAGGAAACATCATCCAAGTACAAACAAAGAAACCCCTCCATGCAAGAGGGGTTTCGATTGGGATATCCAACTTATTCCATGTCTTTTGCGACTTTGGCGGAGCGCACGAGCTGAATGAATTCGGAGCGGTACCCGTATTCATCCGAACCTTTGGCTTTTTGCGCCAT
>JBFWMN010000057.1:0-10863 GCA_050251555.1 Pseudobdellovibrionaceae bacterium | reverse complement strand
GTCGCACTCATCCTCGTATTCATTACGTGGCTGGCCTTTACGGTCATCTCTCAGACTCGAGCCATACGCGATTCCAATGCGTGGGTGGACCATACCTATAAAGTGATTTCATATGAGCAAGAATGGTATTCGCTGGTTAATTCCATGCTGGCGGCCCAACGCGGCTATATCATTACGGGGAATGATTATTACCGTGAAAAATACGAACGCTATAAGGCCGATATCGTCAATTATCTGGATCTGGTCGAGGACCTCACCAATGACTCAAAAGCGCAAACGCAGCGTATAGATAAAGTGCAGGCTCTTGTGGCGCGCTTTGTTCAGTTGCTGGATAGACGTATGTTGGATGGGCCGATTATTGCCGGTCAAAATGCACCGATTGATGACGTGCAGGATATTGAAGATATCAGACGTCAGATCACCCAGTATAATTACGAGATTTTGGAAACTGAGCGGGAGCTTCTCGCTCGCCGTGTCCAGACGCTGAAAAACATCAATAACAACTATATTCTGATCTTTTTGGTCGGTGGCGGCATCTTTGCGCTGATCCTTCTTTTCTTTAATTCCTACATCCTGAAATCCCAGTTTCAGCGCCTTGCGATTATGGAGGAGTTACAAGAAACGACGGAACGTCTGGATTTGGCCCTAGAGGGCATGAATGACGGGATTTTTGACTGGGATATGCAGACGGGGCATGTCTTTTACTCGGACAAATTCAAAGCGTTGCTCGGGTATCAGAAGGATGATTACTTTGCTCCGACCATCGAACAGTTCAATGAGATGATGCACCCGGACGATGTTGATGCCACCTGGATTGTCATTAACGCTTATTTGCATGGGGACTTAAGCGAGTATTCCTCAATCTTTCGTATGAAGAACCGCAAAGGGTACTGGATCTGGGTCAATTCACGTGCCAAGGCGAAGTTCGATAAGAACGGCAAGTCAATCCGCTTTACGGGCGCAATTTCAGACATTACCGATATGCGCGACACGGAAGCGCGCCTGATTGAAGCCACACAAAATGCTTTGCGTGCCAATGAGGCCAAATCGGAGTTTCTGGCGCATATGAGCCACGAAATCAGAACGCCGCTCACCTCAATCAGCGGGATTGCCGAAATTCTGGAAAAGCAGGGTGAAGCCTTTACGGAAAAGCAAATGAAGCTGATCCGCACGCTTTCGCGCAGCGCCTCGGCTTTGAAAGACCTGATCAACGATGTTCTTGATTTTTCCAAGATTGAGGCCAATGAGTTGACGATTGATAACGAGCTTTACGAGCCTTACGAGTTGCTGACCCACATTAAGCAAATGATGGAAATTAAGGCCGAGGAGAAGTCTCTCGACCTCATTTTTGATATTGGCGAAATTGAAGACAAGTTGATTGAAGGGGACGCCGCCCGCTTGCGCCAGATCGTCGTCAATCTAGTCGGGAATGCGATTAAATTTACAGATAAGGGGTTCGTAAAACTGACTGCCGCATTGGAGGAGATGGAAAGCGGCGGCGTTTTACGTTTGAGCGTGCAAGATAGCGGTATCGGGATTGATGCGGATACACAGGAGCTGATTTTTGACAAATTCAAACAGGCCGACTCTTCCATTTCGCGAAAATATGGCGGGACAGGACTGGGCTTGCCGATCTCGCGCCGCCTGGCCCGCATGATGGGCGGCGACATTACAGTGACTAGCGCGATCGGCGAGGGATCGACCTTTACGGTAACGATTGCCAGCAATGTGGTCGATATCGACCAGATTGAGGAAGATGCCGTCCAGCCGGTTGTTTCAGTTCAAAGCGATTATCGCTTTAAGGCTCTGATCGCCGAGGATTACGAGGCCAGTGTTATCGTATTCGGTCATATTCTGAATGAGATGGATGTCGATTATGACCACGTACTCAATGGCAGGGACGCCGTCGATACAATCGCCAAAAACCATGCTGCCTATGATTTTATTCTGATGGATGTGCAAATGCCGGAGATGGACGGACTGCAGGCGACAATCAAAATTCGTGAATTTGAAAAAGAGAATCATCTCAAAGCTATCCCTATCATGGGGCTGACGGCTCATGCACTGACCTCAGAGCGTAATAAATGTTTCAAAGTGGGCATGAACGAATTTATGACCAAGCCGATTGATGAGCCCGAGTTCAAAAAGAAGATCATCGAGTTTCTTAAAAAAGACGAAGCCCAGAAAAAGAAACGGGCGCGCGCATAAAAAAAGCCCCTCAAAAATAAGGGGCTTTTTCGTTCAACTTTTTGTGATTTCTTAGACGACGGCTGAGTGCACGGCAGTATCAGCATTATGATCGCGGGCCAGCAGGGCATCTCGGCCTGAATTATCTTCCATGATGGATTGCAGTTGCAATCTGGCGCGTGACAGACGTGAGCGAACTGTACCGATCGGAATGTCCAGATGATCGGCAACATCCTGATAGGGCATGCCTTGTACGCAGACCAAAACAAGGATCTGGCGGTGTTCTTCGGAAAGCTGCTTCATGGCAGCATCAACGGAAGCCACTTCCATTTTAACGTCCTGACAGGCGCCAATGGATTCGGCATTGATATAAGGCTCAGGGTCGTACTGGCTTTCAAATTTGGATTTTCTGCGCCAGTTGGACACAAACATGTTGTACATGATGCGGGATGTCCAGCTAAAGAGGCTGGTTCCTTCCGTAAACATATCTTTCTTTTCCAGCGCACGAAGCAGCGTCGATTGCAAAAGATCATCGGCATCGGCTGAGTTACGTGTCAATTTCAGGGCAAATTTTCTCAGGTTTTCGCTTTCATTCAGCAATTCTGTATCCGCAAACATTTTCAATTCCTTTCGTTTGACAAATACAAGCTTACCCCCCTCATGTTTCAGACGTATGTCAGCACTGTTTCAGTTCGGAAAAAGAATGTTTCAACTTTGTAACAAATGGGCTAAACATATGTCCCATGGGAAGAACATGCGTTGCTTTGATTGATGATGACGAGAATTTAAGGCTCGTGGTCTCCACCTATCTGGAAACAGACGGGTATGACGTCAAAGAATTTTCGGAAAGCCAGAGCTTTTTAAATTCCGTCGATGCGGGCGGGGTTGACGTCATTCTTCTTGACCTGATGCTGGCAGGCGAAAACGGTCTGGCTCTTCTTCCCCAGATCAAACAAAAGACAAACGCCCCTGTGATTATCGTATCGGGTAAGACCGATACCACCGACCGTGTAGTCGGGCTGGAGCTTGGTGCGGACGACTATATAACAAAGCCATTCGAGATGCGTGAGTTGTCGGCACGTATCAAGGCCAATTTGCGTCGCGTGCAACCTATAGCCCCTTCCAATGAATCAACGACAACGACAGACGCGACACAGACCGCTGCTGTTTACAATTTCGGGCAATGGCAACTGGACGGGAACAGGCTGCAGCTTCTCCATACGGATGGCAAACAGATTGAGGATCTGACGAAAAATGAATTCGATCTTCTTTTGACGCTTGTGAATTCGGCGGGGCGCACTTTGTCCCGTGAATATCTTTACGAGAATCTTAAAGAGGCCGATTACAACAGCTTTGATCGTGCGATTGATGTGCAAATTACGCGTTTGCGTAAAAAACTGGGGGATGATCCCTCACGCCCTTCATATATTAAGACGATCCGCGGTGTGGGTTATATGTTCATCGCCGATGTTGCCGCCTGAGCGTGTTTGCTCTTTAAATATTTTGCAAAAAGAAATTCGGATTGCCTCAAGCCTTTCGGTATTTTTCCGCGAAGGCGCGGTAAGACATCCCATTCCTCCTCTTTGGCAATTTGAATGAGCCCCGGATGAATATAGCTTTGCTGTAAGATGGCAGGCGTGTTGCCGGTTTTTTCCGCGACCTTTTCTAAAATGGTTTTTAAAGGGATGTGCTCATCCTTGGCGGCGCGCTTATGCTGACGCAAAGCCTCTTCGAAAAACAGGACGGAGAAGCGCCATGTGCGTAAGTCTTTTGCTGAAAATTCCGCGCCGATGCATGACTTTATAAAACGGTTGAGCATTTCGGGCGAGACCGATTTGCGGGTTTTATCATGGGAACAGAGATAGGTGAAAAGCTCTTTTCCGGGGCTTTCCATGTGGTCCTGTAAAAGTTCGCAGAATTTGGCATTGCTGATTTTACGCTTAATCTCAACGCCGCCTTTGCCGTGATAATGCAAATATAGTCCGTTAGCCTCCGTTTCGATATGGCGACTTTTCAATGTGGTCAGGCCGTAAGTCCCGTTCTTTTTTGCCGAGATTGGATTGCCGACGCGCATGCCCGTCATATCCAAAAGCTTTGTCATGGTTGCCAAAAGGAAATGAATGGAGTCATCACGGTCTTTCAGATGACGGGTTACGTGCCGTCGTAAAGCGGGGAGATTTTCGGCAAGATGCGCAAGATTGTCGAATTTGTGCTGATCGCGCCATTTGCGCCATGCGGGGTGGTATATATATTGCTTCTTACCGGTTGAATCTTCACCTGTCGCCAGAATATAGCTGTCGGGGTCAGGGCTGTACCAGACATTCTTATAAGAGGGTGGTATTGCGAGTTCTTGCAAACGCTGGGATAGTTTGTCCGCAAGCTTCTTTCCTTTGTGCGTGCAATAGATGAAATTGTCCCGAGAGGTTTTTTTTCGCGTATAGCCTTTTTCCGGCTCTGGCATTTCATGTAAACCCAGCGTCTCCAGCTCTTTTTCCAAATCCTGTTTTTTTACTGCCGTCATATCTTTATCCAAAAGCATCTTAATAGTGTTTTGAGATATACAACCGAGATAAGGGATAAGTTCATACGGGTGGTGAAGGTTGTTTACCTCCTGAAGTTGTTTGCAAAAATTAATGAGTCGTATGGGGAACTTTTGGAGGGATTATGACGTATGAGAGGGGAAGAAAGTTTTGAAAGGAAAAAACAATGGCTAGAAAATTGCAAACCAAGTCGGCTTCTGACGATATTCAAAACATTAAAGAAGACCTGACATCCTTGACCAACAATGTCATCGGCATTGCACGTCGTCTTGAAATGCGCGGTATTGATAAGGCCGCCCTCATGAAAGACGAGCTGACAGAAAAGATGGCTGTCTTGAAAGAAAACGGACGCGTCAAATATGGCGAGTTTGAAGATGGTGTGAAATCCCATCCGACACGCTCTGTTGCCTTGGCCTTTGGTGCCGGTGCATTGCTGAGCTTGTTGATGAGCCGCCGCGGAAAGTAATGAGCATGAGCAGCGATACGGCAACACTTATTAAACAGATTGCTATTGATGGCGCGACGTCATATGCGGCGTCGCGCATATCAAAGGCGCGAAACAATGCGGTGATCTATGCGGTCACCGGTGCTTTGGTCTTTTTGACGACCATCTTTGTTTCGATTGCCGTATTCTGCACTTTCGCTCAGCTTCCGCAATTCGCCACAGCGGGACTTTATACAGCCGTTTTGGTTTTTGTCTTAGCTGCGGCATTTTACGTTTTTGCCAAACTCCGCGAGAAATCCATTCAGCGGGAAATCCACAATGAAAAAATTTGGGTTACAAATGCGGTTGACCTGGCAGGTGATATTTTGGCAAAAGAGATAGAAGGGCCGATTAGAGAAAACCCGAAAACAGCGCTTTTGATTGCAGGCCTGGTCGGATTTGCTGCCACCAAACGCTACTTGTAGCGACAGATCAAGAGCAAAAAAATGAAGATATGTCGACACGTTTTTTAATTGCTATTTTATCGTTGATCCTCCTTGGAGGTGTTCTTATCCTTCTCTTTGAAAGCAATGCAGAGGGGGTAAGTACAAGTGCGAATATGGATTTCAGCGTCAATGAGGCTGCTGAATCCGTTAGTGTATCGCGTTGATCTCAGTCAATTTATTCCTAGAGTTAATCAGTTTGTAAAAGCCGCTGTTCAAAAAAATAGCGGCTTTCTTAATGGAACAATATTTGGTTTTTTTTCGTTTGCCCTTGAAGAAGCTAATACCTTCACATGGTGGGGGAATGTGGACGAAAAAAACTGAAAGGAAACACAAGTGATGAAACTTTTGACAATGACAATTTTGACGGTTGCTGCTCTGTCCATGACGGCATGTGGAAATACAAAAGGCGAACGCGCTCTCTCAGGTGCGGGTGTCGGTGCCGGTATTGGTGCTGTCGGTGCTGCGGCGACAGGCGGTAGTATTGGTGGAGGCGCTCTGCTGGGTGGTGCTGCAGGTGCTGCAACAGGTGCTCTCACAGATAAAGATGACATCAATCTTGGTGATTAATTCTTTGTACTTGAAACATGAAAAGGTTGCGCTTCTCTTAAGGGGGGCGCAATCTTTTTTATGATCTAGAAGAGGGGGGATTTATGTGGAGTCGACTTCAAAATGGCTGGTATTTGCTAACCGGAAATCTCTGGTTTAAACCTTTCAGTTTCTCACTGCTGATTTTTGCTCTGATGCTAGCGGTCAGTCTGGTTGATTATCATTTCCATGTGCAGGAAACACCGCTTGGTATTTTATATAGTGCCAAATTGTCGGTGGCTCAGGATATTGCCGTTTCCCTTATGACGGCGATGATGACGATGACCACGTTGGTGATTTCGATTACGATGGTCGTCTTGTCATTGGCAACGTCGCAGATGGGGCCTCGCCTTATCCAGACTTTCGTGTCGGACCGCAAAACACAAAGTTATATCGGCCTTTTTTTTGGCTCGGTTGTCGCTACCTTTTATCTGGTGCGGGTCACGCACAGCCATTATTTCACAGATGATCTGTTGCCCGTTTTGAGTATTACCGCCACCGTACTCTACTGTTTTGCAACACTTTTCATTCTGCTCTTTTTTATCAATCATGTCGCCACGGCCTGTATGGCGGATACGATTATCAACAAAGTGTCTGAAGATCTGTTTGAGGATATTGAGCGCGTCTACAGCGCGTCCCATTTGCTCGGCTCAATGTCGAACGTGCCGCGTTCTCTGGATAGACCGAAAGAATATAAAACGGAGCTTTTCTCCTTATGTGCAACGAAAGAAGGTTATATTCAGAATGTGGCGGCAGAAACCCTTCTGAAAAAGACCCCAGCCGACGATCTTTTTATCGAGATTGATAGGCTTGCCGGGGCGCATGTTCTGAAAGGGCAGGTGTTGGCCCGCGTTTATCGTGCCAAAGATATGCGCGCCAATGATGAAAAAGAAGCCCTGCGCCGGTCTCTTGAAAACAGTTTTACAATAGGGGAGCGCCGTACACGTTCGCAGGATGTCGGATACTCGATACGTCATCTTGTAGAAATTGCCTTACGCGCCTTATCACCGGGGATCAACGATCCGTTTACGGCCTTTAAGGTAATTGACAAGTTGGGGCAGGGGATATTGTGTCTGGCAGACAAAACCTCCGGCGTAAGGATTCTCAAAGATGAGGAGGACACTCCTCGCGTTGCTGCCAATGGGGCGGACTTGAGCGAAATGATTGCGCTGTCCTTTGATCAGATCCGCGAGGCCGCAGCATCAAGACTGGATGTGAATATGCATATGATCGCGGTCATAGAGCGCATTGCGGCACAGGCGGGGAGCAATAAGGATTTGCGTAAAGCTCTTAAGGATCAAATCCAGTCAATTTCAGAGATTGCAGATCGGTTAAGTACCAACGAGCAACGCCAGACCTTGCGGAATGGCGTTAAAGGGGCTCTTCAAAAAGTGGCTTAAGCCCCGTAAAAGACGGAAGCGATAAAGGCTGTGTAGGCCAGAATAGCAGCCAGAATAAGGAAAGGCTGATATCCGCTGGAAAGCCCAGCCGAGATGTTCAAGCCTGTCATATGCGCCGCTTGCGGTAAACTCAAGGCGGCAAAATCCGAGCGTCTTAATAAGCCCATGACTGCGCCGTCTTTATTGAGTACGGGCAAGGCCCGCATATCCGCGGCATTCATTTTTTCAAGGCAGGCTTGCGCATTATCATCATATTGAATTGTGGGAATATCATGCGCCAGCGCTGCAGCGGGAATGGCGGGATTTGTAAAGCGTCCCGCCATAAAATCCTTCAAGAACATGCGTTCTGTATATGTACCGAGATAAGTATTGCCATGCGCAATCATCACCATGCCGCTCGGATCTTTTTCCATAGTCACCAGAGCGTCGCCCAGAGTTTGTGAGTCCTGAACGATGGGAGCGTCCAGATTATTCTCTTTAAATTCTTTCATTTCGTAAACAAGCATGGGGTCTCCTTTTTCATTCTTTCATCTGGAAAACCAATGAATGAGGGGAAGAGTTCCTTGATTTATAATAAATTGAAGTGAAGTATCTATCGTGGCTTGTTTCCATCTTTTCCATGAATTAAAAGAGACGGGCAAACCTGTTTTTTTAAGGGTAATATAAAAATATGATCAGCGTTATCGTGCCTGTTTTAAATGAAGCGGAGAATATTGAACCACTGATTAGTGAAATTGTTGCTGTTGCCAAGCTCGCGCCTGTAAAGGAAATCGTCTATATTGACGATGCCAGCACCGATGAAACCCCCGCCATATTAAAGAAGATGATGCAGGATGTGCCGATGCTCAAAGTCGTGCGGCATGCCTCCCGTTGCGGCCAGTCAGCGGCCTTTCGCACGGGTGCCGCTCATGCAAGCCAGCCATTGCTTGTTTTTATGGATGGCGACGGACAGAATGATCCAGCCGATATTGCCCTTCTTTATGCGACATATGAGGCCAATGTGGGCGAGGGCATTATGCCTGCAGTCTTAGGCCAGCGTGAAAAACGCAATGATAATTGGTTGCGCCGCTTTTCTTCGCGCACGGCGAATAAAATTCGTGCAAGTCTCTTAAAGGACGGGACACGTGATACGGGGTGTTCGCTCAAACTTATCCCGCGTGCGGCCTTTCTGGAACTGCCCTATTTTGACCATATGCACCGTTTCCTGCCCGCACTATTGCAACGTGACGGCGTGAAGTTAACGCACGTCGATGTCTCGCACCGTGCCCGCATGCGCGGTGTTTCCAAATACGGTTTTTGGGGGCGTCTGAGTGAAGGCGTTGTTGATTTACTTGGCGTATATTGGCTTTGCCGCCGTGCCAAACCCGCCCGCTTTGCTTTTGAAGAGCAATCAGCAGCAGAAAAAAGAAAAAATAAAGCGGCCTGAGAAGCCGACAAAGAGGGGCCACAATTCATGAATATTTTTAATCATCCGCATATCAGTGATTTCTGGCTGATTATCGGTCTTGCCGGACAATCAATGTTTTTTATGCGTTTTTTTGTGCAGTGGATTGCCACCGAGCGCGCAAAAGTCAGCACGATTCCCGATCTGTTTTGGTATTTTTCGATAGCCGGCGGGGTCATTCTGTTGATCTATGCGATTCATCAACTTGATCCTGTCTTTATTCTAGGTCAAGCCACAGGCATGGTTATTTATCTGCGCAATCTTTATTTTGTGCATTGTAACCGCAAGAAGAGACATTCCCTCGAAGAACAGGAGCGCTTATGAGCGCTCTTTTTGCAAAAGCCAAGGCTTGCCCAGGCACGCTTTGTGTATTGGGCTTGCTCGTTGTCTTTTTCATTTTTGTCGCTCTTTTTCGTCCGCTTCTGCCTGTCGATGAAACGCGTTACCTGTCGGTGGCGTGGGAGATGTTTTCTCACAAATCCTATTTTCTGCTGACCAATAACGGCGAACCCTATCACCATAAGCCGCCGCTTTTATTCTGGCTGATCAATGGCGCGTGGCATATTTTCGGGGTTTCGCGTGCAGCAGCCCTCGTGCCGATTTTTTTGATTTCTGCCGCATGGCTTTTGGTCATGCGCACTCTTTTCCAAACATTGCGCCCTGATCAAACGAGCCGTACGGGAACACTTATGTGGTTCTTGCTCGGCGCGTTCCCGTTTCTGATTTATGCGACAATGACAATGTTCGACATGATGCTGTCCGTGTGTGTCGGGGCAACACTCATTTTCCTTTACCGTTTTGCCAGAGGCGGATTGTGGCGCGATGCGCTGATTGGCGGTCTGGCGATGGGTGTCGGAGTTCTTGCTAAAGGTCCTGCCATCCTGATCTTTCTGGCGGGCCCTGTTCTTGCGTATGGCTGGTGGGCGAAAGGGGCGGAGGGGTTTGTCTCTGGTAAGCGTTTAGCGGCAGGCTTCGGGGTGATGTTCGTGATGGCGCTCATCCCTGTCGCTTTCTGGCTGATTCCACTTTTTATGCAGGCTGATTCCGGATTTTTACTCAACCTCATTTGGAAACAGTCTGCGGGCCGTGTATCCGGACATATGTCGGGATCGCATGCGCGTCCTTTTTATTTCTATCTGATGCTGTTGCCCGTTCTGTTCCTGCCGTGGCTTGCTTTTCCGTCCGTATTTAAGGGCATGAAATCCGTGTGGGGGCAAGTCAAGGGCGGGGCAACCGTGCCGCGTTTTCTGGTCAGCGTAATCGTGCCTGCCTTTATTCTATTTTCGTTGATTTCAGGAAAGCAGCCGCATTATCTGCTGCCTTTGGTCGGTCCGTTATTGTTACTGGTTTTTATGGTGGCTCCCGCTCTTTCGGATAAAGTCGTGCGGGTGACTAGCGTCACCTTACTCAGTCTGTTGTGTCTGGCGCATCTGGTCGGTTCATATACATTCTTGAAATTATACGATGTCGACGGCCTCATTGCCAAAATCAAGGAAACACCGCATGCCGCACTCGGATGGTCACGTAACTATCAAAATGAACTTGGTTTTCTGGCACGCCTTGACATGCCGGTCACTAACCTTGAAAACAAGGAAGCCCGCAAATGGCTGGAAGACCATCCGGGAAGCCTGCTGGTTTATCGTCGTTCGCTGAAACGGACGGATCTGGCTGGTATTGACTGCTTTTATAACCAAGCATATCGCCACAAGGTTCTAGGATTATGTGTTCTCGTAGGAGACCCTATAGCTGCAAAAGGAAGAGAAGAAAAATGATTATC
>JBFWMN010000056.1:0-10936 GCA_050251555.1 Pseudobdellovibrionaceae bacterium | reverse complement strand
GCGTCCCAACCAGCGTGTCGTCATTCGCGGTTCCCACTACATCGGGAACGGGCGCAAAGATGAAATCCACCGCTTGCCAAGCTTGCAAGCTGCTTTCCCCGCTGACCGTCAGCGTGTCGGAGCCGCTAAAGGTTATGTATGTATTGCCATACGCAACCTCGATATTGAGGTCGTCCAGCTCGTAAATGCCCGAAATGAAGCTTAGGTCTATTCTATCCTCGCCTCGTGAGAAGTCGCTGATCGTGTCCTGCCCATAGCCGATCTTGTAGACGAACACGTCGTCACCGCCTTGACCGATGAGCGTATCGCTACCTGTTCCCCCGTCGAGAATGTCATTGCCGGAGCCGCCGTAGAGTTGGTCGTTGCCACCCTCGCCATAAAGAATGTCGTCGCCGTCATTCCCGTTCAGATAATCGTTCCCGTCCCCGATTCCATCAAACGTCCCATCGTCACCGTAGAGGATATCATTCCCGTCAAGCCCCTTGACATTGTCATTTCCGCCCAAGCCCAGAATGGTATCGCCGTACTGTGTCCCGTATAAAGCCTCAAGCTGGGAGAGGTCGTCGTAGATCGAGCCTTCGGAATATATGCCGCCTGTAAGATCAATATTCTCACCCGTCTCAAAACTGATCCGTTCCATCCTTGCTCCGAAATTGCTTCCGGCATGTCCGTTGTCGCCAAAGACCTGTTCTCCCTCGACCTTCACAACCTCGTTAGGATTAAACTTGTTAACGATATAAAGATTGCCGTTAACATCCGACCACATACGGATTGTGTCGGGGCGCATCCCGCCCGCCAGCAGGAGCGTATCAAACCCTTCGCCCACTGCCTCGTCGATAACGTCGGCCCCCATATTGGGCATGAAGATATAGGTGTCGTCGCCCGTTCCGCCGTATAGCGTGTCGGCGCCTTCGTCGCCCTGCATGACATCGTTCCCGCCGCCGCCGGAAATTTGGTCGTTCCCGGCACCCCCCGCAATCTGGTCGTTCCCGTCGGAACCATAAAGAACGTCTGCCACAGCACTACCCAGAAGTAGGTCGCCGAGAATACTGCCCTTAATGTTGTTGTTGACCGCTGATGCCGTCAGAAGCAGCGGTTTGGTCAAGTCCCACACCGTTCCGTCCTCGAACTCGACACGTTCGACCGTTCGGGCCCCCGACGGGGCCGACTGGTTTTCACTGTCCGTATCGGAGGAGCGCAACAGGGTAAGCGTATCGGTCGAGCCGTCGATCACGAATTGCAGGGGCATAGAACTCGGCGTGTTCGTAGGCGGAGTCGTAATATGCACCATGTCAGACGTAATGCCTGCGCCGAAGCGTATGGTATCGAACCCCGCCGCGAAATCTTCCGTAATGCTGTCCTGCCCATCCCCAAGATTGAAAATATAGGTGTCGTCGCCAAGTCCGCCGCCCATGCTATCATTTCCAGCCTGGCTGGTGATAACGTCATTGCCGTCAGAACCGGCAAGCAAATCCCCACTCGATCCCGTTCCCGTGAGATAAAGCCCTTTGGTCAAGTCCACCCCGAAACCGTCGGCGAAGACAATTCGCTCGACATAATATTGGATATCAGGTTTGCCCTGATAGATCCCACCACCCTGATTGAACTCAAGATGGTCATTGGCATTCAGATTGCTTTTGATGGACATGGCCTTGTTGCCGCATCCTTCGGTCCAGATGCTCACATCGTTGATCGTGAGGTCAGCCAGAACCAAGGTGTCGTAGCCGCCATCCAGATACTCGTTGATATGCTCGTGCCCGTCGCCTGAGTAGTAATAATATGTGTCACTGCCTGCGCCGCCGTACAGATAGTCCTCGCCTGTTCCCCCGAAGAGGACGTCGTTGCCGTCACCACCTGAGATATTGTCGTTCCCTGCGCCCCCTGAAAGTGTGTCGGCGTGTATCGTCCCCGCAATCGTATCGTTGCCCGCCGAGCCTTCGTCATGCGCGCCCGCGCTTCCTGCGGCCTGCCCGATGGTGAGCGAAGAAACAGAAACGCTTGTATTGTCGGCAAACAGGAGCGTCTCGACAGCCTGTGAAGTCAGGATGTTCTGTGTGGTATTGGTCGCATCAAAGGCATTCGCGACGGTCAGGGAATTGCCGTAAGCATCCGAGATAATGAGATGCGCGCCGATCCAGCCAGCGCCCGGCACCGCGCCGTCGAAACGCTCGATGGTCAGGTCATTGAGCGTCACGCCTTCGGCAAAGCGGATCACATCCGTTCCGCCATTATCCGAAATCACATCGTCGCCCTGCCCGAAGACGTAGACGTCGTCCGCCCATGCTCCGTAATAGGGTGTTGAGAAGACATCGTTGCCATCCGTGCCGATGATATCGAATGTTTGGCTTGCGATAGACAGAGTCGTTTCGTCGGAGAATTGGATCGTGTCGATGGCGACGATGCCGCTTGCAGGGTCAACGTCAAATGCGCCTGGGATATAGATTGTCGTATCGCCAGCTATGATTTCCATGTCGCGGTATAGCCACCCGTCGAGCGAGACTTTGTGGAAGACGAGATCGCCCGCCGCCACACCTTCGGGCAGGATCACGGTGTCGGAGCCGCCCCAATCATATATGGTCTTGATGCCTGCGTGGACGATGTAAGTATCGTCGCCGTTCCCGCCTGCGACCTGATCGTTGCCAAGCCCGAGATCGAAGAGATGGTCAGCCTCCCCAAAGCCATTGATGGTATCGTTGCCCGCACCGGCATACACGGTCACGGGACCGGAATGCGTGTCGCCCCAGTTGCGCAGGTTGATGATGTCGGCATCGTCCGTACCCCAGAAGCGTATCGCAACGTCATTTATGGAAACGGGGTTTGCCGCCCCGTCGAATTTGAGCTGGTCGATGATTTGCCCAATATAGAGGGGAGAGTATCCGCCCGTGATGTTCTCGACAATGATCGAGCCTCTTTCTTCGATTTGAATGACGTAATTTTGTGAGGCGGGGACGCCTGCTCGGAAGCCATTGAAGGCATAGTCAACCGACACGTCGGACTGCGAAATACCCGCTACGAACTCAATCGTGTCGATCGCGGTTTTACCCGTATTGGCGTCTTCCGAGATAAAGTCCGTCCCGCTCTCGTAAACGTAAGTGTCGTCACCGTAGCCGCCCGAGAGATGATCGTTGCCCGCGCCGCCCACGAGGATATCGTTCCCGTAACCGCCGCGCAAAACGTCGTCGCCGTCGTGACCGTAGAGCGTATCGTTTGAATAATCGTCGTAACGCCCGTTGCTGGCTGAAATCGTATCCTGCCCGCTCGTGCCGTGGAAGGTTTCGTCCGCGTATGGGGCAGTCTCGCTGCCTGTGGCGAGGTCATAAATCGTCGTGGAACTGAATGCTTCGAGGATATCAGCCCAATCATGGGCGCTTGAGGTAGAAGACTGTATTGCTGCATCAAGCCATCCAATTTCTTCCGTAGTCAGCGCGCCAATGGATTTGATTGTCGTGATGAAGGTCACGACATCTTTCCATGCGGCCCAAGGATCGGACGAGTTTGCAATCTCCGCCGCGAGACTCGAAAGGGCTGCTTCGGAGAGATCGGCTGTGCCGACTATTTGATCTGTTACAAGATTGTAGCCTATTTGAAATCCAAAGAGGTCCGCGCCCGAGGTCTGCAAAAGAAGCCGCGCCGTATAGCCGTTGATAAGCGCGTCCCATGAAGTGATGATCGCATCGACCCCGTCCACGGTTCCGGGCATGAAGGGCGAGCCTTGAAACCACGGCCCGTCTTCCACGATGTCGAAGCCCGTCAACCTATGCAGGAACCGATAACCGGGAAGCTCCGAATAGACGCCTTGCGTCAGGTAATTCACATCCGCGTCGTTCAGATCAATTCCCGCCCATTGAAGGACAAGATTTGCAACCTCCTGTTTGACTGCCGCAAGATTGGCGAGGTCGGATGCAAAATCGGTATGGGTATCGGCAAAATCCGTCAGGGACTGAAACAGGTCATCATCGACACTTGCCGCATAGTTAAGGTCGAGCAGCGTCCCATAACCCTTCAAAACGGGTAAGAAATAGGTCTCAAACTTCAACTCTATATCATGTGTGCTGACCGTCTCGTCGCCCGCAGCCAGCCAAACGTCATAGACCTTTCTGATCGAGGTATCGGTCATCGTGACCGTGCCCCTGTGCGAGACCGTGTTGCCGTCGATTACTTCGAGCAGGTTGTAGCTGTCACGCGCCAGCTCATAACTGCGAACATCGACCGTTGCGATTCCAACCTGATCGAGTGTCATTAGTTCTGCGGCCTGAGACACACCGTCCTGATTGACGTCCTGCCAGATGCGAATATCGCCCCATTGGGCGTCCTGATTGTCCACCACCCCGTTGTCGTTGGTGTCGTATGCGGCAAGGTTCGCAAAACCGTTTTCGGTGCCGAGCGTCTTGACGAAGCTTTCGGTTAAGTAGGAGAGCGAATGGACGGAGCCAAACAGTTCCGAGACGGAATCGATCTTGCCGCTCCCGTCCAGATCAATGGCAAACATTCCGTCATCCGCCGAGACCCAACCCGACGAGGTGGCAAAGCCGTCATTGTTGTAATCGAAATAGATCCCCGACTGTGAGGCGTTGATGACTTCGATATTGCTGTCTCCGTCGAGGTCGAAAACCAACGGGTCACGGGGGCCGCCTGTACCAGTACTCGAAGGACCAAGCGATTGAGGCATATTTGGCCCATCTAACCGATTGTAAAGGCTCGGTATTGTTGCTAGATCTATTAGGAGACTGAAACCTTCTTCAAAGACTGACCCAGCAATCGCACCTATCCCAGCCTCCATCACACCTGCTAATATAGCTTCCATAGCTACGACAGAAATGCTTCCTCCAACTAAAGGCACAAGAGCCTCTGCAATGGCAGCCAATCCTACAGCCGCTGCAACCTCTGGACCGATTAATACTGCCAATGCGATTCCTGCTCCAACTGCAACCACGGCGGTATAGGGGTCTTGGTCATGCGCGGCTGCATCGGCAGCGGCGCCAACTTCATCAACTCCAAAAGCAAATACCTTGGCTTGAGTGGCTACAGTTCCGGCTTCGGTTTGGGGGGCAGATGCAGCAGATCTTTCAGCGGCCTTAACCGCTATGCTAGTGGCATAAGAAACAATAGACATGATCTAATATTCTCTATTCTTTTTTATCATGGAACTTTCTTTTTGTTATGGTGTCTCCTAAATACATAGAAATGGTGGTAGAAATAAAAAGCATAGAAAATGGAACTATATATTCGTTAATATCAAATAGAGAATTTATAATTTTTGAAAATACAACTACTGGAAAAAGAGAAAGCAAAATGAGAGCAGCACGAACTTTCGCTCTAAATCTCGAAATCTCTAACGTTGTGCTTTTATCTATTTTCATGCTCAGATATCGACGGTTAAGTTAATTGTGCAATGTATTTTAGCATAATTCTACGGTCAATCTGAAAATACGTCCATATTAGAAGCGATATATATTTTAGGGGTTTCCATGAGAAACCTTCCAATCGTTTATTATTTTTTCTAGCTTCTCAATAGTCATTCCCTCTGCCTCATCGTATGACGGCATGTCTCTGAATACAGTGCTAGTCATTTGTGCGTGCGCATTTACAAGATGGCCGTTACTCGTGAACATAAAAGTATGAGATGGAGGCTGTATCATTGTTTTAAATGCATAAATCCAAGGTTCTGTATAAATGAAAAAGCGCACATCGGTGTTTTTGTAGCCGTATTTTTCATTGTATCCGCCGAACACTTTTGCTCCACCTTCCTCGATAAGCACCTGATCCACAAATGCCTTGTCAGTCCCTGGAGGAAAGAGTTTTGAAAATGTGTCTACCGCCTTTTCACGGGACATTATGAACCGAAAACTGAAAGAGCTCGGATTATAGAGAGGGTTTGCCGGGTCTTTGATGGTGAAGGGCGCAAACCACCAGAATGCTGCCAAGGCGAAAATCAGTATAATTGACGTAAAGATTTTTCTGATTTTTGACAAATCCGCCCCTCCATCGAAATGCAAAAAATATATATATTTGTTAGATAGAAACCGATGGCGATTTGAGAGTCAATTAAAAGGTTAAATCTATATAATTGTATGCATTCAATAATAAGTATGTGAGTAGTATGACTTGCATTATCTCGCCTATTTTCGTTCTGTGTTATGATACCCTCGCAATGAAAATTGGAACATTTTGTGATGAAAGCGTGGTTCTCGCCAGATGTGGTACACCGCCCGATGCGGGAGCCTGATGGCGGCATTCGCACCAATCACGGAAGAGCTTCGAGAAGAGCTGAATGCCGAGCGCATGCGGACGGGTATCGGGCCGACTGAGCTTATGCGTGGCACGGCCCATGATCCGAAGCGCCCCGCAACACTCAAAGGCCATGCGATATCCAGATGGCTTACTGGCACGATCACCAGCGCCCGCCCCAGCCATATCGCCTACGTGCTCGACCGTTGGAGATGTCTGCCCGACGCGACAACCCGCAAGGCGAGAGAACCTGCCGAGCGCGTGGTGCTGAACGACAATATTCTCTGTCAGATAGATGCATTCTGGGAGCAAGGGTTGCTGCCAGACAAGATTTTTCACGCTGAAAATGTACCAGAAGGGCTGAACGCCGCCATCATCCGAACATGGAAGGATCGCCGTATCAAAACGGCGGCAAGAGACTATATTGAGTTTGTCATACGCACATGCACAAAGAATTAGATAAAATTTTATCTATTTTTCATAATTCGTAAAACCACAATCCCTAAGATGAACACACCCGCGAGAACAAAACATATGGGGGTGGGGTTTGTCGAACGAAGCACAATACATTATCGATCCTGAGCGTATCAACGCCCTTGGCGGTGCGGACTTTGCCAATCCTCCTTATGCGCGTTTCACACCCGCTCCTAGTGTTTCGGCGGAAGACTTTTCTTTCCAGAACACTTTCGACTCCTTGAAAGGCCAAACCGAAAGCCTTTCTGTTTCTGGTGTCACAGGCTCAATCGACACGATTGAAAAGGCCGCTTCCGGCCGCGACCGTGATGACAAGAAGGACGACAACGGCATTGGCTGGGATGATGTCACCGACCTGCAAAGAGAGCAGCGTGAAGCGCGGGAGCGTGCCATTATCGAAAACGGTCGCATCACAATGTACGGCATGACGGTCGCCGAAGAAGACATGGATGAGGCCGTCAGCCAGACATTGAACAATTTTGATGCCGACGCCGCCAAGTTCGGCCTCGAAGGCAAGGACAAGGCCGACTACCACTATTGGATGCTGATTTATCAAGATGCGCCCGATGGCTCGCCGCAAAAAGCTCAAGCATTGGAGCAAATGGGCGCGATCAACGAAGGCATGACCAAGAACATTGTCAATACAGCTCGTGAGTTGGAAATAGCCAGGAGTTCAGCGCCAACCTTAGCCGAGGCATCCGATGCCAGCATCGCAAACATCGAAGACAGCAATGTTCAGGAAACAGCGCTGCAAGCAAATGGCTACGCAGATGACGATGCAGCCGACCTTGCTGCATGGGGGAGTGGCACCTCAGACACGCTCACATTTGCGGACGGCAGTAGGGTTGGCCCCGTCATAACATCGGTTTACAACGATGCCAGCGCCAGTGGCGAGCAAGCGCTTGCACAAGCAGCAGCCCCTGCCGAACCTGCGCAGCGGTCAAACGTCGAATTCGGGATGGGATAGATTAGCGGACGTCCAGCGCAGCCAGTTCACGGGGGAACTGGTTTCTAAAGGCGTTCTGTCCCATACGTACGACTGTCGGACGAACTTCATCGGCATGAGCACCGCCAAAAGTTGCGCCATTTCCTTCATATTGTGGCAAACCACGAGCATAGACCTGAAAATTCGCGTCCTCGGTATAGCCGTTCAGATCGGGGCCAACGATGAAGGCCAGCGGAATACCTTGGTCGCGCAAGTCCTCTGCTGCCGCGTAAGCCTGTCTCTGGAGATCGGCGCTTCCGCCCCAGACAATAATCGCGATCTTATCACGCGATGCCATCGCAGCACCCGTGCGCACAAAATCTTCCGAACGCCGTGAACCATCTAGGGTTTGGAAAGTCACCTGCCGAACGTTGGCGTTGACTGCCACTGGCTGAGCCGCAACGGGGCGTTCTTGCGCGATAACCGCTGCCGGAGAGAATGCTGCCGATGCAGTTGCCAGCGCTAAAGCTGGTGCAGCCACAACATTTTTGAAAATTCCTTTTGTCAGTGCGGACATGTCCCCCACGCCCTCCTTCGCTATCAATTCGCGCCGACAATAAGGTCCGTTTTTGTTTCGGTCAACATGCGGCGCGGTCAGGTTGCAATATGTGGGCGCACTTCATGCGCCTCAGCCGATAAACAACTTATTCTTTTTTCTGGATAATTTCAACAAAAACCGAATGCCTCGGAGGTTGCTTCCATCCCGCCACCCGCAATGCTTGACAGAATCGGACGTTTTTGGCAGTCGAAGGCGTGAATTTACCCTTTGAAAGAACACCGCTTTTCATGGCGCGTATCGGCTATGCCCGTGTCAGCACGGAAGAACAGAATCTCGACCTGCAATTATTCGCGCTGACCAATGCGGAATGCGACCGCGTTTTCTCCGATCACGGCGTCTCCGCCTTGGCGAAACGGCGGCGCGGTTTCGATCAGGCGCTAAAGACGCTCCGATCCGGCGACACCTTCGTCATCTGGAAAATGGACAGGGCGTTTCGGTCGCTGCGCCATGCGCTCGAGGTGTTCGATCACTTCGAGGCGGAGGGCATCGAATTCCATGTCCTGACCGAAGGCATCGACACGACGACCCCGATGGGGAGATGCTTTTACCAGATCAGGAATGCCTTTGCTGAGCTGGAGCGCAATCTCATTTCCGAGCGCACCAAGGCTGGTTTGCAGGAAGCCCGCAGGCGCGGGACACGGTTGGGCCGCCCCCGCGCATTGAGCCGTCGCCAGATTGCGGATGCACGGCAGCGCCATTCTCGGGGCGAGACAATGGCACAGATCGCAGCGCGTTCGGGCGTGTCGGAACGCACCATGTATCGCGCAATGCTTGCTTCACGTGCGGCATCACCAGCCGCCAAGCATTTCAGGGAAAGTGCCGCGAATTTGTAAGGGCCGCGCATTTTGCGCCGAGGGGGAAGAAAAGTGAATCGATCCGAGTATGTGAAAAGCGTTTTCGTGGCGCTGGCTCTCATCGCAATTCCATTCTTCTTCGACGCGCTCCGTCTCCAACACATTCCGGCCCCTGCCTCGGCAGGAGGAGTAATTGTCCAGCCAACGGGATTGTTCATCGAATTGTGGCGGTTCGCAGTGCGTCAATCGTGGTGGATTTGGCTTCTCAGTTCCGCTTCGGGGTATATATCCTTCTGCTGGGCAAGTTCGCAGCGTTTCAAAACGGTAGGCCTCAATTCGAACCTTCCGTGGTTCCCAATTCTGTTGGTGGCATTTCTCGCGCTGGCTCAGAGTATAAGTGGCGGTGCCGAAAGCGCCTATGTCGAAGCCGGAAACCGTATGATTGAGAAGGAGGTGCAAAGCCCCGGTTTACAGGCTCGGATGTTGCTCATCGCCTCATACGCCGTCATCTTCTCGCTCGCAGCCTTCTCGAAAGAGGTTGAAGCGTAAACTCGCAATCAGCGCAGTGCGATCCCGCGCCGTGCCAGTTCGCTACCGATCATGCGGACGGCGTATGAGGCATCGTTGAACGCCGTGCGACAGGGTGCTTCTGATTGGCGACGCAAGGCACGGGCGAATAGATCACGGAGTTGGGCGTCGGTTTTCTTGGTCAGGTTTTCACGGGTAAGTTTCATCGTCTCCTCCTTCATATTGCCGCGTCCCGGCATGGGCCGCGTGTCACGAGAAGCCGAATCCGTGGTGTCAGAGGTGATGCATTCCGTCGCGTCGCGGGGAAGCAAAGGGAATCCGTATGGAGGCTTTACGCCTTGCATCATGTCCGTCTGGCATATGCGATAGGTTGATGGAGAACAGCACGCCCTGACGGGCGCTTCGGAAATATGGAGGAGGAGATAAACGAAGCCGTCCCCGCTGGAAATCTTCCATGAAAATCGGCCCGTCGAGGGGATGTGTTTGCCCTTGGGGTTTGCCGTTGCCGTGTCGGCCCGCGCTCTATTCGCTTGACGCTCACGGAGCCGAGGTCTCCGCCGTTCGGTGACGATCACTAACGGGTAAAGGCTGGGGCGCTGCCCCCAGCGCGCTTCGGATCACGTTCCGCCCAGCTTCCTACACTTCGTTCCTTCGTTTCGTGCAGCAGGTTCCCCGCGAACGTGCCCGCTCCGCTTGCCCCCCGATGCTCGCCGCATGGGCAGGGTTTCAGAACGCACCTGAAACCCAAACCTACGGAGAATTGAAATGGGAGAAATTGCACCAATCACGAAGAACGAAACACCCCGCATCTATGTCGCGTGCCTTGCCGCCTATAATAGCGGTTATCTGCACGGGAGCTGGATTGATGCAGCCCAAGACGCATGGGCCATCTATGATGACGTGAAAGCCATGCTGGCGACTTCACCCATCGAAGACGCCGAGGAATGGGCCATCCATGATTACGAGGGGTTCGGCAATGTCCGTATCTCTGAATATGCGAGCTTTGACCATGTAAGCGGCCTTGCTGCCTTTATCGAAGAGCACGGCGAATTAGGGCTGGCGGTGCTCGACTACACGCAGGGCGAGATTGAGGAAGCCCGTGAGACGCTGGAAGACCGCTACCTTGGTTCATATGCCAGCCTTGCCGACTATGCGCAGGAGGTAACGGAAGACTCGACCACCATTCCCCAAAGGCTGGCTTATTATATCGACTACGAAGCAATGGCGCGGGACGCTGAACTAAGCGGCGACGTGTTCACCGTGCAAACGGCATGGGATTCCGTCCATGTGTTCGTGGGGTGCTGATATGGACAAGCCCCATCACATCTATTTTTTCACATGGCAGGGCATCGAGATCGAGGCGACCTA
>JBFWMN010000055.1:0-11814 GCA_050251555.1 Pseudobdellovibrionaceae bacterium | reverse complement strand
ATCGGCGTAATCACATCATAAGCATTGCGCCCTGCATCATCGCGTTTAGGGCCGACAACAATCTCGTTATCCAGCAACAGTCGACCCGACAGCTTGCCACGCACAAGATGCGAGCTGGTGACAGTATCCAAATCCTCATCACTTAAGAAATCGGCCTTTGCGCCGTCTTTATAAGCGTCGTCAATGGAGGCCTGTAACGCGTTTTTCCACGCCAGGCGCTGCACCTGCCACGTGCCAAGACCAAAAAGAACGGCAATGGCTGTTCCTGTGGCAATCACGGCTTTCTTATTCATGCGGAGTCTCACCTTTCTTTTGTCTGACCTGATATTGCAGCCCGATCACAAAGGCCTTGGTCGGGCGCATGCTGAGAAAAATCAGGGCTAATGTCACAATCGACCAGAGGATTGCGTGAACCCATAGAGGCGGTTCAATCCAGACTTCCAGCAGTAAAGCCAAAGGCACAAGGGCAAAGCCCAGAATAAAGATCAGAAATACGGCAGGACCGTCCGCACTGTCGGCACCCGAAAGACTGAGGCCACAGACGTTACAAGAGGGCAGGACATCAATCGAGAGCTTGTTGGCAGGGAAGAGACGGCCTTCATGACAGCGCGGACAAGAACAGCTCCATGCGTCGGCAAGGAGCTGTTGAATAGGGATATCTTGTGAGGGTGACAAGTTCTTCGTTTCCGGATCAGTTAACGCCGATCACGTTGCCCCAGAAATAGATGGCGACGAAGAGGAACAGCCAGACCACGTCCACGAAGTGCCAGTACCAGGCGGCAGCTTCAAAGCCGAAATGGCGCTCAGGGGTGAAATGTCCGCGCATGGCACGGAACCAGCACACTGCCAGAAAGATCGTTCCGACGAGAACGTGGAAACCGTGGAAGCCGGTCGCCATAAAGAAGGTTGAAGGATAGATCCCGTCAGTGAAATGGAATTTGGCGTGATGATATTCAAAAACCTGAAAGAACAGGAAGACAATGCCGAGCATCACGGTGATCCCGAGAGCCTTAACGGATTCTGCCTGATTGCCTTTAACAATCGCATAATGCGCCCACGTAACCGTACAACCGGATAACAGCAGGATCATCGTCATCAGGAACGGCAGGCCGAAGGGGGCAATCACTTCAATGCCAACAGGTGGCCATTGGCTGCCCGTGTGTTCGGAGCGCAAATATTGCTGGGCTTCATTGGCAAACAGCGAGGCATCGAAAAACGCCCAGAAGAACGCCACAAAGAACATGACTTCAGAGGCGATAAACAGCAGCATGCCGTATCTGAGGCCGATTTGTGCGATAGGCGTATGTGCCTTTTCGACGACGGCTTCGTGAATGACATCTCTCCACCAGACAAACATCACGCCGAGAATACCGAGTACGCCGAGCGGAACAAGGAACTTGCCGGCAACGACATCATGCATGAATAAAACCATCGCAATGGCAAACAGTCCTGCCGTCATCGAGGCCACCAAAGGCCAGAGGCTGGGGCGAACCATGTGGTAAGGGTGAGGGTGGCCCGTTGTGCCGTAGGTCACATCCATGCTCATCGGGTCGTGATGGTCTTTGCTCATTGTTTTTTCAACTCTCGTTTTGTTGCTTTTTTTGAAATGAAATCAAAAAGAATGGTCAATTATCGGCGCTATTGTAAAAGCCTTCGATGGCATCTTCAAGTTCCTTTGTCTCGGCCTTGTAAAAAGTATAGGAGAGTGTGATCGAGGTCACAGGCTCCATATTCGGGTCTTTTGCAAAAGCAGGGTCAATATAGAAGACGACGGGCATATTCACGTCTTCTTTCGGGTTCAAGGTTTGCTCGCCAAAGCAGAAGCACTCGGTTTTGTGAAAATATTTGGCCGCCTTTGGCGGGGAAACATTATAGATCGCCGTACCTGTCAGGACCTGATTGGTGTTGTTACGCGCTTCGTAGGCTGTGAGGTTCTGTGCACCGATTTGCACTTCTTTCATGTGATCTTCGGGTTTGAAGGTCCAGTCAAAATCCTGTGCGATATCGGCATTGAAATAGACGCGCACAGTACGGTCCAGCACTTCAGTTGGAGCCGACCCGCCGATTTTTGGCGTACCGTCAAAGCCCGTAATCGCGCAGAATTTCTCATAAAGAGGTACGGCGGCAAAGGATGCACCCGTCATGATGATCGGAATGGCAATGACCCAAAGCAATGTTTTCTGGTTCTTATCCATGGCGTTCTACCGGAAGGGGGCCGAAACTCTGCACGGTGGGCATGATTTCAAGCGCGTTAATATTCACGTGAGGCGGCAATGAGGCCACCCAGAAGACTGTCTCGGCAATATCGTCTGCCGTTAAAGGGGTCGTATTCGCATATACGCTTGCGGCCTTTTCGCTGTCACCTTTGAAGCGCATCAGTGAAAACTGCGTTTCCACCATTCCCGGCTCGATATTGGTCACACGGATATGGGTACCAGACAGATCGGCCCGCATCGCCAGCGAGAATTGGCGCACAAAAGCCTTCGTGGCGCAGTACACATGTCCGCCCGGATAAGGGTAAGTTCCTGCAATCGAGCCGATATTGATGATCAACCCTTTTTTGCGCTCCGCCATGGTTTTTAAGATCGGGTTGGTGACACGTAAAAGCCCCAGCACATTCATCTCAACCATGGTTTCCCAGTCGGCTAAATCGGCATCTTGTGCCTTATCCAGCCCCAATGCGCCGCCAGCATTATTAATGAGAACATCAATGGCAGGCAGCCCCTTCATTGCTTTCGCAACAGCGTCCGCATCGGTCACATCAAAGCACAAGGTTGACGTATTGCCGTCAAGCTCTTGTTGCAGAGCCGCCAGCTTATCGGCAGAGCGTCCATGTAAGATCACATGGTCGCCGCGTGCGATGAAACGGGCTGCAAATGCTTTGCCGAAATCGCCCGTGGCCCCTGTAATCAGGACGGTCTGTGATGATGGTGATGTCATTTATAAAAACCCTTTTTTAAAAAGGTCGGACTAGCCGTTCATTTTAAGTAAGCCGATCGTGTAGATAAGAGCGCAAAAACCGAGAATGGTAACAAAAATCAACCAGTTGGATTTGCGTTTGGCTTTATAGATTGCAGGCTGTGTGTCCATGTCTTTTTTCTCTGTCATGCCTTTATATATGGTCAATCATAAGGGCTAGGTAAAGGGCAAAAAGATAGAAAACCGAGTAGCCGAACATGGTTTTTGCTGCCTTCAGATCCGTACTTTTCAGCGTATGCAGCGCACTCGCGATGAAGAGAAGATTGAGAACCAGCGAAGAAATGCCGTAAACCGCCCCAGTAAAGCCCAAAGCCCAGGGCAGCATTGCAACAATCGCCAGCAGGAAAGTGTAAACAAGCATCTGGATCTTGGTTGATCGCTCACCCTTGACCACACTCATCATCGGGATGTTGGCAGCTTTGTAATCGGAATTGGCAAACAGCGATAAAGCCCAGAAATGCGGCGGTGTCCACATGAAGATGATCGCAAATAAAAGGACGGGAAAGAGGCTGATATGCCCCGTAACAGCCGCCCAGCCGATCATGGGTGGAAAAGCCCCTGCTGCACCGCCGATCACGATATTTTGCGGCGTACGCGGTTTCAGCCAGACCGTGTAGATGACGACATAAAAGAATGAGGCAAATAGAAGCAGGAAGGCTGCGGCCCAGTTGGTGGTCAGTCCCATCAGCATAACGGCGGCAAGTGTCGCAAAAATGGCAAAACCGAGGGCATTATCGGGCTCAATTTTACCTTGTGGCAAGGCGCGCCCCTTGGTGCGTTTCATCAGAGCGTCAATATGACGCTCATACCACATGTTAAATGCTCCCGCCGCACCTGAACCCAAGGCAAGGGCCAATATGGCGACAAAAGACAGGAACGGGTGCATTTCCTCACGGCCCGGGGCAACCCACCATCCAGCAAGGCCCGTAAAGACAACAAGAGACATGACACCCGGCTTCAGAAGAGAAAAATAATCTTCGAAGGTGGTGTCCTGTGTTTCATGAGATGAAAGCGTCTTTGCCATGATGTGACGCTTTTAGCACTGTGCGCGCCGCGCTTCAATTATCAAATGCGGTTTATGAGAGGTGAAGTGGGTGAGCATGTTGCAAAATGCGTCCGGTCACACCGTCTTCGACGGGGCGTGATTCAACGGAGGTTTCGTGAATAATGTCAGCCAGAACCTCGGGACGATCTGTTTCAAAGCCCATCAGTGCGCGCCCGATGGCTTCCCCTGTTGAGGAATAGTTGAAATAGGTAATATCGCCGATCTCGCGGATTTTGCCCAAAAGTTCACGCAATGCGCCGACACGTTCGGGGAAATGCACATGGTAAAATTGAGTCTCTTGCATCAAATCCGTATCAAACGGGATGACGCGGTAACGTGTGTCTGCGGCCTGCGTCACATTCTCATAAAGGATGGAGCGGGCCTGAAGCGCTGCTTCGATTTGAGAAAGGCGTTCAGGTGAGGCTTCAAAGGCAATGACGGGCGCAGCCGCATTTTCCGAGGTTTTCCCATACATGAAATCCGTGACATTCACGTCTTTCAGCACGTCGCCGACAAACGACAGCAGATTCCCGCGTCCTTCATCAATATGAATGCGGTAATAGTGACGGTTGGCACCCGATTGCGCCAGCGAGGCGATTTGCGGCAAACGTGAGAAATCCATATTGGCACCAGTGATTACGCTTAAAATACGCTTGCCCTGAAGTCGATCAGCATAAAGAGATGCATATTTTTGAACGCCTGCAAAACCCATTGCACCCGAGGGTTCGGGAATGACTCTGAGCGAGGACCAAAGCTGTTCGACGGCACGGGCCACATCGTTATTGGATACGGTCATCATCTCATCCAGATAGCGGGAGCAAAGTCTATGGGTGAGGTTGCCCGGGCGCTTTACGGCGGTCCCGTCACAAAATGTATCAACGGAGGAGAGGGTGACAGGTTCGCCTGCCGCACAAGAGGCCCCCATAGAGGCTTGGTTTTCACCCTCAACACCGATAATGCGGATATTGGGGTAGCGCTGCTTCAGCCAGAAGGCCGCACCCGCTGCCATCCCGCCGCCGCCGATTTGCAAGAAAGCATAATCGGGCGCTGTTTCCAGCGTGTCGGTGATCTCGCATGCGAGTGTCGCCTGACCCGCAATCACATCCGCGTCGTCAAACGGGTGGATCAGTTTTGCGCCTTGCGTCACCTTTAAAAAATCGGCAGCAGCAGAGGCTGCCTCGTCAAACGTGTCACCGACTAAACGGATATCGACATGACCGTTGCCGAATTTCGCAACAGCATCGCGCTTGGCATGAGGGGTAGAGCGCGGCATAAAGATTGTGGCGTTGAGTTGCAGCGTGTCGGCAGATAAGGCCACACCTTGGGCGTGATTGCCCGCAGAGGCGGCAACCGCATGTGTCAATTGTCCTTTTGCTTTGGCGGCAGCCATCGCATTATAGGCCCCGCGCCATTTATAGGCGCGAATAGGCCCCAGATCCTCACGCTTGATGAAATGCGTGAAATTCATCTCCGGTGTCGGGGCGACCGCATCCAGAGGTGTCTGTGCGCCGACCGTATAAACACGGTTATAGGCCTCACCGATTTTGATATTCAGATCATCATTTTGCATGGGAAATCATCATTACGAAATATGTTAAATTATGTCAAAGTAATTTTGGGTATTTCAGGCATAAAAAAACCGCCCGTTTGATGGGGCGGTTTTCATGTTCTTTGTAAACAGAGAGTGTTGCCCGAAGCCTTAATTGACTTTGGGTTGAATCTCGAACTGGTGGAAAGGAGGCGGTGAGGACAGCGTCCATTCCAGTGTCATGGTGTCTTCTTGTACGTTCCAGTAGTTGCCTGAGGCTTTCTTACCGAAGAACAGGGTCACAAAGACGGTGATGATGAACCATATGGTCGCACCACCGGCAATATAGGCACCGTATGACGAAATTTCGTTCCAGCCCGCATAGGCATCGGGGTAATCAGGGATACGACGAGGCATACCTGAAAGGCCGAGGAAGTGCTGAGGGAAGAAGATCAGGTTCACACCGACAAAGGTCACCCAGAAATGGATCTGGCCCATCCATTCAGGGTACTGGCGGCCCGACATTTTACCAATCCAGTAATAGAAGGCGGCAAACAGACCGAACACGGCACCCAGCGACAGAACATAGTGGAAGTGCGCTACAACATAGTATGTGTCATGGAGGGCAATATCCATCCCGCCATTGGCAAGAACCACACCTGTCACACCACCAACGGTGAACAGAAAGATAAAGCCGATCGCCCACAGCATCGGGGTTTTGAACTCGATTGAGCCTCCCCACATTGTCGCGATCCATGAGAAGATCTTGATACCTGTCGGTACGGCAATGATCAGTGTTGCTGTGGTGAAGTAGGCACGTGTATCAACAGCCAAACCGGTTGTGAACATGTGGTGAGCCCACACGATAAAGCCCACAAAGCCGATGGAGACCATTGCATAGGCCATACCCAGATAACCGAAAATCGGCTTCTTGGAAAAGGTCGAGACGATATGTGAGATAATGCCGAAGGCGGGCAAAATCATGATGTACACTTCAGGGTGACCGAAGAACCAGAACAAGTGCTGGAACAGGATCGGGTCGCCGCCTTTTTCAGGGTTGAAGAAGGCTGTACCGAAGTTACGGTCGGTCAAAAGCATGGTGATCGCACCACCCAGAACGGGCAGCGAGAGAACCAGCAAGAAGGCCGTAATCAACATGGCCCAGACAAACAGAGGCATTTTATGCAGTGTCATGCCTGGTGCGCGCATATTCAAAATGGTGGTGATGAAGTTAGCAGCACCGAGAATGGAGGATGCCCCCGCCAAGTGCAGAGAGAAAATCGCCATATCCACCGACATGCCCGGATGTCCGGTAATTGAGGAGAGCGGCGGGTAAATCGTCCAACCCGTACCTGCCCCGTCACCGACAAAAGCCGAAGCTATCAAAAGAGCGAGAGAGGGGACCATCAGCCAGAATGAAATGTTGTTCAAACGCGGGAACGCCATATCGGGCGCGCCGATCATGATAGGCACGAACCAGTTGCCGAAGCCGCCGATAATGCCGGGCATCACGACAAAGAACACCATGAGAAGACCGTGTGCGGTGATCCAAACATTCCAGATCTGCTCATTCCCGGGGGCAATAAATTGCAGTCCCGGCTCTTGCAGTTCAAGACGCATCATCATCGAAAAGGCACCGCCGACGAGACCTGCCAGAATCGAGAAGATGATATACAGCGTCCCGATATCTTTATGGTTGGTCGACATAAACCAGCGGGTAAAGAACCCGGGTTTGTGGTCATGTTCGTGATCGTGGTCGTGGCTGACAGCTTGTGTGCTCATGATTTAACTCTCGCTTGATTTTTGATCATTTATTCTTTGGGTTGGGCCTCTTCGGACGGGGCGTCGACTGCAGGGGCAGCTTCTTCCGTCACAGCGTCAACTGCGGGTTGTGCCGCAGTTTCGGCTTCAGCCGATTTTTTCTTATCAGAAGCCGTATCGGCATCTTTGGAAACCGAAATCATGCCGTTTTCATTGGCTTCGGACAAAGCAGGCTCACCGGATTTCGGGACGCCGATCCATGCGGCGAATTCCTCTTTAGGAACTGCCTTGATCTCGATAGGCATGAAGCCGTGTTTCGCACCGCAAAGCTCGGAACACTGACCGAAATAGGTGCCAGGTCTTTCAATGCGGATCCATGCTTCGTTCAGGCGGCCAGGGACGGCGTCCGTCTTAATCCCGAAGGCAGGAACGGCAAATGAGTGCAGCACGTCGGCAGCAGTAATTTGCAGCAGGATTGTCGTGTCAACAGGCAGAACAACAGGATTGTCTGTTGACAGGTTTCTGACCTGACCAGCTTCTTTGTCGATATCGCCTTCCGCAACCATGTTTGAGAGGAAGGATTTACCGTCATATTCAGGATATTCGTAGCCCCAGTACCACTGGTAACCCGTGATTTTCAGTGTCATTTCAGGCTGCTCGACCCGATCTTGGTAGTAGAGAAGTTTGAAGGACGGAATGGCAATCACGATCAGGATAATAACGGGGACAGCCGTCCAGATGACTTCGAGAAGCGTGTTGTGTGTTGTCTTGGAAGGCACGGGATTGGCGCGTGCGTTAAAGCGGATCACCACATACAGCAGCAGGGCCAGAACAAAGATGACAATGCCTGTAATGATGTAGAGCAGCAGATTGTGGAATTCGGCGATGCGCTCGGCAACGGGTGTGGCAGGCTCTTGTAACAGAAGCTCATAAGGTTTGGGCTGGTCAGCCAGTGCGGGGTTTAACCCAAGGGCCAGTAAGCCGAGAAACACAAGGAGAGGCATCACAAATTTCATATCGGGGTATCCGTATTATTGCTTTAAATCTATCAAGTGGTTATGCGCGATAAGGCTGAAAAAATTCAGCACGGCATAAAACGTACATCCAGATACACGAAAACACAACCAGCCCGCAAGACGGAAAGATGTTTTTTAGAAGCGTATGGTGCAAAAAAACAGAAAAGGAGTTGGACCCCGGATTTATGTCATCCGGTGATCCAAACCTTTTCCTGTGGGGGAGGGGGAAAAATCGTGACCTTTACAACAGCACACCCTATATTAGCGCCGTTGCCCGGTTCACACGGTTAGTCTTAAGTTTATCTTTGTAAAAAATAAAGTTGTTTATTCGAATGGCTGATATGACCAAAACACATAGCTCGCAAACACTGCCTTTTCTTGTGGAAGAACCCCACCGTGTCACGCTGAAACGCGGGGTTTTGGAAGATTCCGACAGGGATAATCGTCCTGTTCCCTACAAGCTCTATTTGCCCGAAGGAGGGCTTGCCAAAAAGCCTCTTATCGTGTGGTCGCACGGGCTTGGCGGCACACGCGATGGGGCAGGATTCATTGCACGGGCTCTGGCAGAAAATGATTTTGCCGTACTGCATATCCAGCATCGCGGCACCGACAGTATTTTGTGGGAGGGAAAAGAAGGTCACCCGTGGGACAATATCCGCAAAAGCCACATCCCCCGCTCTGCGACACTGAATCGCTTTATGGATGTGCCTTTCATCTTAGATAATCTCAATAAAATCGAGGGATCGGAATGGATTGACCCTGCCCGTATAGGCATGTCGGGTCACTCATTCGGCGCGCTCACGACGCAAGTCATGGCAGGCCAGCTTTTCCCTGATGAAAATGATAATCTTGTCTCTTTCAAGGAAGATCGCTTTCAGGCGGGCATGCTCTACAGCTTTGTGCCGATGGGGCACTTATACAAAGGTGACCCGACAGCTTTGTTTCAAAGCATGGATTTGCCGCTGATGTATATGACGGGTACGAAAGACGATTCCCCTGTTGAGCATTTTGACTACCGCGCACGTTTGCCTGTATGGGATCATTCGGGATCACCCGAAAAACATCTGCTGATTTTGGAGGGCGGCGACCATATGGTCTATAACGGCTCCAGGGGTCAGCTCGAAGATAATCCTTTACGCGAAACGCACGAGCATATGATTACCGCGCTCTCGTTGGCTTACTGGAACGCTAAGCTCAAAAATGATGAATCTGCAATGGCCTTCTTGGAAAAAGGGGTTCATGCGTATCTGGGAGACGCGGGAACGTTTCGAAGCGAAACCGCTTAACCCAAAGTAAGCGCACGTGCTATTTGACCAAAGCCTTGACTGCTCGGGTGCAGATTGTCGCTGGAAATTTCTGTCGCGTGGTTGGTGCGCACATATGCAATGCCGTTTTCGCTGGAATATGCCGTGAAAAAGCGATTGAGCCTTTCAGCCGTTCTGTTCCATCCCGTGACATAGTCATTTGACTGCCAGATATCGCTGCCGCCTGTGTAACCGCCTGTCGTATTGCGGACATCCAGCAGAACAGGCGTGGCGCCTGCGGCTCTGATTGCGTCAATGCGTTCGGTCAATGCGGCCTCGAAACGGGCGAGTGCACGTTCGCCGCCATTTTTGATCGCATCGATATCGTTCGTGCCGATACTGATGACCACCGTATCGCCCCGATGCAAACCGCCTGGTACTTCGGATAGGCTGCGTGTCTGGGTGGGGGCCAAAAGCCCGGCGCCATCGCGACCAATATTGACGACACCACCTTGTGCGCTTAAGTGCCCCGCCAAGCCTCGGGCAATGGAATCTCCCCAGACAATGACACGACCTTCGCGGGCCGCACTTAAATCGCCGCGGGCGCCGCTGAAATCCTGTGTCAGTGTTGCTTGTGCTTGCGTATTTGTCTCGCCCTGCGGGTCGGCAGCAGAAGAGGAACGCGAAGCTGAAGATGAAGACGATGCCGTTTCGGCTTCATTTTGCGTGGATCGGCGCGCATCCTGAATAGCGCTGGCGGCGCTCTCATTACCCAGATAGGCTTCAATGGAAGTGAAGTCGGGGCGGCGCATCGCTGTACTCAACATGAAAAGGCCTGTAAAGCCACCGTCAGTTTGTGTTTTGCGCTCGCGTGTTGTTACCATAACGCATACTTTACCAGAGGGTGAGATTGTGCGAAAACTATTCCTGATAATGATATAAAATCAATAACTTATAATTTATATCGTGAAAGGGCTTTGACGCGCCTCATTCCGCCCCATATATGTGAAGACTTAAAATGTATAAGGACCCCTATAAGGAAAGCCATGCCTGAATTTGCCATTGAGATTGAGAATCTTGAAAAAACCTATGCTGCCTCGGGCCGCTCGCCTGAGAAAAAAGCGCTGAAAGGCGTATCGCTCTCGATCCCCAAAGGGTCAATCTTCGGATTACTTGGGCCGAATGGCGCGGGTAAATCCACATTGATCAATATTATGGCGGGATTGGTCATGAAAACGGGCGGGCAGGTCAAAATCTGGGAAAGCGATATTGATACGGACCCCCGTCAGGCTAAGGCCTCTATCGGTATCGTGCCGCAGGAAATCAATTACGACCCGTTTTTTACGCCTGCCAAGTTGCTTGATATTCAGGCCGGCATGTACGGCGTACCTTCTTCTGAACGCCGCACGATGGAGCTTTTAAAAATGGTCGGTCTTGAAGATAAGGCTGATGCCTATACGCGCTCGCTGTCAGGGGGGATGCGCCGCCGTTTGATGGTTGCCAAAGCCATGGTCCATAACCCGCCCATTTTGGTGTTGGATGAACCGACTGCAGGTGTGGATGTGGAGCTTAGACAGCAGCTCTGGAAAAATGTGAAACAATTACGCGATCAGGGCACAACCATCCTCTTGACCACACACTATCTGGAAGAAGCTCAGGAAATGTGCGACCGCATCGCCATTATCAATCACGGGCAAATCGTTACCAACGAAGATAAGGAAACGCTGCTCTCGCATATTGAGAATAAGGAAGTGCGTTTCCGTCTGGACCGCGAGGTTACCGAAATTCCCAAACGTCTTTTGGAGATGAACGCGACACGTGAGGGTAAACGCACACTTGTCTTACGTTACGCCCCCAAAGAGCAAATGGTGGGAGAGTTCATCGATCTGCTCAATCAGTCGGGCTATAATATCGTCGATGTCTCAACCGAAGAGAGCGATCTTGAGGATATCTTTCTGCAATTGACGGGAACGCCTGCCGCCGAGGAAGCTGCTTGATTAGACGCTCATAAGCTGCTTTAAGTGGTGCGCATATCTATCTATGTACGCACCCGTAGCTCAGGGGATAGAGCACTGGTTTCCGGAGCCAGGTGTCGCAGGTTCGAATCCTGCCGGGTGCGCCATTTCCAATAAATAGGCCTCTAATAGGGCTTTTACGACTCAGCCTGAAATGTCACAGGCAAGAAAACTTTTTTCAAAAATCATATGAACTGAAACTCATGCCTATGCGTATGTAGGGTAG
>JBFWMN010000054.1:0-12101 GCA_050251555.1 Pseudobdellovibrionaceae bacterium | reverse complement strand
CAAAGCCCGCATTTAAAACGGCAACGGCGAAGGCTTTTTTCAGATTGATGATCTCCGCGATACGCTCATCTCCGTTTTTGACGAGTTCACCGCCGTGAAACTTCAAAATTTCCGCTGTGGCAGTGTGGGGAACGGACTCAAGATGCACATGATCTACAGCAGGGTCGACATCTGTGGAGCGGGTGAAAGCCGTGATGTGACGGGTTTCAAGGGCTGTTTGCGCCGACGGCTCCAGAAGATGCGAGACAAAGCCGAAAGAGACATCGTCGCGGGTATTTTGATTATAGACCTCGCATAAGGCCTCAAAGGTCGGGTCGCCAAGTCCTAAAATGACGCAAGGTTCATCGGCAGGCAGGCCCTCCAGTAATTTTTGTGCGTCATAAGCAGGAAGAACGGAATAGGAGATGTTGTTAGGTTCAAGGACAGCCAGACCGCCTTCACGCTCCGGGTTGCCATTGATCTTGCAGGCCAGCGCCTGAGCACCCATGCCTTGCAGCTCAAAAGCAAGGCTCATCGCATAGTCGCGAAAGCCCGCATTGGGGTTCTCATTCGAACCGATAAAGATAAAACGCATCACACTCTCCCTTTTGGGGGGACATATTTACATATTTGTGTATGGCGTTGTCAAGGAAACAATAAAAAAACCGGACTGCATGAGCCCGGTTTCTTCAAATCTTTATAATGTCCTTGAAAGATTAGTCTTTCTTGGCGGCCTTTTTGGCAGGTGCTTTCTTAGCTGCGCCTTCGTCTTCGCCTTTTTCTTTCAAGGCTGCGCCGAGGATGTCACCAAGTGATGCACCGCTTTCTGTTGAACCGAACTCTTCCAGAGCCTGCTTGTCTTCATCGATTTCGCGGGCTTTGATCGAGAGCTGAACCGTACGGGTTTTCTTGTCGGTTGCGATAATTTTCGCATCGACTTTCTCACCAACGGCAAAGCGATCTGTACGCTGTTCGGAACGCTCACGTGAAAGGTCAGCTTTCTTGATTGTTCCTGTTGCGCCGTCATTGATCTGCACTTCGATGGCTGTCGGGGTGATGGCTGTTACTGTACATGTAACAACAGCACCTTTGGACATGCCGCTCATCGCGCCTTCGTTCGGATCGGCTGAGAGTTGCTTGATACCCAGTGCAACACGCTCTTTATCGGCATCGATATCAAGGATTTTCACTTTGACAGTGTCGCCCTTGTTATAGGCTTTGAGAGCATCTTCGCTGGAATCGTCCCAAGAAATATCAGATAGGTGAACCATACCGTCGATTTCAGAGTCGAGACCGACAAACATACCGAATTCGGTGATGTTGTTGATCGGGCCTTCGACAATGTCACCGGCTTTGTGGTTCTTGGCGAAATCATTCCAGGGGTTTTCCTGAGTTTGTTTCATGCCAAGCGAGATACGACGCTTGTCGGTGTCGATCTCGAGAACCTGAACGTCAACTTCCTGTGAGGGAGCAACGATCTTGTTCGGGTGGACGTTTTTCTTGGTCCAGGACATTTCTGTAACGTGAACGAGACCTTCAATGCCGGGCTCGAGTTCAACGAACGCACCGTAATCGGTCACATTCGTAACACGGCCTTTGAATTGAGAGCCAACCTGGTATTTCTTCTCGAAACCATCCCAAGGATCGTGTTCGAGCTGCTTCATACCGAGAGAGATACGGCCTGTGTCTTCATTGAAGCGGATAACCTGAACTTCAATGGTTTGACCGACAGAAAGAACCTCATCAGGGTGGTTGATGCGTTTCCAGGAAATGTCTGTGACGTGGAGGAGACCGTCAACGCCACCCAGATCAACGAACGCACCGTAATCGGTGATGTTCTTGACAACACCTTCAAGGACTGCGCCTTCGGAGATGTTTTCAAGAATTTCGTTGCGGACTTCTTCACGGCTCTCTTCCAGAATGGCACGACGTGAAACAACGATGTTGCCACGGGCGCGGTCCATTTTCAGGATCTGGAAAGGTTGCGGTGTATCCATCAAAGGAGAAACATCCTTGATGGGGCGGATATCGACTTGAGAGCCGGGCAAGAACGCAACTGCGCCGCCCAGATCAACAGTGAAGCCACCTTTAACGCGGTTAAAGATGATCCCTGTGACGCGCTCGCCTTTATCCATGGATTTTTCGAGATCAGACCAGACCTCTTCACGGCGGGCTTTTTCGCGAGACAGCATGGTCATGCCGTCGCGGCCTTCAACACGCTCGACGAAAACCTCAACGGTATCGCCAGCGGCAACGGAAGGCGCCTGACCGGGAGTTGTGAATTCACGCAAAGGGACGCGGCCTTCGGATTTGAGACCGACATCGATGATTGCGAACTCGCTGTCGACTGCGACAACGCGTCCGTGAACGACGGTGCGTTCGATAGGTTTGTCTGCAGAGAGGGTTTCTCCCAGCAGTGCCGCAAATTCCATAGAATCTTCGCGGTCTTGGAGGTTAGAAGCTACATTAGCCATAGTTTAAAGTTTCCTTGTCTTAATCAAAGTCCGTATCAGGCCAGCCGTTGTCCCGGGGTTCGTGCCCGCGGCTTGCAAACAGATGCGGCTTAAGAGTGGGGTTTTGCACCCTGTGGATGAAAAATGCAAGGAAAAATTGGGATTTAGGATGCGGCAGACGCAATCGCGCCGATCATATAGCCGCGAATAATATCAAGGGCATGTGCGAGAACCTGCGCCGCATTCATTTCGGACGTATCGAGTATAAACGCATCTTCTGCAGGAACGGTTGGGGCGACTTTACGGCTTTTATCGCGTCCGTCTCTAATTATCAGCTCTTTGAGAACATCATCAAAATCGGCATCGACATTTTTTTCGGCAAGCTGTTTTACGCGGCGTGCCGCACGAATTTGAGCAGAAGCCTCAATAAAGAGTTTGATCTGTGCATCGGGACAAATCACCGTGCCGATATCGCGCCCATCCAAAACGGCCCCTTTGAGACCGGCTTCATTGTGCGTGGCGGGTGGATGGGCGGCAAATTCCTTTTGAATTTGCAAAAGCTTCTCACGCACTTTCGGAAATGCCGCCACTTCGGACGCGGCCTTCGACACGGCTTCGGTACGAAGGGCGGGATCGTTTTGCAGGTCGGGAGAATAGTTTTTGGCTAAGATGTCGGCGGCTTTAAGCGCATCTTTTTCCGAGCCTGTTTCCAGTCCGTTATCAAGTGCGGTTTTAGCGACACCGCGGTAAAGCGCGCCCGTATCCATATAAGCAAACCCCAGACGCTCGGCGATTTTAGCAGCCAATGTGCCCTTCCCGCTGGCGGTCGGACCGTCAATGGCAATCACGATCGGCGTGTCGTGAAGTTGCGCATAACGCTTCAAAGGAAATCTGTCTTGGGAACGAAACATCTTGGGCATTTTTTTCTTAATCCAGATGGCGAATGATCTCGTCTTTCAAATCATTCTCCTCGGTCAATATCAGTTCAAGTTCATCATCCGCATTCTCGCGACCCGATGGACCTTCAAAATGCGCACCAATCTCGCGCATCATCGAGACAAAATTCGGGAAACTTGTCGCAATGGCGCGTGAATCATCGATTGTCACGCGGGTTTTTGCGGCACATCCCATCACCAGAAACGACATGGCGATACGGTGATCAAGGGCTGTCGTGATAAAGCCGCCGCCTTGAGGGGCTTCGCCCGTGCCCTTAACCAGCAATGTGTCTTCACCTTCAACGCACTCCACACCACAGGCTTTTAAACCTTCGGCGGTCAGTTTCAGGCGGTCGCTTTCTTTCACGCGCAATTCTTCAAGGCCTGACATATACGTCTCACCTTCCGCAAAAGACGCGGCAACCGCAAAAACGGGAAATTCGTCGATCATGGCTGGGACACGTTCGGGGGGAACGGTCACACCTTTCAGTTGCGAATGCCTGACACGCAAATCGGCAATGGTGTTACCGCCCACGGTGCGACGGTTGGCGATTTCAATTTCTCCACCCATTTCGATCAGCGTTTCATAAAGCCCGCTGCGGCGTTCATTCATCCCGATATTGGACAGCGTAATGTCGGAACCCGGCGTAATGAGCGCAGCCACAACAGGAAAGGCTGCGGAGCTGGGGTCGGCTGGAACCGTGACGGAACATCCCGTCAATTTTTGTCCGCCTTCAATTGAGATCACTTCGCCTTCAACGTCAACGGTTGCGCCGAATGCGCGCAGCATGGTTTCGGTATAATCGCGGGTCGGTTCTTTTTCGGTGACGCGGGTTATGCCGTGTGCATTCAGGCCCGCCAGTAAAATCGCAGATTTCACCTGAGCAGAGGCAACGGGAAGAACATACTCAATTGCCCGAAGCTGGTCTGAGCCTTTCAGGGCCAGCGGGAGTTTACCTTCGCGTGTTATGAATTCTGCGCCCATACGTGACAACGGGTCGGTGACGCGGCCCATCGGTCGTTTGGTCAGCGAGGCATCGCCATGAAAACAGGCACTTATATTATAGCCGGCAAACAGGCCAAGTAGCAGGCGTGTGGAAGTGCCGGAATTGCCCATATCCAGCGGTTCTGTCGCGCTGGTAAAGCCGCCTTGGTCGCCGACACCGATCACGCGCCACAAGCCGCCGTCATTTTCAATTTGCGCGCCACATGCCTTGAGAGCGGCAATCGTGCACATCACATCTTCGGATTCCAAGAGACCCGTGACCAGCGTTTCGCCCGCGGCGGTTGCCCCCAGCATCATGGCGCGGTGGGAAATGGATTTGTCACCCGGAACAGAAACGCGACCGCGCAGACCCACCGCATCGGCATGCGAAGAGGTCAGGGCGTAAATCGAAAAAGCCTGATCGGGATTATCGGATGGTTGGGATTGTGTCGTGCTCATCATTCAAGCCTATCATTAGCTTGGGCGGTTGCGCCATGCAAGGCCCTATCAGGCTTTATCAAAGAAAGAGAGCTTACCGTTATATTTTTTAGCAAATTGTTCCAGATCGTAAGCCGTGACAGGCTTGCAGTAGCGATAGCCTTGTACTTCGTCACAGCCCTCTTTTTTGAGGAATTTTTCGTGGTCGGATGTTTCAACACCCTCGGCGATAACTTTCAAATTAAGCGAATGACCAAGTGTAATAATCGTGCGTGCGATTGAGGCATCATCCGTATCGTTCAGCGCATTGCGAATGAAAGACTGGTCGATCTTCAGGCGATCAATCGGGAATTGGCGAAGGTAGGAAAGCGAGGAATAGCCCGTGCCGAAATCGTCAATTGCCAGCTCAATCCCTAGCGCGTGAAGTTGCTGGAGGACGGAAATGGCGTGTGTGACATCGTCCATAAAGATGCTTTCGGTCACTTCCAATTCAAGAAGATGCGGCTCTATTCCCGTTTCTTCGAGAACGGAGCGCGTGACGGCAACCAAGTCGCCCTGATGGAATTGTGCGCCCGAGACGTTGACGGCAATACGGATATTCAGGCCCTGCTTGTGCCATTCTTTGGCAGTGCGGCAGGCTTCTCTCAGAACCCATTCGCCGATCGGGACAATCAGCCCTGATTGTTCGGCAACGGGAATAAATTCGGCAGGCGAGATAAAGCGCCCGCCTTCTTTACTGTCATCAGGTTTCCACCAGCGCATCAGTGCCTCGGCACCGATAATCTTGCCGCTCTTCAAATCAAGCTGCGGCTGATAATAAACAAGAAGCTGTTTATGTTCGAGCGCGTCGCGCAGATCGCGCAACAACTGGAAGCGGGCCTGCACCAGTCGGTCAAAGTCTTCGAGGTATTCGCGCAAGACATCGCGCCCGTCTTCCTTGGCGCGGTTCAGCGCAATATCGGCATTTTTCAAGACCTGATCAGGGTCTTTTCCGTCATCGGGAAATGTTGCGGCCCCGATTGAACAACGAACCTGAAAATTCTCATTAAAGACTGTGAAAGGGGCAGAGCGCACAACGGACTGGACACGCTCGGCCACTTGACGCGCCGACTTGATATTACCGACCAGCGGCATGGCAATCGCGAATTCGTCTTCTCCCGAACGGGCAATAATCGCAGTCTCGGGAAGGGATGAAATGAGGCGTTGCCCGACCGCTTTTAAAATGGCGTCACCAACACTATGGCCCATGGAATCATTGATATCTTTGAAGTGGTCAAGGTCCAGAGCCACCACGGCACAACGCGTATTTTGCGAAAAGGGGCTGTTTTCCGAACGTTGGGTAAAGGCGGTCAGCTTCTCGATAAAATTCGTGCGATTGGGAAGGCCTGTAAGAGTGTCGAAGTAAGCAAGCTTATGAATCTGGTCCTGCGCACGGGATTTGATCTCGCGGATATTTTTGGCGTTTTGCTTGATAAGGCGCTGGGCCATCACAATCACCGCGCCCATATCGTCTTTTTCTTTGTAAGGAGAGCGCGGGATCGGCGGGTTCTCGGGTGAGGCGGCAGCCGCCTTCAAATTGGCATTTAAGAAGAGGAGCGGCTCAAGCAGCCAGTGCCCCAGCGTCACCATAATGACAATTGTGACAAGAGCCGACATCAGCGCCATGATCATCAGTGACTGTCGGATAAAGACGTAGGTTTTGTCAGCGGCTTCGCGGGCGTTGAGGCGCACGCTCATATAATAAGGAAGACCATTGAGTTGCCCCGAACGAAAGACAGTTTCGTAAACCATGCCGTCTTCGGAGCGATAGGTTTTGGATAAATCGCGGTCGGCATCCAGCGAGAGGGTAGGCGGTTCACCACGAAAATCAATAAGATCGAAATCCTTGTTATAAAGTGAGAAACCATTGATCGGTGTCTGGGTAATAATGCGATTGACCCGCTCTTCATCAAAAGGGAAGTCGCCCTTGCTGTCCTTATCAATCGCGTTCGAGATGGCGGCTTCGGCAACCGAAACCAACTCATCAAGACTGCTTTGCTCGAAATCTTTTAAGGTCAGCGCCAAAATGCCGCCTTGCACGCACATGATCGTGACAAAGACCGCAATCGCGATGCGCCAGCTCACTTTGCTTTTCCAGATTTGCGGTGTGGGCGTATAGCCATCGCTGCCGAACGCGGCATTCGCCATGTCTTCGTTGGTCAAGACACGGCGTCCTCTGAAAATACCCATAAGGGCGGAATGTGGCGATTTCACGTTCATGTTTAAGGCGGGAGGGCAATCAAGAGGCCCCGTCAAATATCCTTTCAATGGTAGCAAGGCTTTACTCTGCCGGCCAGAGGCAAGAATAGATAAAATTGTATCTATTTTTTATTAAGATTTCGTGACGAGAGCGTAGAAATTTTCTCTTAAAATGAGAGGCCCGAGCCCTTGCCGCCGATCGACCATTTCATCAATGGCTCGTTTAGGCCGAGGGGTAAAGGTGTAATACGTGCGCCTTCACCTGTCTCCAAAGGCTTGACTTCCTGCGGCTCTTTTTCCAAGACGAAAGTCTCGACCGGGATAGGAAGGCGGTAAAAGCGCGGGCCGTTTTCACAAAGAAAGGCGCGAAAGGCATTCTCACCTTGGGCGGTATCCAGTCGGACACCCGCCTCTTCAAAGGCGCGAGCGTAAAGCTGCGGAGCAATGCCGCCCGTAAAGCACCCTGCGGCACATCCGCATTCCGTGGCTTTAAGGGCGTGAGGGGCTGAATCCGTGCCTGCAAAAAACTTGCGTGACTGGTCTTGCGTCGCGGCTTGGCGCAGCGCCTGAAAATCCTCTTCGTATTTAAGGACGGGTAGACAGTAGAGATGGTACTTCAATCCCTGAATAAGGTCACCGACCGTATAAAGAAGATGCTGCGGCGTGATGGTTGCCGCGACAGTGGCAGGCGCGTTTTTAACAAAATCGGCTGCCACTTTGGTGGTAATATGTTCGGCAACAACGCGCAGACGCGGCAATGTATCGACAAGGCGCGGCATCTCTTCTTTGTAAAAGAGCGTTTCGGCATTGTCCTTGGCATCAAAGTAGGCGGAGCCTTTCAGCCCGTGCTTTTCACCATGAACGCAGAGCACCGTGCTGGTTTCCGCCATGGCCTCGAACACGCCATTTTGAATGAAAAAATCGAACGGTGCGCCGTGATCGGCATTTGTTGTGCCGTGGGGCGGATAATATTTGCAGGCCTTTAAAATGCCGAGGCGTGCGCCCTCGATAATCATTTCGGGTGTGGTGGAGCGGGTCAGATACAGCGGAACAATGACTTCGGTGAATTTATCGCCGCCTGCGCGTTTGATTTCTTCCAGATAGGATTCGATGCTCCAGTAGGGCCCGTCATCCTTCTTTAGAATTTTGGCAACAGGCGGCTGGGTGTTAGGCATGGCAAGAACGCCCGTGCAGCCCATATCAAGCTGGGCCTTAATGTAGGCCTTAAGCGGCACACCCTGACGCAAATGGACGTGAAGATCGTACCATTTGGGAAGGGTGAGCGTGGTGACCATTTAAAAATCCTTATTGGGCAGGAGCCTCAGATGGGGCCTCAGTAGCGGGAGCTGCGGCTTCACCTTCTGCAGGTGCTGCTGCCTCTTCCTCGGCTGGGGCCAGATCGGCTTTTTCTTTGGCGATCTCGGCATCAGACGGTAATGCGCCACCGTTCAGCGAGTGCAGATAGGCCAGAATGGCTGCGCGGTCTTCGGCCTTTTTCAGACCGATAAAATTCATCTTTGTGCCCGGTGCATATTTTTTCGGCTTGTAGATGAATTTGTTCAGTTCTTCATACGTCCAGACATCGCCGCCTTGAGCCAGAAGGGCGCCCGAGTAATCAAATCCGGCGACCACGTCTTTTTTACGACCGAGAACATCATGCAAATTCGGGCCGATACCGTTTCCACCACCGGCTTCAAAACTGTGACAAGACATACACACTTTGGCGACTTTTGCGCCTTCAGCAGGGTCAATCGTTGCAACAAGATGGAGAACGGGTTCGGGCTTGTCTTCTTTGGCAACTGCCCCGCCTACCGATGCGGCACCCTCAATCGCGACCGCGTCTTTTTCCAGCTCTGCGTCATGAACGGCGAGTTCGGCAACAAATCCTGCCAGCATGGCAATAATTCCGGCGACAAGAATGGAAGCGAAGATCTTGTTAAATTCGAGGTCTTTCATGGCGTTTTCGTTTTTGCTTTTTAAGTGTTTGATTTCAGGCGGTAAACAATTGATCGACAAGTCGGGATCAAATACATGCCCTTTTTACTCTTCCTGCTGCTGCCTTGCAACTGCTTTGAGCGCAATTTCTTAGCAAGAATCCCCTGTTATGCCCCGCAGGTTTAAAAATGCGGTTTGCATCTCGGGCCAAAACGGGGCAATAAAAAGGAATGACACAAACTGCAAAGACAATAGCCTTTCAGGGCGCACACGGGGCTTACTCTGATTTAGCCGCCCGTGAAAAATTTCCGGGAATTCAAACGGTCCCTTGCGAAACCTTCGAAGGTGCATTTGCCGCGGTCGAAGACGGGTCGGTCGATTTGGCCATGATCCCGATTGATAACACGTTGGCAGGCCGTGTTGCGGACGTGCACCATCTTTTGCCGCGCTCTAATCTGACAATTATCGGCGAACATTATCTGCCGATCCGCCACACCCTCATGGGTATGAAGGGTGCGAAGCTCTCTGACATTAAGCAAATCTATTCGCATGTCCATGCGATCCCGCAATGTCGTAAACTGATTAAGGAATTGGGTGCAAAACCGATTGTGCGCGCCGATACGGCAGGTGCTGCGCAGGAATTGGCTGAGCTTGGTGATACTAGCATCGGTGCGATTGCCTCGTCACTGGCTGCTGAAATATACGGTCTGGAAATATTGCGCGAGAATGTGCAGGACGAAGATCATAACGCCACGCGCTTTGTCGTTCTCGCGCGCGATCCATTACACTTTTCCGCTGATGAAAAGGGCTTGAAAACCAGCCTGTTCTTTCAGGTGCGCAACATTCCCGCAGCGCTGTATAAGGCGATGGGCGGCTTTGCGACAAATAATGTGCAAATGACAAAACTGGAAAGCTATATCGGGCCGGGTTTTCAAACCGCTTTTTTCTATCTGGAAATTGAAGGTCATCCCGACAATCGTCCTGTCAAGCTGGCACTTGAGGAGCTGTCATTCTTTGCCAAAGATGTGCGGGTGGTCGGAACTTACAAGGCGGAAACGCCCGTATCTTGAGGCTTAAAAGCCTGCACCTTTTTTCATGTCGAGCAATTGCTGCGGACGAATTTTCGGGGCCTTGCCTGCACCACCGCTGCGGCGGCCTGCAAAGCGCTCATCTTCCTTAAAGATCTCTTCCATTAGCGTGTCAAAGTCGGGCATTTCACCCTGAACCATTTTTTGCACGCAGGCTTTAAAAAGCTGGCAGGCTTTTTCTTCAGCCCCGTAAATCGCGCCCATTTTATCTTCATTGCGGATTTTCAAATGCGTGATATCCCAAAGGCCGTCCTTCTGGGTTGCTGCGCGGAACCACATGAGTTGTTCTAAAGGAGGCTTTCCGGCAGGGGGCACGTCATACATCATTTGCAGCTCGGCTTCGAAGTCCGTGCCGTCGTAAGACATACGCACTTCTGCCGAACAGGTTTGACCACTGTCCAGATCCATATGCGACCATGGTTGTGTCTGATAAGGCCCAAGCGGGTAATCGACACCGACGCGTCGCAGCATGTCACTTATGTTTTCGCGCATGATACTCTTCCATTATAGCATAAAAGTGCTGCAAAAAAGGAAAATATGGGTCTTTGTGTCCCCTTATTGTCCCTCAACGCTTGCTTTGCCGTTATCGGCAAATTCCAAATCGTATTTTTGGCCCTTCAAAACAGAGTCCGCTTTTGTCACGGCTTTCCCTTCTGCGTCGCGCACAACGACATAGCCTCTCTGCAAAACAGACTTGAAGGAGAGCGATTCCAGCATTCGGGAGAGCTGATTGAGCTCTTTTTCGGAGCGATCCGTTAAGCTCGGCCCTTTTTCAAGAAGGCGCGCCCCCACGTTTTCTAGCCGTTGTGCGGCAAAGTTCAGGCGTTCCTTAGGATGGGTGAGCTGTGCACCCAAGGCCATCAGGCGGTTGTGTTTGGCATGAAGATTATTGCTGAAAACATGCGAAAGTCGGTCGGCAATCTGGTCCAGTCGCTGGGTTTTTGTCTCTAATAGACGCTCGGGCGTGCCGAGTCTTGCAACTTGCGCCTCTAAGCGCGTTGCCGTTTCTGCAACCTTCCGCCGCAAGGCGTTTGCCGCACGCGCCCCTGCATCCGCAACAAATGACAGGAGGGCCAAACGCTCGGGAACTGCCATTTCGGCAGCACCTGTCGGGGTGGGTGCGCGCTTATCAGCAGCAAAATCGATCAGCGTTGTATCCGTTTCGTGGCCCACGGCGGATATAAGAGGGATTGTGCTTTCGGCTGCTGCCCGCACGACATCCTCATCATTAAAGGGCATCAAATCTTCCAATGAGCCGCCGCCGCGCCCGACAATCAGAAGGTCGGGTTTGGGCGCCAGTTTCTCAAAGCCGCGAATGGCTGCTGCGATTTTGGCAGCAGCCCCTTCGCCCTGAACGGGCACGGGCCACAGTACGACTTTGACGGGGAAGCGGTCGGAAATACGGTGCAGAATATCGCGGATCACGGCACCCGTTTCGGATGTAACAACCCCGATCGTCTCAGGTAAATAGGGAAGCTGTTTCTTGCGCGAAGGATCAAACAGCCCTTCTGCAGCCAGACGCTTTTTGCGATCTTCCAGCATTTTGAGAAGTGCGCCTTCGCCTGCCAGCTCCATTTCCTCAATGATCATCTGGTAATTTGATCGGGCAGGATATGTCGTGATGCGGCCTGTACAAATCACATCCAGCCCTTCTTCGGGGCGGATGCTTAAAGTGGCGAGCTGACCGCGCCAGCAAATCACATTGATGACGGCATTTTCATCTTTGAGATCGGAATAAAGATGTCCGGATGAGTGAATTTTGACGCGGGAAAGCTCGCCTCTCACGCGCACGCGTCCGAATGCATCTTCCAAGGTTCTTTTTAAAGAAAGTGCCAGATCGGAAACGCTCATCTCGGGGGCGTTGGTGCGCGTCTCAGCTACGGAAAATAAGTCATCACTCATGATGTCTTTATCTTTAAAGGAAGGGGATATATGTGCAAGGGCCTTACCCAAAATTTGCTGCATCGGCACGTGGCAGGGCGATTTATTCGTGCTAAAATCAGTTCGTTATCCTTTTTAAAAAGATGCGGGGGCAAATGTCGGATCTGGC